>JAFDWO010000134.1 GCA_018268415.1 Actinomycetota bacterium | reverse complement strand
CTCGCGCATGGCGGGGTCCCGGCACGGGGTCCGCCTGGAGGTCGAGGACCTGGTGGGGGCCGCCCGCAGGGCCGGCCGCATC
This sequence comes from Actinomycetota bacterium, assembly GCA_018268415.1. Lineage (GTDB taxonomy): Bacteria > Actinomycetota > Thermoleophilia > Solirubrobacterales > 70-9 > VAYN01. Next base: position 85,596 of record JAFDWO010000134.1, on the reverse strand, counting down.
CCCGCCCAGCGGACGACGCTCTACGAGATCGTCGAGACGTACTAAAAAGTCCCGGTGGTCCCGCGACGCCTCACACTCGGGCGCCGGATACGGCGCGGGTCGACGGCTTCGCGCGCGGCGCGCCGGGAGGTTCTCGACGGCGCGCGTGCCCTCGCGGAGTCCGGCCTCGTCGTCGGCACCGTCGGGAACGTCAGCCGGCGGGTCGGGTCCCGGATGATCATCACGCCCTCGCGGGTCCCCTTCCTCCGGCTGCGGCCCCATGACCTGGTGGTGGTCGACCTCGACGGCGGGGCCGTGCTCGCCGGTGCCCTGCGGCCGTCGATCGAGACCCCGCTCCACCTCTCCGCCTACCGGAACCGGGCGGACATCGAGGCCCTGGTGCACACGCACAGCCCGGCCGCCACCGCCTGGAGCTACCTGGCCGAGCCGCTCCTCCCGACCACGGAGGAAAACGAGTACTACGCGATCGGCCCGATCGCCACGAGCCCGCCGGCGCCCGCGGGATCGAGCCTGCTGGCCGAGGCCGCCGTCACCGCGATGGGCGCATCCGCGGCCGTGCTCCTGGGCCGCCACGGGGTCCTCGCCGCGGGCCCCTCGGTGGAGGCGGCGCTCGAGATCGCCGCGGTCGTCGAGCGCCAGGCCGAGATCGCGTGGTTCCTGCGAGGCGACGGGGCTCAGCGATACATGTAGGATGTCCTACAAGTTGGCGCACGGCGCCGAGACCACCCCCGCAAACGCAAGGAATCCGATGCTGAACTTCGACGAGCCGCGGTTTATCTCGATCCAGGGCGGGGCGGTCGCCCTCGCGGGCCCGCTCGACCAGGCGGTCGCCGACCTGCTGGCGGATGGGCGCGAGAACCTCTACTTCCTCGGGGCCGGCGGGGCGGGGGTGCTGATGCTCCCGGCCGCCCAGCTGCTCGATCGCAGCGGCGCCTTCCCGGTCCGCCTCCAGCACGCTGCCGAGCTCGTCGCGATGGGCTCCGCCGACCTCGGCGAGCGGTCGATCGTCGTCATCCCCTCGCTCTCCGGCACCACCAAGGAGAGCATCGAGGTGCTCGCCTACGCCCAGGGCCGCGGCGCCAAGGTGATCGCGCTCACCGGCCACGCCGACTCGCCCGTAGCCGCGGCGGCCGACCTCAACTTCACCAACTTCGCCGAGGACGACACCTCCTCGGAGTCGTTCTTCCTCCAGTCGCTGCTGCTGGTGCTCTCGATCATGCGCGCCCGCGGCCGCTTCGAGCGTTATGACGAGACGGTCGCCCAGCTGACCAAGCTCCCGGAGCTGCTGGTGGAGGTGAAGCGGGCGTTCGAGCCGCGCGCCGCCGCGCTCGCCGAGGCGTTCCGCGACGAGCCCTTCCACATCATCGCCGGGGCCGGCTCGACCTGGGCCGAGGCCTGGTACTACGGCACCTGCATCCTCGAGGAGATGCAGTGGATCCGCACCCGGCCGATCCACGCCTCCGACTTCTTCCACGGCACGCTGGAGCTGGTCGAGCGCGGCGTCAGCGTGGTCGTCTTCCAGGGCGAGGACGCGGCGCGGCCGCTCACCGAGCGGGTGGCGGCCTTCGCCCCGACCGTCACCGAGAAGGTGACCGTGCTCGACACCGCCGACTTCGACCTGCCCGGCATCGATGCCGAGGTCCGGGCCCTGGTCTCCCCAGTCCTCCTCGCCACCGTGCTGGAGCGGCTGAGCGCCCACCTCGAGGTCCTGCGCGATCACCCGCTGACGACCCGCCGCTACTACCGACGCGTGGACTACTAGGGCTTCATCGGAGTTTGGGGCGGAGCGGTGCGGGGCCGTCCGAGGTGCGGCGCGGGTGCGCGTGGCGGCGCGACCCCGACCGCCGCGGCCGTCCGAGATGCGTTGCGGCGGCGCGTTGCGCCCGACCCCGGCCGCTCCGGTCGTCCGAGATGGCGCGCGACCCGCGGCCGCCCCCGCCGGTCCGTGTCGCGCCCCGACCCCGACCCCGCGCCCGTCCGAGATGGTCCCGGGCGCCTCATGGCGCTCCTGGCAGGCTGTGAGCGCCATGAGGCGCCCGGGACGTGAGGGGGTAGTGGGGAAGCGGGCACAGGGATGGGAGGGGGTCGTGAAAAAGACGACACAGGGACGGGAGGGGGTCGTGAAAAAGGCGGGCAGGGATGGGGGGAGACGCAGGGACGGGGGGAGGTCGTGAAAAAGGCGGGACAGGGACGTCATGAGGTCGGACTTCCGTGACGGGTCCGTGCGGGAGAGGCCACACCCCGCCCCGATCGGTGACGAAGAGGCCGGAAACGTCACCCTTTCCGGATCCTTCGGGCTGTTCCCGGGCCCGAAAAGAGGGCCCGGGAACGCGTTCCGTACTTTGACCATGCCATGGCAGGGTCAAAGTACGGAACGCGTCCGTGACGGTTGGACAACACGGGAGGAGGCGTGGGGTTCCCGACGTCTCCGTGGTTCGAAATGGGCGTATGGCGACCATTTCGAACCACGGAGATCCCTGACCGGTGGGGCGAGCCGGAGAAAGGGCCCGGGGACGTGCTCCGTACCTTGACCCTCCCATGGGAGGGTCAAACCGACATCACGTGATTGCAACGTCTGAGGAAGACGGGAGGAAGGGTGACGTTCCTGGCACCTCTCATACGAGGTCCCTCTTCCGTGACGGTCCCGGCAGGGATCCATGGCACTCCCGGCAGGGATCCATGGCACTCCTGGCAGGGATCCATGGCACTCCTGGCAGGGATCCATGGCACTCCTGGCATGGATCCGCGGCACTCCTTCCGAACCCTTCCCTCTCCCCATGGACCCGGGTCCCTTTCCCCGGCGGTGACAGCTCGAGGGTCGCGGATCTGAGCGGGCGTCAGCTACGGGCGCCCCCAACCCTCGCCCGAGGTCCTTTCCTATGATCGGGAGATGAACCCGCCGGGCGATCTCCTGCGCGAGGATCGCCGGCCGATCCCGCTCCAGCTGGCCGACCGGCTGCGCAGCCTGATCCGTGAGGAGGACCTGGGGCCGGGCGACAAACTGCCCTCCGAGCCGGAGCTGGTGGCCCGTTTCGGCGCCGCCCGCGGCAGCGTCCGCGAGGCGCTGAAGCTGCTCGAGCAGGACGGGACCGTCGACGTCCGCCACGGCCTCGGCCGCTTCGTCGCGGCGGGGGCCGGGCTTGCCGTCGACCGCCCGGTGACGATCTTCGAGAGCGCCACCGAGATGCTCCAGTCGCGCGGCTTCAAGCCGACCACGCGGGTGCTGTCGGTCGAGCGGGACGCGTCGAGCCCAGCCGAGGCGGAGGCGCTCGACCTCGACCGCGGCGCCCCGATCGTCCGTCTGCGGCGGCTGCGGCTGCACCGCAAGAAGCTCCTGATCTACTCCGTCGCCGCCTTCCCCGCCGACTATCTCGACGGCGCCGAGCCTGACGTCGCCGATTTCGCCGACTCCCTGACCGAGTGGCTCGCCGCCCGCGGTCACCGGCCCGTCTCCTCCGCCGCCCAGCTGCAGGCGACGGGGCTGCCGGAGGAGGTCGCGCGGCTGGCCGAGGTCGAGGGCCAGACCGAGTGGCTCCTGATCGCCGAGCGCTGCGTCGACGAGGCGGGCCGGCTCTGTCTCTACACCCGCGACCACCACCGTGGCGACGTCTTCACCTTCACCGTGCTGCGCCGGCCGGAGGGCTGAGGACGGCCGCGATCCGCGGCCGGGGCGCTCGTCCGAGTCACGTCCCGGGCGCCTCGTGGCGCTCCTTGCAGTCTGTGAGCGCCATGAGGCGCCCGGGACGGTAGGGGGTCGTGGGAAAGGCGTCACAGGGACGTGAGGAAGGCCGGACCTCCGTGAAGGTCCCGCATGGAAGAAGGATCCAATGCGGCGGATCGGTGATGAAGACGCCGGGAACGTCACGCTTCCCCGATTCTTCGGTCACATCCAGGGCCGGGACGAGGACGCGTCCAGGGGCCCCTGTCCTTTGTAACCCAGAGGGTTACAAAGGACAGGGGCCCCCCGGCGAGGGTCGGACACGCACGCACCGGACGGGGAACCTCCGACATCTCTCCGACGATGCCTGGGGTCGGTGACGGATCCGCGGCGCTCCTGGCAGGGAGCCGTGGCACTCCCGTGAGCCTCCGGCGAGCCTTCCTTCACGCCTCTCATACCCGACCTCTCGGCCACGCCCACGGCCTGCCGGGGCCGTGGACGAGACGGCCGCATCCCTTTCCTCCCGGGCGACAGCTTGAGGGGCCCGGGGCCCTTTCCGCCACGGATGGCAGCCTCCTCGGGCAGCATCCCTTCCCTCGAGGGCGGCAGCTTCCCAAGGCCCCATCCCTCCGGGCCCCCATCCGTCACACCGCGTTCGCACTTTGCCGTGCCGGTTACGGCAAAGTGCGAACGCGGGGGCGGGGCGGAGGCGCCCCTCCCGGGCGGATGCACGGCGAGGGCTGAGCTCAGCCCTCGCCGCAGGAGCGGCGCACCACCAGTTCGGTCGGTAGGACGACCTGGCGCGGCGGGCCGTCGTCACCGCGGAGGCGGTCGAGCAGGAGCTCGCCGGCGCGCCTGCCGATCTCGATCACCGGCTGGGCGACGACGGTGATCGGCGGGTCGACCAGGGTCGTCCAGTCGAGGTCGTCGAAGCCCGCCAGGGCGACGTCGTCGGGGACGCGCAGGCCAAGGTCGCGGATCGCGTGGAAGGTTCCGGCGGTCATGAAGTTGGAGGCGGTGAAGATCGCCCGCGGGCGATCCGGCCCGGCGAGCATCTCCTTGGCTACTTCGTAGGCGCTGTCCTGGGTGGGGGCGGCGACGGCGACGAAGCGCTCGTCGAACTCCATCCCGAGCCCCGCCAGCGCCGCCCGGTAGCCCGCGAGGCGCTCGGCGGTCGAGGAGATCTCCGCGGGCTCCGACAGCATCCCGATCGGTGCGTGCCCGCACGAGGCGAGGTGGAGGACCGCGGCTTCCGCCCCGGCCCGGTTGTCGACCACCACCGAGTCGACCGAGAGGTCGTCGACCACCCGGTCGATCTGCACCAGCGGCCCCGCCCAACTGAGCGGGGCGCGGTCGGTATGGGCGACCGGGCTGATCACGAGGCCGTCGAGCTGGCGGGTGGCGAAGGCCCGCATCGCCTGCTCCTCGCGGTCCACGTCTTCGTCGGAGTTCGCCAACAGCAGGGTGTGGCCGCCCTGCTCGAGGGCATCGGCGAGGCCGCGGGCGGCGGTGGCGAAGAAGGGATTCTCGACGTCGCCGACGAGGAGGCCGACGGTCCGCGAGCTTCCCGACGCCAGGGTGCGGGCGGCGTGGTTGGCGACGTAGCCGAGCCTCTCCGCGGCGATGGCGACCTGCTCGCGCGCCGCCTCGCTCGCGTGCCCGTACTCGCCGAGCACCCGCGCCGCGGTCGCCTGGCTGACCCCGGCCTGTTCGGCGACCTGCTTGATCGTCACCCGCCGCGCCTGGCGCGGCATGTCGCTCGGTTCCCTCACGGCGCGAATCCTAGCGATCCTGATAGCGCTCTCAATTTCTGCTACCTTCTCCGCCCGAGAGTGTTGATAGCGCTCTCACACGAGCTGGAGAGAGAACCGATGACGGCAGACGAGACGATCGATACGGAGACCCCCGGCAGCGCCGCGGGCGCCCCCGCCGACCTGGTCGCAATCGGCCAGTGCTGCATCGACGTCTACGAGGACGGGGTCGAATTCGCGGGCGGCAACGCGCTCAATGTCGCCGTCGCCTGGCAGCGCGCCGGGCATGCCGCCGCCTTCGCGGGCGCGGTCGGCGACGACGATGACGGTGCCCGCCTGCGGGCCGCCGCCGCCGCAACCGGCGTCGACCTCGGCGCGCTCGAGACCCGGCCCGGCCGGACCGGTGTGACCCGGATCGCCCTGGCCGACGCGGGCGAGCGGGTGCTCGCCGACGAGCGGCTCGGCGTCTCCGCCGATTACCGGTTCTCCCCCGCGGCAGCCGACCTCCTCGCCGGCGCCCGCTGGGTCCACGGCGTCACCTCGCCGACTCCCGCCGAGCTGCGCGCGGCGGTCGGCCCCGGCCCCGGCCTCTCCTACGACTTCTCCACCCTCCACGCCACCGATGGCCTCGCGGGCTTCGACGTCGTCTTCTACTCCTGGGAGCGCGAGCCCGACGCGGCGATGGCCGCGCTGCTCGACGCCGCGCTGGCGGGCGGCGCGAAGCTGGCCGTGGCACTGTGCGGCCGGCACGGCAGCGCCGCCCGGGGCGCGGGGGTCGACATGGTCCGCGCCGCCGGGAAGATCGATCCGGTCGATACCTGCGGCGCCGGCGACGCCTTCATCGCCGCCTTCGTCCTCGCCCGGAGCGGCGGCGCGCCGGTCGCCGACGCGATGGCCGCCGCCGCCGCGGCGGCCGAGCGGGCCTGCGAAATCCGCGGCGCCTTCCCGCAGGAGCCGCTGGGGGTGGCGGCGCGATGAGACGTTCCGCGTCGCCGTCCGTCGACGCCTGTTCGCGTCCGGGGGACGGGCGGCGAGAGGAGGCGGCGCGATGACGCTCCTCGCCGCGCGGGGGATCCGCAAGCGTTACGGCCAGGTCGAAGCCCTGCGCGGCGTCGACCTCGAGGTCGGCGATGGCGAAGTGCACGCCCTGATCGGCGACAACGGCGCCGGCAAGTCGACCCTGGTCAAGACCCTCTCCGGGGTCATCTCCCCCGACGCGGGGGAGCTCGAGCTACGCGGCGCCAAGGTTCACTTCCACGGCCCGCGCGACGCCCAGGGCGCCGGGATCGAGACCGTCTACCAGGACCTTGCGCTGGCCCCCTCGCTCGACGCCGGCGCCAACATCTTCCTCGGGCGCGAGCCGCTGCGGGGCGGCGTCCGCGGTCGCCTCGGCTTCCTCGACCGGTCGCGGATGCGCCAGGAGGCCTCGGTCGCGCTGGCGGACCTCGGGGTCGAGCTGCCCTCGCTGGAGGCCGAGGTCGGGACGATGTCGGGCGGCCAGCGCCAGGCGGTGGCCGTCGCTCGCGCCGCCGTCTGGGGCACCGCGCTGATCGTCATGGACGAGCCGACCGCGGCGCTCGGCGTGCGCCAGACCGAGGTCGTCCTCTCGCTGATCCGCCGGGTCTGCGAGCAGAAGGGCGTCTCGGTCCTCCTCATCTCCCACAACATGGCCCACGTCCTCGAGGTGGCCGATACGGTGACGGTGATGCGGCTCGGTCGCCGCGCCGCGGTCCGCCGCGCCGCCGACACCAGCCTCGAAGAGCTGACCCTGCTGATGGCCGGCCTCGGCGGGGACGCGGAGCCGGATGCCGAGGCAGAAGCCGAGGACGAACGGTGAGCGCGCTGTCCACCGTCCGCGAGCGCTTCTTCTCGCAGAGCCGCCGGTCCGAGGACCTGACGATCGGGATCATCCTGCTCGCCCTCGTCGTCGCCTTCTGGATCCTCAGCCCGCCGGGCAGCTTCCTCTCCGTCGCCAACATCAAGAACATCGGCGTCGACGCGTCGGAGCTGATGATCCTCTCGGCCGGGATGACGCTCCTTCTGATCGCCGGCGGCCTCGACCTCTCGATCGGCTCGGTCGTCATCTTCGCCGCGGTCCTCTCGGCGAAGACGATCAACGCCGTCGCCGGGACCGGTCCCGACACCGGGCCGCTCGCCTACCACCACCTCGGCCTGGCGATCGCCGCCGGGGTCGCGGTCGCGATCGCCTCCGGCGTCGCCTGGGGCCTCTTCAACTCGTTCGTGATCCTGCGGCTGAAGGTGCCGCCCTTCATCGCCACCCTGGCGGCGCTGGGGATGGCGCTCGGCCTCGCCGAGGTGATCTCCAGCGGCACCAACGTCAGCGGCCTGCCCCTGCCGCTGCAGGAAGACTTCGGCCTCGGGGAAGCCTTCGGGATCCTGCCCTGGCCGATCGTCACCGCCGCCGCCGTGACCGCGGTGCTCTGGGTGCTGCTCTCGAAGACGCGCTTCGGCCTGCGCACCTACGCGCTCGGTGCCAACGTCGAGTCGGCGCGCCGCGCCGGCATCCGGGTCGACCGCCACATGCTGACCCTCTACGTCCTGATGGGGGCGCTGGCGGGGATCGTCTCGGTGGTCGACATCGCCCGCTTCGGCACCGCCACCCTCGCCGCCCACTCGCAGGATGCCCTGTCGGCGATCTCCGCCGTGGTGATCGGCGGCACCAGCCTCTTCGGCGGACGCGGCCGCATGTTCGGCACGGTGATCGGCGTCCTGATCCCGGCCGTCCTCCTCAACGGCTTCGTGATCTTGCAGATCGAAAGCTTCTGGCAGAACGTCGCCGTCGGCGCGGTGCTGATCGTCGCCGTCTACATCGACCAACTGCGTCGCCAGGCCGGTCCCTCTACCTGACCCAACGCCATCAACGGAGGAGTATGAGATGAAGTCGAGTCCACTGAAAACAATCCTGATAGTCGCGGTGGCGGTTGTGGTCGCACTGGGCGTCGCCGCCTGCGGGTCGAGCAGCAGCTCCAACACGAGCGGTGGGAGCACCGGCGGCGAAAGCGGCGGATCCTCGAGCAACGGGGGCGGCGGCACGGTCGCGCTCGAGCTCGCCGGGCAGGCCGGCTGCCCCTTCTGCATCGCGATCCAGCACGGGGCGGAAGCGGCGGCCAAGGAAGAAGGCATCGAACTCTCGGTCCAGTCGCCGGCCAAGTTCGACACCAGCGTGCAGGTCTCCCAGCTGGCCAGCGTGCTGGCGACCAAGCCGGAAGCGCTGATCCTCGAGCCGCTCGACGCGAACGCCCTGATCGCCCCGGTCAACCAGTTCAAGCAGGCGGGGATCCCGACGATCATGGTCGACACCACGGTCAACGACCCGAGCCTGCCGCTCTCGGTGATCACCTCCAACAACAAGACCGGCGGTGAACTGGCGGCCGAACAGCTCAACGAACTGACCGGCGGCAAGGGTCAGGTGCTGTACCTCGGTTACACGCCGGGCGCCTCGACCACCGACCAGCGCCAGGAAGGCTTCGACGAAAAACTGAAGTCCTACCCGGGGCTGGAACAGGTCCAGCCTCAGTACTCGCCCGACGAACCGACCGAAGCCGCGTCCAAGGTGCAGGCGACCCTGCAGGCGAACCCGGAACTGAAAGGGATCTTCGCCTCCGACGAGCTCGTCGGGATCGGCGCCGCCAACGCGCTGAAGGCGGCGGGCAAGGTCGGCCAGGTGAAGGTGGTCGCCTTCGACGGTGCCCCGGACGAGGTCGAAGCCCTCGAAAACGGGACCTTCAACACGCTGATCGTGCAGAAGGCGTACGAAATGGGCCAGGAAGCTGTGCGCCAGGCCGCGGCCTACCTGAACGAAGGCAAGAAACCGGCGAAAGAAACCAACCCCGACTACATCGTGGTGACGAAGAAGAACCTGAACTCGCCCGAAGTCCAGAAGTACCTCTACCCGGAACGCTGAGCGGGCCGGAGCGCCGAGGGATGGAGCATCGACCGTGGCCGGCCCGGCCGGCGGCAGGGGTGACCTTGCCGCCGCCGGGCCGCGCGCGGTCCTTCGACGTGGCGGTGGTGGGGGGCGGGCTGGTCGGCTTGCAGACGGCGCTGCGGATCAAGGCGCTGGCGCCGGAGACCGGCGTCGCGGTGCTGGAGCGCGATCGCTGCGGGGCCGGGGCCTCGGGCCGCAACGGCGGTCAGTTCCACTCCTGGTGGGATCGCGCCGGGACGCTCGAGGCGGTCTGCGGTGAAGCCGAGGCGGTGCGGCTGGCGCGGGCCACCGAGGCCGGCATCGAGGAGCTGGTGGCCCTTGCCGGGCGGCGGCCCGAGGTAGGGCTGCGCCAGGCCGGCTGGGTCTGGACCGCCGGGCCGGGGCAGCGGGGCGGCCGGGATCCGGGACCGGAGGCCGCGCCCGGCCCGTGGGCGGAGACCGTCGCCAAGGCGCGCGAGCTGGGCGCCGAGCCTTACCTCGAGGTGCCTCGCGATGACCTCGAACGGCGCAGCGGTTCGCCGCGGGTGTCGGCCGCGATCGAGGAGCCGCGCGGGGGCTCGCTCTCGCCGCCGGGACTGGTCGCGGCGCTGCGCGCCGAGGCGCTGGCCGCGGGCGTCGAGATCTTCGAGCGCACCTCGGTGAGCGGGCTGCGCGGCGGCACCAGGCCGCAGCTGGCGACGCCCGGGGGGACGGTGGGCGCGGGAGCGGTGGTGCTGGCGACCAACGTCTGGGCGGCGCGCCTGCCGCAGCTGCGCGGGAAGCTCTTCGTGGTCGGCAGCGACCTCGTCGAGAGCGCACCGGTGCCGGGCCTGCTGGCCGAGCGCGGTTGGATCGGCGGGGAGGCGGTGTGCGACTCCCAGGCCCGCGTCCTCTACTGGACGGCGACGCCGGAGGGGCGGGTCGCCTTCGGCCGCGGCGGCAACCGGATCGCCCCCTTCAATCGGGTCGGCGGGCGCTATGAGGGCGCCTCGCGCTGGGCCGCCGACGTGGCGGCGGCGATGCGCAGGACGCTGCCTTATATGGAGCGGGTCGAGCTCGATGCCGCCTGGTCCGGGGCGGTCGACCGCACCGCGGACGGGCTGCCGCTGGTGGGCCGGCTCGACGGCGAGACGAAGGTCTTCTACGGGGTCGGGTGGAGCGGCTCCGGCGTGGTGCCGTCGATCGTCGGCGGCCAGGTGCTCGCCGGCCTCGCGCTCGGCCTCGAGGACGAGTGGACCCGCTCGCCACTGGTCGACCGCGCCGCGCCGTCGTTCCCGCCCGAGCCGCTGCGCACGCTCGGCGCCCACGTCGTCCGCGAAAGCGTGCGGCGGGTGGCGGCGGCCGCGGACGCCGGACGCGAGCCGCCGCGCCTCGCGAGCGCGCTGGCGTCGCTGACCCCGACGGCGCCGGCGCGGAGCGAGCTGCCCAAGGCTCCGCCCGCCGAGGAGCGCGCCCGATGAACGCCGCCGGCGCCTCCCCCCGCCCCTTCGACGCCGCGGCGGCCGGCGCCTACGTCTCCGCCCACCCGCAGCTGGCGCCGCGGGTCGGCGCGGTCGAAACGGTCGAACGCCCCGACGAAGGCAACATCAACGAGGTCTACCTCGTCCGCGGCGAGCGGGGCGGGGTGGTGCTGAAGCAGGGCCTGCCCTGGGTCCGGATCCTGCGCGACTGGCCGCTGAGCGCCGAGCGCACCGCCCGCGAGGCCCACCTGATGGCGACCTGGGAGCCCTTCGGCGAGGGCCTCGTGCCGGAGCTGATCCACTACGACGCCGAGCGCCACGTGCTGGCGATGGAACTGGTCGAGGACCACCTGATCTACCGCGACGCGCTGGCCGCCGGCGACGTCCACGCCGACGGGGCCGCGGCGCTCGGCCGCCTCCTCGCCCGTGCCGCCTTCCACACCTCGAGCTTCCGGCTCGGGCCGGAGGAGCTCGCCGCCGCCGCGGCCGGCGCCGCGAACGCGGCGATGCACGAGCTGATGGAGCAGGTCGTCTACGAGCAGCCCTACGCGGGCGACCCGCGCAACGTCTACGACGAGGAGGTGGCGCCGACGGTTGCCGCGCTCGCCCGTGACCGCGCCTACCGCAGCGGCATCGCGGCGCTGAAGATCGCCCACCGGACCCGCGGCGAAGCCCTCGTCCACGGTGACCTCCACACCGGCAGCGTGATGGTCGGGCCGGGGTCGGTGCGGGTGATCGACGCCGAGTTCGCCCGTTACGGGCCGGTGGCCTGGGACGTCGGTGAGCTCTGGGCGCACGAGCGGATCGCCGCCGTCTGCCTGGCGGCGCGCCGCGAGCCGGCGGCGGAGGCGGCGGGCTCCCTGGTGGCGACGACCTGGGAGGCGTTCGGCGCCCAGCTGCGCGAGCTCTGGCCGGAGCGCCGTGACCCGACCTTCACGGCGGAGTTCGTCGATGACTGGCTGGAGGACGTGCGGGCGCTCGCGGTCCGTTTTGCGGGCGCCGAGATCGCCCGCCGGGTGATCGGGATCGGCAAGGCCGACGAGGTCGAGGCGCTGTCGTCGGCCCTGCGCCCGGCGGTTGCGGCGCAGCTGCTCGACGAAGCGCACGCGGCGGTCTGCCGCGGGGAGGGCGGGGCGTGGCCGGGCTGAGCGATGATCTCGCGGCCGCGATCACGATCGCCGAGGCGGCGGGGGAGCTGCTGCGCGAGCGCTTCCTCGCCGGGGTCGACAAGCCCAACTTCAAGGGCTCGCGGCGCGACGTCGTCACCGCCGCCGACGTCGACGCCGAGCGACTGATCCTCGGCGCGCTGGCGGAGCGCCGGCCGGAGGACTCGGTGCTGGCCGAGGAGAGCGGCTCCACCGACCGCGGCTCGGACCGCGTCTGGTGCGTCGACCCGCTCGACGGCACCACCAACTTCGCCGCCGGGGTACCGCACTTCGCCGTCGCCCTTTGCCTCGCGGTGGGGGGCGAGCCGCGCCTCGCCGTCACCCACGACCCGCTGCGCGGTGAGACCGGGGCCGTGGAGCTCGGCGGGCCGACGCTCCTGAACGGGGGACCGGTGAGCGTGCGCCGCCCCGAGCACCTCGAAGACGCGGTGATCGCCGACAACCTGCCGCTCGACAACGCCGGCGGCGGCCCGGGACGCCGCCCACTGGAACCGGCGCGCGGCCTGCGTGAGAGTGGCTCGATGGCACTCGACCTGCTCTGGGTCGCCGCCGGGCGCTTCGACGCGATGGCCTACCGCCGCTCCGAGCGCCTCTGGGACTACCTCGGCGGCGAGCTCCTGGTGCTGGGTGCCGGCGGCGCGGTCCGCGAGACCGAACCGGAGCGCCACTTCGCCCTCGCCGGCCACCCCGACTTCATCGAGACGATCGGAGGACCCGTTGCCCGTGACTGACCCCGTTGCCGACTGGCGCGCCCGCGCCGCCGCGCTGCCGCTTCCGGCCCATGCCTTCGTCGACGGCGAGCCGTTCGCCGGGGCCGGGGAGCGGCTGGCAGCGACCAGCCCGCTGCGCGACGACGCGCTCGCCGAGCTGCCGCTGTGCGACGAGCGCGAGGTCGACGCCGCGGTCGCCGCGGCGCGGCGTGCTTTCGAGGGCGGCACCTGGTCGCAGGCGGGGCCGCGGGAGCGCAAGCGGGTCATGCACGCCTTCGTCGCCCTGCTCGAGGCGCACCGCGAGGAGCTGGCACTGCTGATCACGCTGGAGACCGGCAAGCCGATCCGTGATGCGCTGCGGGAGATCGACTCCTCGGGACGGGAGCTGCGCTTCTTCGCCGAGGCCGTCGACAAGGTCTACGGCGACGTGGTGCCGACCGCGGTCGAGGCGTTCGGTTACTCGGCGCGCGAGCCGGTTGGCGTCGTCGCCGCGGTCACCCCCTGGAACTTCCCGGTGATGATGCCGGTGTACAAGCTCGGCCCGGCGCTCGCCGCGGGCAACTCGGTGGTACTGAAGCCGGCCGAGCAGTCGAGCCTCGCGGGCGTGCGGCTGGTCGAGCTGGGCGCCGAGGCGGGCCTCCCGGACGGGGTCCTGAACGCGGTGACCGGCACCGGCGAGGTGACCGGCCGGGCGCTCGGCCTGCATCCGGACGTCGACGTCCTCACCTTCACCGGATCGACCGCGGTCGGCAAGCTCTTCCTCCGCTGCTCGGGGGAATCGAACATGAAGGCGGTGTGGCTGGAGTGCGGCGGCAAGTCGCCGCAGATCGTCCTCGCCGACGCCCCCGACCTGGAGCGCGCCGCCGCCTTCGTCGCCGAGGGCATCTTCCACGGGGCGGGGGAGGTCTGCAACGCGGGCTCCCGGCTGATCGTGGAGGAGTCGATCCACGACGACTTCGTCGGGTTGGTGGCGGAGGCGGCGGTCGCCTGGGCGCCCGGCGATCCCTTCGACGAGGCGACCGTGATGGGCCCGTTGGTCGACCGCACCCAGTTCGAGCGGGTGGTCGACTACATCGGCGTCGGACTTGCCGAGGGGGCGAGCCTGGCCCGCGGGGGAGCGCCCGCGGCGTCGGTGGAGCTGGCGGTCGAACCGACCGTCCTCACCGGCGTCGAGCCGCGGATGCGGGTCGCCCGCGAGGAGATCTTCGGCCCGGTCCTGGCGACGATCAAGGCGAGCGCCGACGCCGTCGCCGCGGTCGCCAACGACAGCATCTTCGGCCTCGCCGCCGGCGTCTGGACCGGCGACGTCCGCCGCGCCCACCGCCTCGCCCGCGAACTGGACGCCGGCACCGTCTACGTCAACACCTACGACCGCGGCGAAAACTCCCTCCCCTTCGGCGGGTACAAGCAGTCCGGCATCGGCGTCGACCGCTCCCTCCACGCGCTGGAGAAGTACATGCGGCTGAAGACCGTCTGGTTCGACCTCAGCTGAGGGTCCCCACGCCGTGCCCGCGCCATGGTCCGAGATTTGGCCGGGGTGTGGAGCGGGGCGCGCGTCCGAGTTGCGGCGCGGCGCGCGTGGCGGCGCGACCCCGGTCCCCCCACCCGTCCGAGGTGCGTCCCGGGCGCCTCATGGCGCTCCTGGCAGGCTGTGAGCGCCATGAGGCGCCCGGGACGGGAGGGCGGTCGGGGGGGCGGGTACAGGGACGGGAGGGGTTCGTAGGGAAGAGAGCACAGGGACGTGAGGGGGTCGTGGGGAGGCGGGCACGGGGACGGGAGGGGGTCGTGGGGAGGCGGGCACGGGGACGGGAGGGGGTCGTGAAAGAGGCGGGACAGGGCTGGGGGGAGACGCAGGGACGGGGGGAGGTCGGACCTCCGTGACGGGTCCGTGCGGGAGAGGCCACACCTGGCCCCGATCGGTGACGAGGATGCCGGGAACGTCACCCTCCCGGGACCCTTCGGTCTCTTTTCGGGCCCGGAAAGAAGGCCCGGGAACGCGTCCGTGAGCGTTGGACAACACGGGAGGAGGCGTGGAGTTCCCTACGTCTTCGTGACGGGGCCCCGGTCCGGTGAGGGTCCCGTCACACTCGCGACCTTCCCGACATCTCCGTGACCAGATCCCTCCTCCGTGACGGTCCCATCACGGAACGGTCGCACCTTCCGGCCCCCGGAGGCCGGGATCGGGGGGTCCGTGGGACGCGCGTCGAGTTTTGGTTGCTGAGCAACCAAAACCAAACACGGAGATCCTTGAGTAATGGCGAAGGGTGGGAGGGAAGGGTGACGTTCCCGACGTCTTCGTGACGGGGTCCCCCTTCGGTGACGGTCCCGTGACGGATCGGTCGCACCCTCCGGCCCCGGGATCGGGATCGGGGGGATCCGTGGGAGACCCGTGAGGGATCCGCCTCACCCGCCCGCACCACCCCCGGGGGCCCTCCGTGCGTCCCCCCGCCCGCTCCCCGCACCCTCGGCCGTCTCGGCCACGGCCACAGCCTGCCCGGGCCGTGGACGAGACGGCCGCATCCCTTTCCGCCATGGGGCGTCAGCTTGAGGGGGCCGTGGATCTGACCGGGCGCCAGCTTGAGACGCCTCATCCCTCGCCCGTCCCGCCCGTCCCGCCCGGTCTCCCGCCCTTCACCTCGCGGAACCGATCATCTAGGCTCGTACCACTCTGGGGAGAGTCGCGATAACCGATAGATGTTGTGCCCTCCTCGTCGGCGCGTGCCTCGCGGTCGGCTGGGGAGCCGGGTCGGCCGACGCGGCGTTCGGTCCCGCGCCAGGCTCGCCCCTGCCGGTCGGCGCTCAGCCGTATGGGGCGTTGGCGCAGGACCTCGACGGTGACGGGCGGGCCGACGTCGGCGCGGTGAACGGGACCAGCAGTGACCTCTCGCTGTTCCTCGGCAACGGGGCGGGCGCGTTCGCCGCGGCAGCCGGGTCGCCGCTCGCGACCGGGAGCGGGCCGAGCGGGGCGGCGGTGGCCGACTTCAACGGCGACGGGCGCCCCGACATCGCCGTGTCGAACTACGTCTCCCAGTCGGTCACGGTGCTGCTCGGCAAACCTGGCGGCGGCTGGAGCGCGGAAGCGGCGCCCCCGTCGGCACCCGGGGCGGGGGCGATCGCGGCGGCCGACGTGAACGGCGACGGGCGTCCCGATCTCCTGGTTCCCGACTACAACGCGGGCGGCGTGAGCGTCCTGCTGCGCCGTCCGGTCGCCGGCTTCGAACTCGAAGGCACGGCGCCGACCGGGGTCAATCCGCGCGCGATCGCGGTCGCCGACTTCAACGGCGACGGGCGGCCCGACCTGGCGGTGACGAACTTCGGTGGCGACTCGGTAACGGTGCTGTTGCGGCAGGCGCTGGGCGGATTTGCCGTCCAGGGCGCGCCGATCGCGGTCGGCTCCCATCCGTCAGGCATCGTCGCCCGCGATCTGAACGGCGATGGCCTCCCCGATCTCGCGGTCGCCAACTACGGCTCCGGCAACGTCTCGCTGCTGCTGAACGCGGGCGGCGCGGGCTTCGTCACCGACCCCGCCTCGCCGGCGGCGACCGGGGAAGGAGCCACCGGCATCGCCGCGGCCGACTTCGACGGCGACGGGCGCACCGACCTGGCGGTGACCAACCACGGCTCGAACACCATGGTGGTGCTGCTGCGCCAGGCGGGCGGCGGCTACGCGCCGGACCCGAGCTCACCGATCGGGTTGCCCGCCGGGGCCGCGGGCGTCGCCGCCGCCGATCTCGACGGCGACGGGCGTCCCGACCTGGTCGCGACGAGCGACCAGGCGGACGTCCTGAGCGTCTTCCTCAACCGGACCGCCGGGCCGGCCCCGCCCGCACCGGCGGCGGCGGCCCCGGCGGGGTCCACCAAGGGCACGATCACCGTGGTCGGCGTCCCCGGGAAGTCGCTCGGCATACCCGGGGCGGGCGGCAAGATCTCGCGGGCGCTCCAAAAGGCGCTCGAAAGGGCCGACCTCGGGGCGCAGATGGCGAGGGCGGCCGCTTCCTCCCAGGTCTCCAGGCAGGCGGGTGGGCCCGACGGGCCGACCGTCGCGGGCCTCGAAAGCAGGCTCGATTCCTACCTCTACGGGATCCCGATCGCGGTGCGCGGCACCCCGGGCTCGGTGGTCGACATCTCCGCCGCGATGGCGATCGCCTCCCGATCCGGGCAGAAGGGAGCGGTCACGACCATCCAGCTGCCGCCGTTGGCCGCCTACATCGCCGGCGCCTCGGCCACCGTGCGGATCCCCGTCGACCCCGCCGCCGCGCGGGCGTTGGAAGCGGCCGGGGTCAAGGAAGCCGCGATCGCGGCGACCGCCAAAGAAGTCGACAAACAGGCCCTCGACCTGATGAGCGAGCTCGAAGCGCGCGAGTCCCAACAGCTCCAGCAGGCGACCGAGCGCTACAACCAGATGATGCAGGCGATCTCCAACATCATGCGGAAGCTGAAAGAAGCCACCGACGCGAGCCAATTCCGCCGCCCCAACACCCACGCCCCGTCCCGGGCGGAGCTCCTGCGCCGCGCCGCGAGCCTCTCCAGGCAGGCCAACGCCACCGCCCACACCGCCGCGGCCCTCCTCGCCCCCACGATCCGCAACCACCCGACCGCCTCCCCCCGCGTCACCTTCGCGATCAAGCCCTGCGCAAGGCGCTGCTCCTACCCCCGCTTCGGTCGCCGTCCCTACCCCGCCCGCACCCGGGCGGCCTGGCGGATCAGGTGGTCGCGCTCGGCGACGTTCGCGGTGCGGCGGGCGGCCTCGGCGTAGGAGGTGGCGGCGGCGGGGAGGTCGCCGCCGAGCTCCTGGAGGTGGGCGCGGACGGCGTGCCAGCGGTGGCGGTCGCCGAGGAGCTCGCGCAGCTGCTCGGTCTCGCGCAGCCCGGCGTCCGGGCCGTGGACGTGGCCGACCGCCACAGCGCGGCCGAGGACGGCAGCGGGGTCGCGCCGGGCGGGGTCGTCGGTGAGGGCGACGAGGTCGTCGTACCAGGCGAGGATCTGCGGCCAATCGGTCTCCTCCGGGCGCGGCGCGTCGTCGTGCAGGGCGGCGATCGCCGCCTCCACCTGATAGCGGCCAGGGGGCTGCTCGTCGGTCTGCGCGGCCAGCGCCGACTGCAGGACGCGCACGCCTGCGGCGATCTCGCCGGTGTCCCAGAGGCTGCGGTCCTGCCGGTCGAGCGTCACGATCCGGCCCTTGGAGTCGAGGCGCGCCGGCAGGCGGGCGTGGTTGAGGAGCATCAGCGCCAGCAGCCCGCGCGCCTCCGGCTCCGCCGTGGCGAGGTTGAGCCGGCGGGTGAGCCGGATCGCCTCGCCCGCCAGGTCCACCCGGCCCGCGTGGCCCGCGGTGTAGACGAGGTAGAGCACCCGCAGCACCACGGCGAGGTCGCCGGGCTGATCCAGGCGGCGCCCGCGGAGCGTGCGCTTGGCGCGGCTGATCCGTTGGGCCATCGTCGCCTCCGGCACGTAGAAGGCGTCGGCGATCTCCCGCGTGGTGAGGCCGCCGACGGCGCGCAGCGTCAACGCCACCTGGGAGGCGGGCGCGAGGTCGGGATGGCAGCAGCAGAAGAGCAGGAAGAGGGTGTCGTCGCCCTCTTCGGTGACGGCCGGCACCGGTTCGGCGTACGTCACCTCCTCGCGGCGCTGCCGCGCGGCCTCGCTGCGACGGGCATCGACGAGGCGCCGGGTCGCGACCGTCGCCAGCCACGCCTGCGGATCGCGCGGCGGGTGCTCGGGCCAGGCCCGGAGCGCCTCGAGGAGCGCCTCCTGCAGCGCGTCCTCGGCGGCGTCGAAGTCCTCGCCCCGCCGGACCAGGCCCGCGAGCACCCGCGGGACGAGGGCGCGCAGGGCGCCCTCGTCCAGCCCGTACGTCGGCCCGCTGCTCACCGGTGCGCTCAGTCGTCCGTGGGCCGCTCCCACATGACCTCCCGGACGTCGATCCACTCGTACATCGGCTTCCCGCCGGGGCCGGGCTCGGAGGAGGCGTAGGCGGCGATCTCGAGCGCCCGCTCGCGGGACTCGACGTCGATCATCCACCAGCCGGCGATCAGGTCGCTGGTCTCCGGGTGCGGGCCGTCGGTGGTGACCGGGGCGGCGTCCGGGCCGCCGTAACGCACCCAGGTCCGCTCCGCCGTCAGCGCCCGCGCGTCGACGTACTCGCCGTTCTCCTCGAGCAGCTCGCTGACATGGTTCTGGAAGGCCATGTGCGCGTCCACGTCCTCCGGCGCCCACTGGTCCATCGGGGGGAAGGGGTGGGGTGACTCCGGCCCGCCGCGGTAGTACTTGAGAAGCAGGAACTTCGGCATTTTCGTCTCCTTCGTCCTGGGCCCGCCTGTCGTGGCCCTTCACTCTGTGAGCGGAGCCGACCGACGCTTCTCGACATCGAAGCAGCAACGGCTGTCGTAAGCGCCCGGTCCCGGAACCATATGGACCTGATATAAGTCCTTTGAGGTGAGAGAGACTGCCATTGATTCATCTCGCCCCGGGGGTCCCCGGGGGAGGCTGGAGCTCGAGGCCCTGTCGCGGCAGGTTGCCGCGGGCGAGATCACCGCGGTCCTGCTCGGCTTCGTCGACATGCAGGGCCGGCTGCAGGGCAAGCAGCTCGGGGCCGATTATTTCGTCACCGACGTTCTCGACCACGGCGCGGGCGCCTGCAGCTACCTGCTGAGCGTCGATGTCGAGATGCAGCCGCAGGTGGGCCTGTCGACCTCGGCCTGGAGCAGCGGCCACGGCGACTTCCACCTGATCCCCGATCTGTCCTCGCTGCGCCGCGCCGCCTGGCGCCCCCGCACGGCGATCTGCCTCGCCGACGCGGTCTGGGGCGACGGCAGTGACGTCACCGTCTCGCCGCGACGGATCCTCCGCCGTCAGCTCGAGCGGCTCGCCGAGCGCGGCTGGACCGCGCGGGCCGCCACCGAGCTCGAGTTCATCGTCCATCGCGAAACCTACGCCGGGGCGCGGGCGCGGGATTACCGTGACCTCACCCCCGCCAACCACTTCAACGGCGACTACTCGCTCCTCGCGATCCGCCAGGCCGGGAGCCTGATCGACCGCGTGGTCGACGAGATGTACGACTCCGGGCTGGCGGTGGAGTCGGCGAAGGGGGAGGCGAACCTCGGCCAGTTCGAGGTCAACTTCCGGCACGACGAGCCGTTGGCGACCGCGGACTCCCACGTCATCTTCAAGCAGGGGGTCAAGGAGATCGCCCTGCAGGAGGAAGTGGCGGCCACCTTCATGGCGAAATGGGACGAGCGGGAGGGCAACTCCTGCCACGTCCACTTCTCGCTCGCCGATTCGGAGGGGCCGCTGTTCGCCCGTGCGGAGGACACCTTCAAGATGTTCCTGGCGGGACAGTTGGCCTGCATGGAGGAGCTGGCCCTCCTCTTCGCCCCCAACGTCAATTCCTACAAGCGCTTCGCCGGTCACTCGTTCGCGCCGACGGCGATCGCCTGGGGTCGGGACAACCGCACCTGCGCGGTGCGGGTGGTGGGCGCGGGGGACTCGCTGCGCTTCGAGCACCGGGTCCCCGGCGGGGACGTGAACCCTTACCTCGCGCTCTCCGCGGTGATCGCCGCGGGCCTGTACGGGGTGGAAAACGAACTGCAACTCGAAGACGCTCTGGAGGGCAACGCGTACGCTTCGGCGCCGCGCCACCTGCCGACCGATCTGGGGCGGGCCCGGGGCCTCTTCGCCGCGAGCCGGGTTGCGGAGGAAGCCTTCGGCGCCGACGTGGTCGGGCACTACGCGCGGGCCGCGGAGGTCGAGCTGGAGTCCTACAACACGACGGTGACCGACTGGGAGCGACGGCGAGGATATGAGCACTTCTGAGGCGACCCGGTTCGTAAACCACCTGCCGGTGCGGATCCGCTTCGGCGAGGGCGTCGCCGGCGACCTCCCGGCGCTTGTCGCCGACGCGGGTGCCGACGCCGCCCTGGTCGTGATCGACGAGGGGCTCGAGGCGCTCAACCCGCCGGCCGCCGAGGCGGTCGCCTGTCTCGCCCGGGCGGGCGTCGAGGTCACCCGGTACCGCAAGGCGCCGGGGGAGCCGACCGACCTGCAGGTCGACGAGGCGGCCGCCGCGCTCGCCCGCTCCGGCGCCGGGATCGTCGTCGCGATCGGCGGCGGCTCGGCGATGGACACCGCCAAGGCGGCGCGACTGTGCGCGCAGCTCGGCCGTCCCTGCACCGCGGTCACGTCGGGCGAGCTGGTCGTCCCGCCTCCGGACCTGCCGCTCGTTGCCGTGCCGACCACCGCGGGGACCGGCTCGGAGGTATCGGGCGGGGCCGTGCTCACCGACTCGGCCACCGGGCGCAAGGCCGGGATCGCCGACCCCGACCTGCGCGCGTCCCACGCCCTCGTCGACCCCGTGCTGACCTACTCGCTGCCCGCGAGCATCACCGCCTACACCGGCATCGACGCCCTGGCCCAGGCGATGGCGGGGATGATCGCCTCGACCCGGACCCCGATCGGTGACGCCATCGCCCTGGAGGCGATCCGGATCGGCGCGCGCGCCCTGCCGCTCGTCTGCGCCGATGGCGGCGACCGGGAGGCGCGGCGGGACATGGCCTGCGCCAGTCTGATGGCGGGCCTGACGATGAACCTCTCCGACTGCAGCGCCGAGCACTCCCTCGCGCAGGCGCTCGGCGGTCGGTTCAAGGCACCGCACGGCCTCACGGTCGGGCTGGTGCTGGCGGAGACGCTGGAACGGGAGGAGGGCCACGTGCCGGCGCAGCTCGAGCGGATCGCCGACGCGATGGGCGCGCCCGCCGACGGCGCGGCGGAGGGCGCGTCGCGCGCCGCCGCCGCGGTCCGTGACCTGCTGGCCCGCATCCGCTTCCCGGTCCTGGCGGCGATCGGGGTGACCGCGGACGACCTCGACGACTTGGCGGCGCCGGCCCTCGACGACTTCTTCATCACCCGCGCGCCGGCCCCCTGGTCGGCGGCCGAGGTGCGCGCCGCCTACTCTCGGGCGCTGGCCATCGAATCGCGCCCGCCCGGTCCAAGGTCAACGATCGAAGGAGGAGAGAGTGAGCAGCTCTAAGTCGGTGCTGAGGTCGGCCCTGGCGGCGACGGGCCTGGTCGCGGCAGCGCTCCTCGTCGCCGGGTGCGGCGCGACTGCCGAAACGGCGCCCACCGGCCCGGCGCAGAAGGGCGGGACCCTCAACCTCGCCCCGGAAGCCGAAGTCCTCTCCTTCGTCCCCGGCCGGGCAATCCAGCGGCCGGAAATCAACATCCTCGCCCAGGTCCTCCAGGGGCTGTTCGTGTTCGACAGCGAAGACCGGATCCGGCCGCTCCTGGTGAGCAGCTACAAGAAATCCCCGGACCTCACCGAATGGACCTTCCACCTGCGTCCCGACGTCAAGTTCTCGGACGGCAAGCCCCTGACGCCTGCCGACGTGGTGTTCAGCATCGAAGCCGCGGAGAAGAGCGTGACCTGGGGAACGCTCTACGAACAGATCACCTCGGTCACGGCCAAGGGACCCTCCACCGTCGTGATCAAGACCGACTCGCCCGCCCCGACCCTGCCGGCGGTTCTCGCCCTGTTCCCGGCGGGCATCATGCCGAAGGACTTCGGTGGCAAGACCGAAGCGCAGTTCGGCCAGCAGCCGATGGGAACCGGACCGTTCCAGGTCACCTCCTGGAAGCACGGGTCCTCGATCACCCTGGAACGCAACCCTTACTACTGGAAGAAGGGGCTGCCGCTGCTGGAAAAGGTCGTCTACTTCCCGTCTCCCAACGACAACAGCCGGGTCTCGCAGCTGAAAGCCGAACAGCTCGAAATCATCTCCAAACCACCGGTAGCGCTGTTGAACCAGCTCGAAGTCACCCCCGGCCTGAGCCTGGTGTTCGCCGAAGACAACGAAATGGGGACCCTGCTGCTGAACGCCCGCAAACCCCTCTTCAAGGATCCGCGCGGCCGCGAAGCGGTGAACCTCGCGCTGAACCGGGACGAAATCACCCAGGCCGCGTTCAAAGGGTACGGCCGGCCCGGAGCGTCATTCTTCCCGCCGACGATGCTCTACGCAAAGCACATCAAGCCGCCGGTGCAGGATGCCGCCAAGGCCAAGGCGCTGCTCGCCGAAGCGGTCGCCGCCTCCGGCGAATCGCCGGACATCGAACTGACCATCGAAGTCGGTGAAGAAAACGCCAACGCGGCGGCGCAGGTGATCCAGCAGGAGCTGCAGGCGGTCGGCTTCACGGTGACGATCAAACCGTTGGAAGCCGGGACCCTGTACGAACAGGACGAAGCCGGGGAATTCGACACCTCGCTGACGAACTTCTACTCACTGCTGCACGATCCGGTCGAACAGGCCGGCTTCTACCCCTCGACCGACGGCTTCTGGACGGGAGCCGCCGATTCGAAGGAAATCGGCGCGCTCGTCGCCAAGGCGGCGCAGGAGGTCGACCCCCGGGAGCGCGAACGGCTGTACCACGAGATCCAGCAGCTGGTGTTCGAACGCAACGACCTGATCGTGTTGTTCTACGCGCCGGCCACCTCCGTCGCCTCGACGAAGGTGAGTGGCTTCAAGGTCAACTCGGTGGATCTCTACAACCTCGAAGAAGTCGGCTTCGCCAAATAGCCGTCAGAGTGAGACCGGGTGCGCCCTCGCCCCGACTGGAACAAGGATGCCTGCAGACACCGATAGACCTGAACTGCCCGTGCGAATCGGGATCTGCGCGGTGTTCGAAGCCGCGCGCTGGAGCTTCTGGCACGACAAGGCGGCGCTGATCCCGGCCTCCTACCACCGGGTGGTGGTGAGGGCCGGCGCGCTCGACATCCCGCTGGTGCCCGACCCGCGGGTCATCGCCGACCCCGACCTCCTGCTGGACATCGTCGACGGGCTGCTGGTGATCGGTGGCGTCGACGTCGATCCGGCGCGCTATGGCGAGGAGGGCGAGGCGGAGCTGGAGGTGGTCGACGGCGAGCGGGACGACTTCGAGGTCGCGCTGATGCGCCGGGCGCTCGAGCGCGAGATCCCGCTCCTCGGGATCTGCCGCGGGATGCAGGTCCTCAACGTCGCGCTCGGCGGCTCGCTCACGCAGGACCTGGGGAGCGAGGCGAACCAGCTGCACCGACCCCACCTCGGCACCTTCGTCGGCACCGAGCACGAGGTCGACGTCGCCGACTCCTCGCTCGCGGCGCGGGCCGCCGGCGGTGGGCGGCAGGTCGTCCACAGTCACCATCACCAGGCGATCGACCGGCTCGGTCGCGACCTCGCGGTCAGCGCCACCGCGGCGGACGGTGTGATCGAGGCGGTCGAGACGCGCGGGGGCTCGTTCGCGCTCGGCGTCCAGTGGCATCCCGAGGCCGACGAGCACAGCGAGGTGATCGCCGCACTGGTCCGCGCCGCCGAGGCGGCGCGGCGCTCCCGCGTCGAAGGGGGAGCCGAGTGAGCTTCACCTTCCTCGGCTTCGTCGACGTCAACGGGGCCCTCCGTGGCAAGTCGTACGACAACCAGAGCTTCGACAAGATCCGCGAGCGCGGGTCGGTTCCCTGCACCGACCTCCTGCTGGCGGTGGATCCGCTCGACGTGGCGATCACGACGATCGAGGGGGTCGGGGTGCGGTCGGGCTCGGGCGACCTGCTGATCCGCCCGGCCGTCGAGACGCTCCGGGAGCTCCCCTGGCGCCCCGGGTCGAGGACCTGCATCGGTGACCTCCGCTGGACCGACGGGTCGCCCTGCGAGCTCTCCACCCGTGGCCTCCTCGAGCGCGCGCTCACCGGCCTCGAGGGCCTCGGCCTCGAGGCGGTCGCCGCGTTCGAGTACGAGTTCCGACTCGCGCCGGAGGGCGGGGGAGACCCGGTGACGGAGGCGCAGGGCTACAGCGTCCGCGGGGTCGAGGCGATCGCCGATTTCGCCGAGGCGCTGCAGGAGGCGTGCCTCGCCCTCGACCTCGGCCTGACCGCGCTGCACACCGAGGGCGGCGCCGGGCTGATCGAGGCGAATACCGCGCCGGCCCCCGCCCGCGTCGCGGCCGACAACGCCGTCCTCCTGCGGCAGGTGATCCACGAGGTCGCCCGCCGCAACGGCCTGCGGGCCAGCTTCCTGGCCAAAACCGACACGACGGAGGAGGGCTCGAGCGGCCACCTCCACGTCTCCATCTGGGACGGCGAGCGCAACGCCATGGCGCCCGCCGCGGGGGAGCCTGGCCCCGGCAAGGTGATGCGCCACGCCCTGGGCGGCCTCGTGTCCCTGTTGCCCGCGATGTCCCTCTTCATGGCGCCGAACATCAACTCATACAAGCGCCTCGTGCCCGGCTTCTTCGCCCCGGTGAACGCCTCCTGGGGAGTCGACAACCGCTCCACCGCCGTCCGCGCCGTGTCGCCGAACGGTGACGACGCACGGGTCGAGCTGCGACGGCCCGGTGCCGACGCGAACCCCTACCTCGCCCTCGCGTCGGCGATCCTCTCGATCACCACCGGCCTCGAAGGTGAGATCGACCCTCCGCCGGAGTTCGTCGGCGACGCCTACGCCTCCGACTCCGACGCCTGTCCGCTCCTCCCCTGCTCGCTGGAGGCGGCGATCAACGCCTTCCTCGCCGATCCCCGCACCGGCGATCTCGTCGGCCCCGAGTTCGCCGACTACTACGCCAAGACCCGCGCCTGGGAGCTACGAGCCTGGCAAGAAACCGTGACCGACTGGGAACGCAACCGCTACCGCCTGATCACCTGAGGCGTCCCCACGCCCCGCAAGTCGGCGCCCGGAGAGAAGGTGGGAAGTCCACGCCTCGGCCCGTGTTGTCCAACGCTCACGGACGCCCTGCGTGCTTTTGCCCCCCTATACGGTGGAAAAGACACGCAGCACGTTTCCAGGCCTTCCTCTCAGGCCCGGAAACAGACGAAAGGATCCGGTAAGGGACGGTGACTCGGACGGGGGCGGGGGCCAGGGTCGCGACGCACCTCGGACGGCCGCCCCGCCCACCGAGCGACTATCTAGCTCATCGTCGCGATCAGGGAGCGGATGCCGCTCTCGGTTCGCTGCAGGTGCACGTCCATCGCCCTGACGGCGCGTTTCGGGTTCTTGTCGCCGACCGCCTTGATGATCCGCTCGTGCTCACCGTTGATGCGGGAGTGCCAGGCGTCGGAGCCGGGCTGGGCGAGGAGCGCCTGGTTCAGGGCGAGGCGGCTGCGCTCGACGGCTTCGCGCAGCAGGTCGCTGTGGCTGGCCCGTGCGAGGGTGACGTGGAAGTCGGTGTCGAGGCGGTGGAACTCGAACTCGTCGGTGCACGCCGCCATGCGATCGCTGATCGCGCGGAGGTTGGCGAGGTCCTCCGCGGTGGCGTGCGCGGCGGCCTCGGCGGCCGCGCCTTCCTCGACGATCCGCCGGAAGCGCAGGGCGTCGTCGATCTCCTCCGCCGCGAGGCGAACGTCGAGGAGCATCCGCTCTTCCGTCGCCTTGTCGCGACTCGGCTCGATCACGAAGGTCCCGCCGCCGCGACCGCGCCGGCTCTCGATCAGGTTTTCCGCCTCGAGCAGTCGCAACGCCGACTGGATGGTGCTGCGGCCGACGCCGAACATGCGGGCGAGGTCACGCTCCGGCGGCAGTGAGGTGCCGAACGGGATCAACCCCAGGCCGATGTGGTGGCGGAGCTGTTCGGCTACGTATTCGTGCGCCCGGAGCTGCTCGATCGGAGCGAACGGAACGTCCTCGGCGACCCCTGCCGCAGCCGTCTCCCCATCCGAAGTCATGCGACCAGTCTAGGCGACGCACAGGGCGAACAGTTCGGGTGCGGGGGGTCCCGCGCGGCTCCCCAGGCGGCGGCGCTTTGGCTTCTTCGCCAAAAGGACCGTATTCGGGTCCTTTGTGATACAACTCGCCACGATGCCGCTCGAGCAGCACGCAATTCTCTTCGAGCCGCTGTCCGTCGGCCCCAAGACCCTGCGCAATCGCTTCTACCAGGTGCCCCACGGCCCGGGGTTCGGAAGCGAGAAGCCGCGGGCGCGGGCGCGCTATGCGGCCGTCCAGGCCGAGGGTGGTTGGGCGGTCGTGTCGACCGGCGTCTGCCCGGTGAGCCCGGACGGCGACATCATCCCCACGCACACCGAGCGCCTCTGGGACGAAGACGACGTTCGCCGCCTCGCGGTGATGGCCGACGAAGCGCACGAGTTCGGCGCCCTCGCCGCGGTCGAGCTCGGTCACGGTGGTGCCGACGCGAGCTCGCGCGAGCCGCGCTGGCCGTTGATCGCCCCGAGCCAGCTGGCCAGCGACGTCCGCTCGCAGCGGGTGCCGAAGGCGATGGAGCTCGCCGACATCCGGCGGATCCAGGCCGACTGGGTGGCGGCGGCGAAGCGGGCCCGCGCGGCCGGCTTCGACATCGTCTACGTGTACGGCGGCCACACCCACCTGCCGGTGCAGTTCCTCTCGCCCTTCTACAACCACCGCGAGGACGAGTACGGGGGCAGCCTCGAGAACCGCGCCCGCTTCTGGCTGGAGACCCTGGAGCTGGTGCGCGAGGCGGTCGGCGAGGAGTGCGCGATCGCGGCCCGACACTCGATCAGCACCGAGCGCGACGGTCCGGTCGGCGTCGGCATGGAGGAGTCGCTCGAGTTCGTCCGCATGGCCGACCACCTCGTCGACCTCTGGGACATCAACATCGGCACCCTCGCCTCCTGGGGGTTCGATTCGGCGCCCTCGCGTTTCGTACCCCAGAACCATGAGCTGCACTGGACGCAGGAGGTGCAGAAGGTCACCGACACGCCGGTGGTCGGTGTGGGGCGACTTACCGATCCGGACGAGATGGCGCGCATCGTCCGCACCGGTGGCCTCAGCCTGGTCGGCGCCGCGCGGCCGTCGATCGCCGACCCGTTCCTCCCCCGCAAGATCGAAGAGGGCCGGATCGACGACATCCGTGAGTGCATCGGGTGCAACATCTGCGTTGCCACCTCGACCCTGGGTCACATGTCATGTACGCAGAACCCGACCACCGGCGAGGAGTGGCGGCGCGGCTGGCATCCCGAGCGTGAGGTGCGGGCGCGGCGCACCGACCTGCCGATCCTCGTCGTCGGCGGCGGGCCCGCCGGGCTCGAGTGCGCGATGGGCCTCGGGCGCAAGGGCTTCGAGTACGTGCATCTGGTTGACGCGGCGGAGCAGGTCGGCGGGGCGCTCCGTTGGATGGCCCGGCTGCCCGGCCTCGGCGAATGGGCCCGCGTCTGGGAATGGCGACTGCACCAGCTGACCCAGATGTCGAACGTACAGGTGGCGCCCCGCACCCCTCTTGACCTCGCGGGCATCCTCGACTACGGCGCCGAGACCGTGATCATGGCGACCGGCTCGCGCTGGGCCGGCGACGGCCTCAACCACATCACCCACGCGCCGATCCCCGGCTGTGACGCGAGCCGGCCCCACGTCCTCACGCCCGAGCAGATCATGGTGGAGGCCAAGCCGATCCCGGGCGATCGCATCGTCGTGTACGACTGCGAGGGGTACTTCATGGGCACCGCCCTCGCCGCGCGCCTCGCCGCCGAAGGCCGCGCGGTCGAGCTCCTGACCCCGCTCGGTGATCTCGCCCCGTTCACCGCGGAGACGATGGAAGACGGCTTCGTCCGGGCGCGGCTGGCCGAGCTCGGGGTGGGCGTCCGCACGCGCCGCCGGATCACCGCGGTCGCGGCGGGTCGCGTCCTGGCCGCGTCCGAGCACGGTGGCCCGGAGGAGATCGAGGCCGACGGCATCGTCCTCGTCACCCAGCGGCTCTCCGAGGACACTCTCTACGGCGAGCTGGTCGACGACCGCGAGCGGCTCCGCAGCCATGGGATCGAGGCGGTGTACCGGGTCGGTGACTGCGTCGCCCCGCGCCTGCTCGCCGACGCGGTCTTCGACGGTCACCGGCTGGCGGCGGAGATCGAGAGTCCCGACCCCGCCGTGCCGCTGCCCTACGAGCGCGAGGAGTCGATCCCGCGCGGACCCGAGGTGAACGTCCAAGACGAGAGGAAGGAGGTGGGCGTATGACGGGCTCCGACGGTGGCCGCCTGGTCGTGATCGAGCCGGCGACCGAGGAGGTGCTGGCCGAGGTGCCGCGCGCCGGCGTCGCGGAGGTCGACGCGGCGGTGGCCGCGGCGAAGGCGTCATACCCCGCCTGGCGCGCCGTCGACCCGGCCGCGCGGGCGAGCCTGATGCTGGCGCTGGCGGCCGCGATCGAGGCCGCGCACGGGGAGCTCTCGACGCTCGAGGCCCGCAACGCGGGCAAGCCGATCGCCGACGCGCGCGGGGAGATCGGCATGGTCGCCGCCACCTTCCGCTATTACGCCGCCGCGCCCGAGCGCCTCACCGGGGAGACGATCCCCGTCGCCGGCGGGGTGGCGATGACCTTCCGCGAGCCGCTCGGGGTGGTCGGCCTGATCACGCCGTGGAACTTCCCCCTGGCGATCGCCGCCTGGAAGATCGCCCCGGCCCTCGCCGCCGGCAACACCGTCGTCCTGAAGCCCGCCGAGCTGACCCCGCTGACCGCGCTGCGGTTGGGCGAGCTGGCCCTGGAGGCGGGGCTGCCCGAGGGCGTGCTGAACGTCGTCGTCGGACCCGGGTCGACCTGCGGCCGGCGGCTGGTCGAGCACCCCGACGTGGCGAAGATCGCCTTCACCGGCTCGACCGAGGTGGGCGCCTCGATCGCCGCCGGCGCCGCCGCCTCGATCAAGCGGGTGACGCTCGAGCTCGGCGGGAAGTCGGCCAACGTGATCTTCGCCGACGCCGACCTCGAGGCCGCCGCCGCGGCGGCACCGGGAGCGGTCTTCGGCAACGCGGGCCAGGACTGTTGTGCGCGCAGCCGGATCCTGGTCGAGCGCCCCGCCGTCGAGGAGTTCGTCGACCTGATGCGCGACAAGATGCTGCAGATGCGGGTCGGCGACCCGCTCGACGAGCGCACCACGATGGGGCCGCTGATCTCCGCCGGCCATCGACAGGCGGTCGCCTCCTTCCTCGCCGGCGAGTCGGTGGCGGCGAGCGTCCCGGTGCCCGACGGCAGCGGGTTCTGGTTCTCGCCGACCCTGCTCTACCCGACCGACCCGTCGTCGCGGGTGGCGACCGAGGAGATCTTCGGTCCGGTGGCGTGCGTGATCCCCTTCGACGACGAGGCCGAGGCGATCCGCATCGCCAACGACACGATCTACGGGCTCTCCGGTTCGATCTGGACCGGTGACGGCGCCCGGGCGCTCCGCCTGGCCCGGGGGGTCGAGACCGGCGTGCTGTCGGTGAACTCGAACAGCTCGGTACGAGTCTCGACTCCCTTCGGCGGGTTCAAGCAGTCGGGATACGGGCGCGAGCTTGGCCCGCACGCCACGGACGCCTACACGGAGGTGAAGACGGTCTTTTACGCCACTGACGCGAAGATGTGATCTAATAGGACCTGAAGTAGGTCCTTCTGACCTATGAACACGACGTAGTCCCGGCCTGGGTAACGCCGGGGAGGAAGCGAATGGCATACGCGGGATTTCTGATCCGGCGCCTACTGCAGGCGATCCCGGTGATCTTCGGAGTCACCTTCATCGTCTTCTGGCTCATCCACCTGGTGCCGGGAGACCCCGCGCGGACGGCGCTGGGGCTGCACGCGACTCCGGCGGCGATCGCGAAGCTCCACCAGGAATGGGGGCTCGACAGCTCGCTCCCGGCGCAGTACCTCAACTACCTGGGCCGCCTGGTGACGGGCAACCTCGGCACCTCACTCCGTTACCAGGAGTCGGCGGGCACGCTGATCCTCGAACGCCTCCCGGTGACCCTCTGGCTGATCGTCTACTCGACCGTACTGGTCGCGATCTTCGCCGTGCCGCTCGCGCTCCTCGCCGCCTCGCGCCCGGGTGCGCTGCGCGATCGACTGGTCTCGATCATCTCGGTGGCGGGCCTCGGCATCCCCGGCTTCTGGCTCGGCCTGATCCTGATCCAGTACTTCGCGATCGAAGCAAGGGTGTTACCTGCGGCCGGGTTCGGGAGTGGGTTCACCGGACACCTCGAATCGATGTTCCTCCCCAGCCTTACCATCGCGATCGGGATCATCCCGATGGTGGTGCGCAGCCTGCGCGCCGAGGTGTTACGTACCGCCGACCTCGACTTTGTCGTCACCGCCCGGTCGAAGGGGCTCTCCGAGCGGCGGATCCGTTGGCGTCACGTGCTGCGGAACGCACTGCCACCTTCGGTGACGATCCTGATGGTGAACGTGGGGTTCCTGATCGGCAGCACGATCGTGGTCGAACTGGTGTTCAGCCTCGGCGGCATCGGCTCCCTCATGATCAACGCCATCAACGGGAGGGACTTCCCGCTGGTCCAGGCGGTGACCCTGTTCTTCGCCTTCATGGTCATCTTCACCAACATCCTTGGTGACCTGCTGCAGGCGCTCCTCGACCCGCGCCTGGAGGCACGATGAGCGACGGTGCGCTCAACCCCTCGGCGGAGCTGCCGCGCGCCCGCCGCGCCGCGGTCGGCCGCAGCCTCGGAGGCGCGGTACGCAAGCGGATCGGCGCGAACGCCTCGCTCACGCTCGGCTGCGTCATCTTCGGCACGATGCTCCTGATCGCGGCGCTGGCGAGCGTCATCGCACCCTTCAACCCCGACACCCAGGACATCCCCCACGCCCTTACCGCGCCGGGGGTCGAAGGGCACCTGCTGGGTACCGACCAGCTCGGCCGGGACGTTCTCTCGCGCCTCCTGTACGGGGCGCGGATCGACATCTTCATCGCCTGCGGGTCGGTGCTCTTCCCGTTCGCGATCGGGCTGATCGTGGGCATGCTCGCCGGCTATCGCGGCGGCTGGGTCGACTCGGTGCTGGTCGGGATCATCGACATCGTCTTCGCCTTCCCGGCGCTGGTGCTCCTGGTCGCGCTGGTGTTCGTCCTCGGCCCCGGGATCGGCACGATCGTGATCGCGATCACCCTCACCGACTGGGTGTCGTACGCCCAGCTCTCGCGCACCTCGTCGCGGCGCGAAGGCACCCAGGAGTACATCCTCGCCGCGCGGACCGGCGGGATCCCCACCCGGCGGATCCTCTTCCGCCACGTCCTGCCGAACATCATCGTCCAGCCGATCGTCCTGGCGACCTCCGATGCCCTGCTGATCATCATCGCGATCACCACGCTCGGCTTCCTCGGCCTCGGCGTGCCGCCCCCCGCGCCCGATTGGGGGACGATGATCTCGGAGGCGCAGCCGTACCTGAACGTCCAGTGGTGGCTCGCGGTCGCCCCCGGGGTGGCGATCATCATCACCGGCCTCGGCCTCAGCTTGATCGGGGACGGCCTTGCGGCAAAGTTGGACGTGCGATGAGCGTGCTGACGTCAGAGTCGGGGGCCGAAGGGCGGGACCTCCTCGTGGTCCGGGACCTGCGGTTGGGCGTCGGCGAGGGCGAGGGGTCGTTCGAGCCGGTGGTCGGCGCGGCGCTGCGGGCCGACCGCGGCGAGGTCGTCGGGGTCGTCGGCGAGTCCGGCTCGGGGAAGTCCCTGATGCTGCGGGCGATCGCCGGGCTGCTGCCGCCGGGGGTCGACTATCGCGGCGGGGAGGTGACCGTCGGCGGGATCGACGTCCCGCACGCCAAGCCCGCCGACCTCCACCGACTCCGCGGTGAGACCGTGGGGATGATCTTCCAGGAGCCGATGACGGCGCTGAACCCGACCATGCGGATCGGGACGCAGATCGCCGAGGCGGCGCGGGCGCACCGCGACCTGGGCCGGGGGGAGGCCAAGGCGCGGGCGATCGATCTGCTCGGGCGCATGGGCTTCACCGAGCCGGCGCGGCAGTACCGGCTCTACCCGCACGAGCTCTCGGGCGGGATGCGCCAGCGGGTGGTGATCGCGATCGCGCTCGCCGGCGAACCTGCCCTGCTCCTCTGCGACGAGCCGACGACGGCGCTGGACGCGACCGTCACCATGCGCGTCCTCGACCTGATCGTCGGCCTCGTCTCCGACCTCGACATCGGCGTGGTCCTGGTCACCCACGATCTCGGCGTCGCCGCCCGCATCTGTGATCGCATCGTCGTGATGTACGCGGGCCGCATGCTCGAGGAAGGGCCCGCCGACAAGGTGCTCCGCCGCCCTCGTCATCCCTACACCCTGGCGCTGCTCCGGGCCGTGCCGACGCGGGAGACGACGATCGAGGAGCTGCGGGCGATCCCCGGCACGCCGCCGGTGCCGCAGGAGCAGCTCCCCGGGTGCCCGTTCGCGCCGCGCTGCGAGTTCGCCGAGGACGCCTGCCTCCGCGAGGTGCGGACGGTGGCGATCGAGGACGGTCGGACGACCGCGTGCCGGCGCCATGAGGTGCTCGCCAAGATGGTCGAGGGCGCCGGTGTCTGAGCCGCTGCTGCAGGCGAAGGATCTGTGTGTCCACTTCGGCGGCGGCCGGACGATGACCGGCAGGCGCAAGCAGCCCTTCGCGGCGCTGAAGGGCATCGACTTCGAGATCAACGCGGGGGAGGCGTTCGCGATCGTCGGCGAGTCCGGTGCCGGGAAGTCGACCGCGGCGCGCTGCGTCATCGGGCTGCAGCGCCCGACCCGCGGTGAGCTCCTGTTCGCCGGCGAGCCGCTTCCCTTCAGGCGCGACCGGGTGCAGCGCCAGGCGATCCAGATGGTGTTCCAGGACCCCTACAGCTCGCTCAGCCCGCGGATGACGATCGGCACCGCGCTCGACGAACTGCTGCGGGTGAACAAGATCTGTGATTCGCGAGCGGCGGCGCGCAAGCGCTCGGTCGAGCTGCTGGAGATGGTCGGCATGCCGGAGAGCGCCCTCGATCGTCGGCCGCGGGCGTTCTCCGGCGGCCAGCGCCAGCGGATCGGGATCGCCCGGGCGCTCGCGCTCGAACCGACCCTGCTGGTGGCCGACGAGCCGGTGTCGGCGCTCGACGTCTCGATCCAGGCATCGGTGCTGGCCCTGCTGAAGGGCCTACAACGGGAGCTCGGCCTCAGCATGCTCTTCATCTCCCACGACCTTGCCGTCGTGCGCCAGCTCTGCGATCGGGTCGCCGTCATGTGGGACGGGGAGATCATCGAGACCGGGCCGGTGGAGGAGGTGCTCTCGAACCCGCGCCAGGAGTTCACCAAGAATCTCCTCGCAGCCTCGACCGACCTGCCGCCGCTCGAAATGGTCGTCGACCCGGCCGCGCCCGCCGCGCCCGCCGAGCCGACGGCGCCCGCCGGGCGAGCCGATCCCCCCGAGCCGACCGCGCCGGCCGATCCCACCGCCGAGCGCAGTTGACCGCCGCGGAGGATCGATGACCGGCGAGGCATCGCCCTGGTATCGCCGCATCGGCTCCCACCGGGCGGGAGCGTTCGACGCGATCACCGACGTGGCCGGCGTCGCGGTCGGCCACACCACCCTGATCGAGGGACACGGCCGGAGGGAGGTCGGCGTCGGCCCGGTCAGGACCGGCGTGACCGTGGTCGTGCCGAGCGTCGACGTGTGGCACCGGCCGCTGCCCGCCGGCGCTCACCGGATCAACGGCGCGGGAGAGGTCTCGGGCCTCGAGTGGATTCGCGAGTCGGGCCTCCTGACCACGCCGATCGGCCTCACCAACACCCACAGTCTGGGCGTGGTCCGCGATGCGATCGCGCGGCGCCACGTCCGCGAGAACCCCGATCAACTGTTCAGCCTCCCCGTCGTCGGTGAGACCTGCGATGTCCTCCTCAACGACATGAACGGGCAGCACGTCCGCGCCGAGCACCTCGAGAGCGCGCTGGCGGCGTCCGGGTCGGGGCCGGTCGAGCAGGGCTCGGTCGGCGGCGGCACCGGAATGATCTGCCACGACTTCAAGGGCGGCATCGGCACCGCCTCGCGGCTGGTCGACCTGCCCGGCGCCGCCGAGCAGTGGACCGTCGGCGTCCTCGTGCAGGCCAACCACGGGGTGCGCCACCGGCTGACCATCGACGGCGTGCCGGTGGGTCAGGTGCTCGACGGCGATCTGATCCCCCTCGCCGACTGGGGCTCGCTGATCACGACTCCCGGGCAAGGCTCGATCATCGTGGTGATCGCGACCGACGCGCCGCTGCTCGCCCCCGAATGCACGGCGCTGGCCCAGCGCGCGACCTTCGGGATCGCCCGGACCGGGGGTGCCGGGGAGCGCGACAGCGGCGACTTCGCGGTCGCGTTCTCGACCGCCGGCGACGTCCCCGGCTCCGCCCAGGAGCAGATCGTGGTGTCGCGGCGGGTCCAGGAACACCTCCTCTCCCAGATCTACTGGGCGGCGATCGAGGCGACCGAGCAGGCGATCGTCAACTCGATGCTGGCGGCGGAGACGATGACCGGCGCCGACGACAAGGTCGTGTACGAGCTTCCCACCGCGGCGCTGGACGAGCTTGACCCGGGTCGCCCGCGATGAGGGAGGATGGGGCCGATGGCGATCGACCCCGAGGGCTTCCGCGCGGCGCAGCACCGTAACTGGGACGCGGCGGCGGTCGGGTGGAACGAGTGGCGCGAGTTCAACGACCGCGCGGACCGACATATCAGCGAGCGGCTGGTCGAGCTCGCCGGCGTGCGGGCGGGAAGCCGGGTGCTCGACGTCGCCGCCGGTTACGGTGAGCCGGCGCTGACCGCGGCGCGCGTGGCCGGCCCGGAGGGCCGCGTGGTGGCGACCGACATCTCCGCCGAGATGCTCGGGTTCGGGCGCGAGCGGGCGGCGGCCGCCGGCGTCGGTACCGTCGAGTTCGTCGAGGTGGGCGCCGCCGCCCTCGACTTCCCGGCCGCCGGCTTCGACGCCGCCGTCTCGCGCTGGGGCCTCATCTTCGAGCCCGACGCCGAGGTCGCTGCGGCCCGCATCCGGGGCTTCCTCGAACCCGGCGCGCGGATCGCGATCAGCTCCTGGGGAGAGCCCGACCAGGTCCCCTTCCTCTCGATCCCGATGCGGACGACGAGGGAGCGGTTCGGCATTCCCCGGCCCCCGGCCGGCACGCCCGGCCCCCTCTCCCGACCGACCCCCGCGGCCCTCGCCGGCCTGCTCGAAGGGGGCGGCTTCGCCGCGGTCGCCGTGGAGCAGGCCGAGGTCATCTTCGAGTTCGACTCCCCCGCGCACTTCACCGCCTACGTCAAGGCGATCGCCGCCCCGATCCGAGCGATGATCGCGGCCCACGCCGGCGACGCCGAAGACGACGCCTGGGCCGCGATCACCGCGGCCGCCGCCGATGCGGCCGGCGGCCCGGGACCGCTGAGGCTGTCGAACCGGGTGCTGCTCGCGTCGGGCGTGGCGTAGGGACGCCGTTCGTTCGGGGGTGGAGCGAGGCCGGCTCCGTCGCTCGCTGAGTTAGGGGCGCCATGGCGCCCCTAACTCAGCGAGCGAGCAACCCCATCGGCGCCGAGGCCCGCCCGCGCCGCCCGTCAGAGCTCGACCAGGCGCAGCGTCGCCACCGGATCGGCGGCCTTCGCGGGCGGGGCGCCGGAGGGCGGCGGCAGGCGTTGGCCGGCGACGACCTCGGGAGCGTTCGAGGCGATCACTCGGCCGGTGGCGGTGGCCAGGGCCACCGGGCGGCCGAGGGTGGCGAGGCGCGGGACGATGTGGCGCTCGAGGCTGGCGACGAGGACGTCGGCGGCGGCGACGCCGAGGAACTCGCGGTCACGGAGGATCGGCGTCGAGAGGGTGAGGGCGTAGGTGTTGGTGCAGGCATAGTCGACGAAGGGGCCGGCGAGGTGGGGGGCGAGCGTGGCGCGCGGCGTGGCGAACCAGTCGGCGCTCGTGTAGTCGTAGAAGTCCGGCGCCTGGGGATCGAGGTTGACGCGCAGCGCTTCCGGTCGGGCGCGTTCGTCGGCGACGGACCACCACTCGAGCCAGCGATCGCGGTCGGTGAGGAGGCCCGGGGCGACGACCGCGCCGGCACCACTGATCAGGCCGGTCCCGGCTTCAAGCGTCGAGAAGATCGCCGGCCGCAGCTCGGCGAGGTCGTCGACCGCGAGCGCTCCCCCGCCGCGAAGTTCCATGAACGCCGCCGCGAGCCCCGCCAACTCTCCGAAGATCATCTCCACGTCCGCCCTCACCTCCCCCAGCACCTCAGGT
This sequence comes from Actinomycetota bacterium, assembly GCA_018268415.1. Classification (GTDB taxonomy): domain Bacteria; phylum Actinomycetota; class Thermoleophilia; order Solirubrobacterales; family 70-9; genus VAYN01. The sequence continues at coordinate 48,995 of JAFDWO010000134.1, read as the reverse complement.
TGATGGGCCGAAAACTCAAGCGTGGCTGGAGTTTTCGGCCCATCAACATCGTCGGTCTCCGCAAGTTGGAAACGAAGGGTGACGAGGCGGGCGGTCTCGGCGGCGACCTGGGCCTCGGCCAGCTCGCGCGCCTTCTCCGGCCGCCGGCGCCTGATCGCCTCGACCAGCCGCCGGCGCTCGCCGACGATCTCGGAGTACTCGGCCTCGCTCAGCTCGAGGCCGAGCAGGTCGCCGACCTCGGCCCGTAGTCGCGCCTCCTCGCGGGTCAGGCGGGAGGACTGGGCGGCACCCGCGATCGCGATCGTCAGCTGGGTGTCGGCACGGCGCCGCTCGCTCGCGGTGCTCGCCGCCTCCAGACGCTTCAACTGGTCCTCCAGGCGCTCGATCTCCTCGTCGAGTGCCCGCTCGGCGGCGAGCCGGGCGGCGGTCCCGCGGACCGCGGCGCGTTGGTCGCCGAGCTCCTGCAGCTCGTGGACGCCGAACTGGCGTAGCGGCGCGCGCGAGTCGGCCGGCGCGCGGACGAAGGTGCCTCCGCCGCGCCCCCGGCGGGTCACCACCAGGCCCTGCTCGCGGAGCGTGCTCAGCGCCTCGCGGAGGGTGACCGTGGAGACGCCCATCTGCGCCGCGAGCTCCGCCTCGGAGGGCAGCCGATCCCCGTCGATGAGCAGCCCGAGGCGCACGGCGCGCCCGAGCCGGCGCGCGACCTGGTCCCCCAGCGCCCCGCCCCCCTCGCTCGGGGCGAGCAGCATCCGCGCGGTCGCCGTGGTCAGCCCGACCGAGCCTCCTCCCGTCGGCCCGACGTCCTCCCGCCGCGCCTTGGCTTTTCGCATCTTGACTTTCAAAACTATGAACTCATAGGATAAAGAAATCGAGCCAACGGAGGAGGAGGGTCGATGGGATCACCGGACGTGCGGACCTTGGCGAGCGACGACGACTCGCGCCTCGCGAGCCTCGGCTACCAGCCGCAGCTGAATCGCGTACTCGGGCTGTTCGCGAACTTCTCGGTCGCGTTCACCTACCTGTCCCCGATGGTGGGGATCTACTCGCTGTTCCTGCTCGGGGTGGGGACGGGCGGGCCGGCGTATCTGTGGCTGCTGGCGATCCCGGTGTTCGGGATGCTGTTGGTGGCGCTCGTCTTCGGCGAGCTCGCCAGCCACTATCCGGTCGCCGGCGCGCTCTACCAATACAGCAAGTTCTCGGTGGGGCCGAAATACGGCTGGTTCGTCGGCTGGTTCTATGGGATCGCGCTGTTGGTCACGGTCGCCGCCGTCGACACCGGCGTGGTCAGTTACTTCACCGCTATCACCCACAACTGGTTCGGCTGGAACCTCAACCCGACGTCCCACGGCACGATCCTGGCGGTGACGTTGGTCCTGCTGGCGATCCAGACGACGCTCAACATCACCGGCACCAAGGTGATGGCCCGGGTCGCCCAGTTCGGGGTCTACGTGGAGATCATCGGCACCTTCGGCATCGCGCTCATCCTCGCGATCCACGGCTTCCACCACGACCTCGGCTTCCTCTTCACCACCCAGGGTGTGCAGCACGCCGCGTCCAATCCGCTCGAACTGAACTTCGGTGGCAACTGGTGGACCGGCGCGGCGCTGATCGCGGTGCTCGCTCCCGTTTACATCATCTACGGCTTCGAGTCGGCGGGCGACATCTCCGAGGAGACCAAGGAAGCGGGGCGCCAGGTGCCGCGGGCGATGCGGCTGGCCGTGATCTGGGGCGGCCTTGCCTCGCTGGTCCTGACCGGGGCGCTGCTGCTCTCGATGCCCGCCCACAACGGGGTCGCAGCGACCGTGGAAGGCGGCGGCGTGCCGTTCATCCTCGAATCGCTCTCGGAAGGCGTCCAGGACTTCCTCCTGCTGCTGATCATCTTCGCCTTCTTTTCCTGTGGGACCTCGATCCAGGGCGCGGGCAGCCGGCTCGCCTTCTCCTACGCACGGGACGGCGCCCTGCCCGCCTCGAAGTGGGTGTCACGGGTCAGTGACCGCTTTCGCACTCCGGTGAACGCCCTGATCGCCGGGGCGGTGATCACCGCGCTCTTCATCCTCCTCGTCTTCCCGTCGCCGAGCCACGACATCCACATCCTCTTCATCACCTATCCGGCCGAAGTGAACGGTCTGGTCGCGCTGGTCTCGTTCGGCGTCAGCGGGATCTACCTGAGCTTCCTGCTGACCGTGATCGCGGCGATCGTCGCCCGGGCGCGCGGCTGGGTGCCGGAGGGGAGCTTCCGCCTCGGCCGCTGGGCCTGGCCGGTGACGATCGGCGCGGTCGCCTACCTCGGGCTGATGTTCATCAACGTCGTCTACCCCTCGGGGGTGACGAGCCCGCGCGCCTACTTCAACATCGACTGGATCACGATCGCGGTGATCTTCGTGATCGCCGCCGTCGGTGCTGCCTACCTGTTCCTCGCCCGCCCCGAGCGCGGGGTCGCCCGCCACACGCACGACGAGCTCGAGGCAGCGGGGGCCGAGCGGCACCGCGAAGTCACCGGGGCCGGGGACGAGGGCGGCTGACCACGACCGGAGTGGGCGAGGTTGGCCTTGGCGAGGGTTCGTGGGCGGGGCGGCCGTCCGAGATGCGCCGCGACCCCGACCCCCGCACCCGTGCGAGTTGCGGCGCGACCCGGGGCCCCGCGCCGTCCGAGATGCCGCCCGGGCGCGCGTTGCCGCGCGACCCCGACCCCCGCGCCCGTCCGAGCTGCGTCCCGGGCGCCTCATGGCGCTCCTGGCAGGCTGTGAGCGCCATGAGGCGCCCGGGACGGGAGGGGGTCGTGAAAAAGACGACACAGGGATGAGGGGAGACACAGGGACGGGAGGAGGTCGGACTTCCGTGACGGGTCCGTGCAGGAGAGGCCACACCCCGCCCCGATCGGTCACGAAGACGCCGGGAACGTCACCCTTTCCGCAACCTTCGGTCCCTTTCCGGGCCGGAGAAGAGGGCCCGAGAACACGTTCCGGACTTTGACCCTGCCATGGCAGGGTCAAAGTCCGGAACGTGTCCGTGAGCGTTGGACAACACGGGAGGAGGCGTGGAGTTCCCTACGTCTCCGTGACGGGGTCCTGGTCCGGTGAGGGTCCCGTCACACCTCCCGGCCCCCGGGGGCCGGGATCGGGGGGATCCGTGGCACCCTCCGGCCCCCGGACGCCGGAATCGGGGGTCCATGGGACGCGCGTCGAGTTTTGGTTGCTGAGCAACCAAAACTAAACACGGAGATCCTTGAGCAATCGGAGGGTCGGGAGGAAGGGTGACGTTCCCACGGTCTTCGTGACGAGATCACTGATCCGTGACGGTCCCGTCACGCCCTCGGGGTCCCCCCGGGCCGGGATCGAGGTCGGGGTCCGTGGGGATCCGTCGCACCCTCCCGGGGGCCTCCCGTGCTTCCCCCGGCCGCTCCCCGCACCCCCGGCCGCTCCCCGCACCCCCGGCCGTCTCGGCCACGGCCTGCCAGGGCCGTGGCCGAGACGGCCGGGGCCCTTGCCGCTGTGGGCGGCAGCTTCAGACAGCCGGAGGCCTTCCCGGGCGCCGGCTTCCCAGGTTGCATCCCTTTCCCGCCGGGGCGACAGCTCTCAGGGGCCCCATCCCTTCCGAGGCGACCTTCCGAGGCGACGGCTCGCGACGGCCCCGTCCCTTCCCCCGGCGCGTTCGCACTGCCGTGCCGGTTACGGCAAAGTGCGAAACGTGGGCGGGCGGGCCCGGGCCCCCGAGGAGCCGGCGGGGCCTTCGTCGGAGTGCGGTTCTGTCGAGAGAATCGGCTCGCGCCTGGAGTCATCGGGGGCCACGCTGGGATGGTGGAGGGATCTTCGGTTGCCGAACCGCGCCTTGTCGATCGGGAGGCGATTCGGGAGTTGCTCTATGCGTATTGCCGGGCCTGTGACATCAATGATCCTGAGGCCGTCGCCGCTTGCTTTACGGCCGATTGCCGGGCCGATTACGGGCCCGACGCGCGGGAGCCGGGGGCGGAGGCGCGGCGGGCGCAGGCGGAGGAGGATCTGGCGCTCTTCGCGGCGACCAGTCATTTGCTCGGCAACGTGGCGATCGAGTTCGAGGGCGCCGATCGGGCGCGGGCGGTGAGCGTCGTTCACGCCTGGCACCGGCCGCGCCGGGGCGAGCCGTGGAGTCTTCACGCGCGCTACGAGGACGTCGTGGTGCGGGCTCCCGGCGGCTGGCTGATCGACGAGCGCCGGTTGCTCGTCGCCGGCACCGAGCCGCGGCAGGACGGCCGGCGCTTCAACCCGCTCCCGCGGGCCGACTGAGCCGCGGCAGGCCGGCCGGCGCTTCAACCGCCTGCCGCGAGCCCACCGAGCCGCGGCAGGACGGCCGGCGCTTCAACCTGCTTCCGCGGGCCGACTGAGGCCCGCCCCTGGGCGCTACTCGGCGCGGCCGATCTGGACTTCGGACACGCGGGCGGCCGGGGAGAGGCGGAGGAGCATGCGCACCACCTCGGCGACGTCGGTGGGGCGGAGCATCGCCGACGGGGGGATCTCGCCCTGGGCGTAACGGGTCATCTCGGTCTCCACCGTGGCGGGCGCCAGCGAGGTCACCTGGATCCCCTTGCCTTCGAGCTCGAGCTGGGCCGAGCGGGCGAAGGCGTCGAGGGCCGCCTTGGTCGCCCCGTAGACGGAGAGCCAGGCGGGTGGGTGGGTGGCGGCCCAGGAGGAGACGAGGCAGACGAGCGCCTTGCCGTGCTCGGCTCCGGCGGCCTCGAGCAGCGGTCGCGCCTCGCGCAGCGCCAGCACCGCGGCGCGGAAGTTGACCGCTGTCTGGCGGTCGAGGTGGCGCGCCTGGATCTCGCCGAGGCCCTGGCCGATCCCGAGGCCGGCGCTGTCGACCAGCACGTCGAGGCGGCCGTGGCGCTCGGCGTGGCCGGCGACCACCCGTTCGATCTCGCTCTCCTCGGCCAGGTCCGCGGCCACCCCGGCGGCGCCCGCGCCGAGCGTCGCCACCGCCGCCTCGACCCGCTCCGGCCGCCGCCCCTGGATCGTCAGTTCGTGCCCCTCGGCCGCCAGCATCGCGGCGATCGCCAGGCCGATCCCGCCCGACCCGCCGAGGACCAGGGCGGCGCGGCGCGCCACGGCTAGAGGTCCAGGGAGGCGACGTCGATCAGCTCGGCGAACTTCTCCGCCGCCGCCCGCCGTCGCTCGGGGACGTTCTCGGTCGGCACCTCGCGCGGCCGGTAGGCGGCGAGGATGCGGCGCGCGACGTTGTCGCGGTGGACCTCGTCGGCGCCGTCGTAGATCCGCGCGGCGCGCGCGTTGCGGTACATCGACTCCAGCGGCAGGTCGGTCGAGTAGCCGAGGCCGCCGTGAACCTGGATCGCCCGGTCGATCACCCGGTAGAGGACGCCGGCGCCGTAGTACTTGATCATCCCGATCTCCTGGCGCGCCTCTTTGGCACCCACCCGGTCGATCTTCCAGGCCGCGTGCAGGGTCATCAGCCGGGCCGCCTCGATTTCCGCCGCCGAGTCGGCGATCCACTCGCGGACCACGCCCTTCTCGCCCAGCGTGGTGCCGAAGGCGCGCCGGGACACCGCCCGCTCGCAGAGCATCTCGAACGCCCGCCGGCTCTGGCCGAGCCAGCGCATGCAGTGCTGGATCCGCCCCGGGCCGAGCCGCCGCTGGGCCATCGCGAAGCCCTCGCCCACCGGGCCGAGGACGTCGGCGTCGGGGACGAAGACCCCCTCGTAGGCGACTTCGGCGTGGCCGAAGCCGCCCGCACGGAAGCGACCTCGCTCGCCGACCGGGTCCTCCATCGTCGGCACGTCGCGGACGATCCGCAGGCCCTCGGCGTCGGTGGGCACGAGCAGCATCGAGGCGCGCGAGCGCGGTGGCGCATCGGGGTCGGTGACCACCATGACGACGAGGAAGTCCGCGGCCGAGCCGTTCGAGGTGAACCACTTCAGCCCGTCGATCCGCCAGCCGCCGTCGACCCGCTCCGCGGTCGTCCGCAGCAGGGTCGGGTCGGAGCCCGCCGAGTTCGGCTCGGTCATCGAGAAGGCGCTCTTGCACCGGCCGGCGAGCAGCGGCTCCAGCCAGCGCTCCTTCTGGTCCTCGGTCCCGGCCGCGGCGAGCAGCTCGGCGTTGCCGGCGTCGGGGGCCTGCGAGCCGAAGACCATCGGCCCGAAGATCGAGGCGCCGGTGATCTCGTTCATCAGGCCCAGCTCGAGCGCGCCGAAGCCCTGGCCGCCGTGCTCGGGCGGCAGGTGACCGGCCCAGAGCCCCTGGGCCTTGACCTGGTCGCGCAGCGGCGCCAGCAGGCGGTCGAAGTCAGCCTCGCCGATCCCCTCCAGCGCCTCCAGCGGGTAGACCTCGGCGACCATGAAGTCGCGCATCCAGGCCAGCTTCGCCTCGAACTCAGGCTCGGTCGAGAAATCCCACATCTCAGGTCCTTTCGAAGATCGTCGCCATCCCCTGGCCGCCGGCGACGCACATCGTCACCATGCCGACCTGCGCGTCGGCGGTCTCAAGCCCGTTCAGCAAGGTGCCCAGCATCCGCACGCCGGTCATCCCGAACGGGTGGCCGAGCGCGATCGCGCCCCCGTGCGGGTTCAGCTGCCCCCCGACGTCGATGCCGACCTCATCACAGATCGGCAGCACCTGGGCGGCGAAGGCCTCGTTCAGCTCGACGATGTCGAGGTCGCCCACCGCCATCCCGGCGCGCCGCAGGGCGGTGCGGATCGCCTCGATCGGGCCGACGCCCATGATCTCCGGCGCGACCCCGCTGAGGCCGGTGGCCAGCACCCGCGCGCGGATCGGCAGTTCGAGCTCACGGGCGCGCTCCTCCGACATGATCAGCGCCGCCGCGGCGCCGTCGTTGAGCGGGCATGAGTTGCCGGCGGTCACCCGGCCGTCCTCCTTGAAGACCGGCTTCAGCCCGGCGAGCACCTCCGTGGTCGTGCCCGGCCGGATGCCATCGTCGGCGTCGACCACGGTTCCGGCGGCGGTCTCGACCGGCAGGATCTCGCGGGCGAAGAAGCCCTCTTCACGCGCGGCCAGGGCGCGCCCCTGGGAGAGCGCCGCGTACTCGTCCATCGCCGCGCGGGAGACGTCCCAGCGCTCGGCCACGTTCTCCGCCGTCATCCCCATCGGGATATACATGTCGTTGACGTAATCGGCACGGTCGCGGTCGACGAAGCGCGGATTGGCATCGAGCTCGGGGTCGAAGGCGCGGCCGTTCACCTGGCTGACGCACTCGACGCCGACCGCCAGGTAGGCGTCGCCCTCCCCGGCGGCGATCGCGTTCGCCACCACCCGCACCGCCTGCAGGGAGGAGGCACAGAAGCGGTTGACGCTGCTGCCGGGGACGGTCTCCGGGAAGCCCGCGAGGGCGGCGACGATGCGGCCCAGGTTCATGCTCTGCGGGCCCGCCTGGATCGCCGAGCCGACGATCACGTCCTCGAGCTCGCCGGCGTCGAAGCCCTCCACCTCCTCGACCAGCGCGCGGGCCACGTAGGCGGCGAGATCGTCAGGCCGCTCGCCCGCCAGGGACCCCTTGAAGGCCCGCCCGATCGGCGTCCGACGGGTGGCTATGACGACCGGGCTGGGCACCGGCCGGAGCTTGGCGACGGCCCGCGCACGGAGCCAAGTTGATTCTGCTGAGAGAACTCTGACCAGTCGTCGCGGTTCGCTTGCTCCGGTCCCGATTCTCTGGGCAGAATCGCCTTCGGAGGCGCCCTGCGCATTGGGAACATCGCCGCGCGGTCTGCTGGGGGGCAGATCGGGCTGAAACCAGGAGGAAGACGCCCCGGATGAAGACCTCGACCGATCAGATCTTTCCGCCGCCGTTGAAGACGGAGGCTGCCGCCGCGAAGGGCGGCGTCCCGGCCATCCTCCACGCGGTCGACATCTTCGAGTTCCTCAAGGACCGCGGCAACGAGCCGGCGACGATGACCGAGATCGCGGCGGCGCTCCAGATGAACCCGAGTACCTGCTTCAACATCCTGCGCACGCTCGAGGCCGCCGCGCTCCTCGCCCGCGACGACGACAGCAAGCGCTACCGGCTCGGCGTCGGCCTGCGCGAGCTGGCGGCGGCGGTCGGCGGCGAGGACGCGGTGCTGCTCGCGGCGCGCCACCGGGCCGCCGAATTCGTCAGCGCCTACAAGCTGATCATGCTGCTCTGCAACCAGGCCGAGGACGGCTCCTTCGTCGTCGTCGACAAGCTTCGCGGTCGTCCCGACCCGCGCGGCACGGTCCCCCTCGGCGGCCGCGTGCCGCCCAACGGCGCGGTCCTCTCGAAGGCCTTCTACGCCCACCGGCCGGAGCGCGAGGTGGACGAGATGCTGGAGGTCCACGGGCTGCCGGCGCGGACCAACTCCTCGATCACCGAGATCGCCGACTTCAAGGCACAGCTGGCGGAGGTGCGCGAGCGCGGCTACTCGATCTCCCTCGGCGAGTACGAGCTCGACTACAACGCGGTCGGCGCCGCGGTGCTCGATCCCGAGGGGGAGCCGGTGATGCTGATGATCGTCACCGGCCACGCCTCGTTCATGCCGCGACGGCTGATCCCGGCGATCGGCGAGCGCCTGCGCCAGGCCGCCGACGACGTCACCACCTCTGCCTACCACCTCCCGAGCCCGGTCGGCGGCGGCCCGGCCGGCGGCGGTTCGACCAAGGCGGGCCGCATCCACAAACACCAATCGCGATCGCGCCGGCGCGCCGCCCGCGACGAAGGGAGATCCAGAGCACTGTGAGCCGCTACGCCGACTACACCTTCCTCAAGACCGAGGTGCGGGACTCGATCGCCTTCGTGACGATCGACAACCCGGAGAAGATGAACGCTTGCAGCCACGAGGACCACGCGGAGTTCGCGACGATCCTCCGTGACGTCGCCGCCGACGACGAGGTCAAGGCGGTGGTCCTCACCGGGGCCGGGCGCGCGTTCTCGGTCGGCGCCACCTACGAGTACATGAAGCAGCTGACCGAGGACCGCCAGGCCCTGGCGGAACTGCAGACCCAGGTGCGCGAGCTGGTCCGCTCGCACATCGACCTGGAGAAGCCGGTGGTCGCGGCGATCAACGGGGTCGCCACCGGCTCCGGGCTGATGCTGGCGCTGCTCTCCGATTACTCGATCGTCGAGGAGAACGTGAAGATGGCCGACGGCCACATCAAGGCGGCGCTCGCGGCGGGCGACGGCGGCGTCCTGATCTGGCCGATGGCGGTCGGGATCACGCGGGCGAAGCGCTACCTGATGACCGGCGACTGGATCGACGCCGCCGAGGCCGAGCGGATCGGCCTGGTCACCGAGCTGGTGCCGAAGGGGACGGCGCTGGAGCGCGCCACCGTCGTCGCCGAAGCGTTCGTCGCGATGCCCGAGCAGGCGGTGCGCTTCACCAAGCGGGCGCTCAACCAGTGGCTCTCCTTCGGCGCGAGCGTCGGCTTCGAGCTCTCCGCCTCGCTGGAGATGCAGACCTTCGGCTTCCACGGGGACCAGGTGCGCGCCGCCGTCGACGGGCTCGACGCGATGGCGAAGGAGGCGGCGCGCCGCCGTGCCGAGAAGGCGGCCGATGCCGCGGTTTGACGACAAGGTCGCGCTGGTCACCGGCGCCGCCCGCGGCCAGGGCCGCTCGCACGCGGTGCGCTTCGCCGCCGAGGGCGCCGACCTCGTCCTCTGCGATCGTTGCGCCGACCTGGGGACGGTGCCCTACGGCCTCGCCTCGGCGGCCGACCTCGAGGAGACCGTCGCGGCGGTCGAGGCGGCGGGCGGCCGGGCGGTCGCGTTGGAGGCCGACGTCCGCGACGGCGCCGCCCTCGCGCGGGTGGTCGACGCCGGGATCGAGGCCTTCGGCGGCATCGACATCGCCGTCGCCAACGCGGGGATCGCCGGCGTCTCGACGATCGCCGCGATGACCGACGACGAGTGGCAGAACATGATCGACATCAACCTCGGCGGCGTCTTCAAGACGCTGCGCGCGGTCGCCGGGCACATGGCGGAGCGCGGCAGCGGGCGGATCGTCGCCACCTCCTCGGTGGTCGGCCGGCTGGGGGCGCCGAACATCGGCCATTACGTCGCCGCGAAGTGGGGGGTGATCGGGCTGGTCAAGAGCCTGGCGCTGGAGCTCGCCGAGCACGGCGTCACCGTCAACGCGGTCTGCCCGACCTCGGTCGACACGGCGATGATCCAGAACGAGGCCTTCCGCGAGCTCTTCCTCGCCGACCAGACGAGCTACACGCCCGCCGACGTCGAGCGGGCCTTCACCGAGTTGAACCCGATCCCGATCCCCTGGGTGCAGCCCGACGACATCTCCGACACGGTGCTCTTCCTCGCCTCCGAGGAAGCGCGGATGATCACCGGCGAGGCGGTCCCGGTGGCGCTCGGCTGGAACGCGAGGACGGCGGCGTGAGCGGGCGCTTCGAGGGGCGCCGGGTGCTGGTCACCGGCGCCGCCCGCGGCCAGGGCCGCAACCACGCCGTGCGCTTCGCCCGCGAGGGCGCCGACGTCGCCCTCCTCGACCTCGCGGTCGAGGAGATGGAGACCGTCGCCTACCCGCTCGGCAGCCGGGCGGAGCTGGAGGAGACGGCGGCGCTGGTCAAGGCCGCGGGCCGCCGCGTCGAGGTGCTCGTCGCCGACGTCCGCTCGCTCGCGCAGATGGAGGAGGCGGTCGGCCGCGCGGTCGCCGCCTTCGGCGGGCTCGACGTCATCGTCGTCAACGCCGGCATCTGCACCTTCGGCGAGCTCGCCACGATGAGCGCCGAGACCTGGGGGACGATGATCGACGTCAACCTCACCGGCGCCTTCAACACGGTCCGCGCCGCGGTGCCCCATATATATGGATCGGAGGCCGGCCGGGTGGTCGCCACCGCCTCGATGGCGGGTCGTGCGGGCTGGGAGAACATCGGCCACTACGCGGCGGCGAAGTGGGGGCTGATCGGGATGGTCAAGAGCCTGGCGTTGGAGCTGGCGCCGCGCGGGATCACCGCCAACGTCGTCTGCCCGAGCTCGGTCGACACGACGATGATGAAAAACGAGGCCTCCTACAAGCTCTTCCGCCCCGACCTCGAGAACCCGACCCTGGAGGACGCGCTGCCCGCGTTCCAGAGCGTCAACGTCCTCCCGGTCCCCTACGCGGAGCCCGACGACATCTCCGACGCGGTGCTGTTCCTCGCCTCCGACCAGGCTCGCTACATCACCGGCGCCACGCTCTCGGCGGCAATCGGCGTGAACGCGAAGAACATCTAGTGGGGGCGGGCGCGATGACCGAGCAGGCGGTGCCCGGCCTCGACCCCGAGCGCCTCGCGGCGGTCCTCGCCGCGCCCCTCGACCTCGACCCGTCCCTGCCTCTCGAGGCCGAGCTGATCGGCGGCGGGCGCTCCAACATCACCGTGGCGCTGCGCCAGGGCCGGCGCGAGTGGGTGCTGCGTCGCCCACCCCTCGGCCGGCGCCTGCCCACCGCCCACGACATGGGGCGCGAGTTCGCCGTGCTCGGCGGGCTCGTCGGCAGCGCGGTGCCTGCTCCGCGGCCGCTTTTCCACTGTGATGACGAGGCCGTCATCGGGGCCGAGTTCTACGTGATGGAGCGGGTCGACGGGCGCATCCTGCGCGCTCCCCGTGACGTCGACCTCGACCCGGCCGCGGCCCGTCGCACCTCCTTCGCCCTGGTCGAGACGCTGGCCGCGATCCACGCCGTCGATTACGAGGCCGCCGGGCTGGCGGGCCTCGGTCGGCCTGACCGCTATGCCGAGCGCCAGGTCCGGCGCTGGGTCGGGCAGCTGGACTCGGGGATCAGGGTGACGGCGCCGCTGCGCGAGCTCGCCACCCGGCTCGAGGCCGCCGTGCCCGCGAGCTCCCGCGCTGCCCTCGTCCACGGCGACTATCGGATCGACAACGTCGTCCTCGACCCCGCCGACCCGGGGCGGATCGTCGCCGTCCTCGACTGGGAGATGGCGACGATCGGCGATCCGCTCGCCGACCTCGGGATGCTGGTGATGTACTGGTGCCGGCCGGGCGATCGTTGCGCCTCCGAGGTCCACGAGATCACCACCGCGCCCGGGTTCATCGAGCGCGAGGAGCTGACCGCCGCCTACGCCGCGGCGACCGGCGCCGACCTCGCCGACCTACCCTTCTTCGTCGCCCTGGCGCATTTCAAGCTGGCGGTGATCGTCGCCGGGATCGGCGCCCGGATGGAAGCGGGCGACACGCTCGGCGAGGGCTTCGAGCAGATCGCCGAGATCCCCGACGTCCTCGTCGCCGGCGGCCTCGAGGTGGAGCTGTGAGCGCCGGGCCGCTGCCGGTCGAGACGCTGCGCTTCCGTCCCGAGGACGAAGAGCTGCGCGGTCGCATCCGCGCCTGGATGGGCGCCCACGATCCGGGGCCGCCGCCGCAGGATTTCGGCGAGCGCCTCGACGCTCTGGTGCGCTGGCAGGCGCAGCTGCACGAGGCGGGCTTCGTCGGCCTGTCGTGGCCGGAGCGTTATGGCGGCGGCGGGCTCGACCTGCGCGCCGAGGCGGTCTTCTCCGAGGAGTTGGCGGCGAGCTCGATGCCGGAGCTGATCAACCGGATCGGCGTCTACATGTGCGGGCCGACGATCATGGACTTCGGTGACGAGGCTCAGGCGGAGCGCTACCTGCCGCCGATGCTCGACGCGACCGAGTCCTGGTGCCAGGGCTTCTCCGAGCCCGAGGCGGGCTCCGACCTGGCGGCGATCCGCACCCGCGGGCGGGTCGACGGTGACCGGATCCTCGTCACCGGCCAGAAGGTCTGGACCTCGCGCGCCCACATCGCCCGCCGTTGCGCCTGCCTGGTTCGCACCGAGCCGGGCTCCGAGCGCCACCGCGGCCTCTCGCTGGTGATCGTCGACATGGAGGACCCGGGGGTGAACGTCGTCGCCCTGCCGCAGATGCTCGGTGAGCGCCACTTCAACGAGGTCTTCCTCGACGATGTCGAGGCGCGGGTAGACGACGTGATCGGCGGCCTCGGCAACGGCTGGAAGGCGGCGATGCAGATGCTCTCCTACGAGCGCGGCCTCTTCGTGCTGGAGCGCCAGATCCGACTGCGCCGGGCGCTGGAGGACCTGGTCGACGCGCTGCTCGCCGCCGGCACCGCCGGCGAGCGCGAAGTGCGGCGCCAGGTCGGTCGCCTCCACGCCGACCTCGAGCTGCTGAAGGCGCAGGGGTACCGGACCCTGGCGGCGCAGGCGGCGGGGACGCTGCCGCCGGGCTCGACCTCGATCGACAAGCTCTTCCTCTCGCGGGTCGAGCAGCGCCTCTTCGCCACCGCGCTGGAGCTGCTCGGTCCCGACGTCGCGCTGGCGATGAACCACTGGACCCACGACCTGTTGGAGGGACGCTCGGTGAGCATCTACGGCGGCAGCACCGAGATCCAGCTCAACATCATCTCCCGCCAGCTGCTCGGCCTCGGGGCCTCGCGATGAGCACGCCCGCGGACACCGGCGCGGGCGCCGAGCTGGCCCGCTCGCTGGACGAGTCGCTGGCGCAGATCCTCACCACCGAGGCGCTGCTCGCGGCGACCGCCGAGGACTGCGCGCTCGAGGCCGCGGCGCTGGGCACGATCCGGGAGCTCGGCATCGACCTCGTCGCCCTCGCCGAAGACGCCGGCGGCCTCGGGATCGGAGTCGGCGAGCGGGCGCGCCTGGCCGCCGTCTTCGGTCGCCACCTGGTTCCCGCCGCGCTCCGCGACGGGGCGTTCGGCCTGGCGCCGGCCGTGGCCGCGGTGGCGGCGGGGGGATGCGAGCGCGCCGGTGGCCTGCTGGAGCGCGCTGCGGAGGGGACCCTGGGCGGGGCGGTGGCGCTCGCGGGCGACGGCGCCACCCTCGCGGCCGCGGTGCCGGAGGGGGCCGAGGTGCTCGTCGTCCTGGCGCCGGCGGCGATCTCGCTGTACGGGCTGGGGGAGGGGAGCGCGGTGGCGGTCGAGCCGTTCCTCGCGCTCGATTCCGGCCAGGGCCTCTCCCGCGTCGAGGTCACCGCCGCCGCGCCGTTCGCCTCGCTGGTCGGCTCCAAGGCCGCCGCGGTCCGCCGCGAGTACGAGCTGATGCTGGTCTGCGAGGCCTTCGGCGCGGGCGAGCGTTGCCTCGAGACGGCGGTCGAGTACGCCGGCCGGCGCCGCCAGTTTGGACAGGAGATCGCCGGCTTCCAGGCGGTCGCCCACCTGCTCGCCGGCGCCAAGCTCGGGGTCGAGATCGGCCGCGCCGGGATCGGCCGCTACGTCGACCTCGCGGCCGAGGACGGGCCCGGCGACGAGGCTCTGGACGGCCACCTGGCCGTGCTCTGCCACGCCCTGCCGGCCGCCGCCCGCGAGGCCTGCGAGGCCTCGATCCAGGTCCACGGCGGCATCGGCTTCTCCTGGGAGCTCGGCCTGCACCTCTTCTACCGACGGATCCTCGCCGACCAGTACCTGCTCGGCGGCGAGGGCAGGAGCGCCGAGGCGGTCGGCGCCGGCTACCTGGAGAGGAGGAGGTCATGAACGAGGAGGCGACGATCCTGGTCGAGGACCGGGGCGAGGCGCGCTGGATCACGCTCAATCGCCCGGGCAAGCGCAACGCCCAGAGCCCGACCCTGCTGCGCGAGCTGGAGCGGGTCCTGGTCGAGACGCGGGACCGGCGCGACATCCGGGTGGTCGTCCTGGCGGGCGCCGGGCCCACCTTCAGCGCCGGGCACGACCTCAACGCGGCGGTCCAGGACGAGGACTACGCCCGCAACCTGGAGGCGGTGGAGACGCGGATGTGGCAGGAGGCCGAGGTCTTCGTGCGGCCGGTGACGCTGCTGCGGGAGCTGCCGATGCCGACGGTCGCCCGGGTCCAGGGCCACTGCGTGGCGGCGGCGATGATGCTGGTCTCGGCGACCGACCTGGTGGTGGCCTCGAGCGACGCGCAGTTCTCCTCGCGGGTCACCCGAGACCAGGGCGCCGACGACGTCGAGCTGCCGACCTTCGCCTGGGACCTCGGCGTGCGGCAGGCGAAGCAGCTGCTCTGGCTGAGCGAGGGGATCGGAGCCGCGCAGGCCCTGCAGCTGGGCCTGGTCAACTGGGTGGTCGAGCCGGAGGGGCTCGACGCCAAGGTCGAGGAGGTCGTCGCCGGGCTCTCCCGCGTGCCGCGCGAGGCGCTCGCCCTCTCGAAGCTGAGCTTCGACTTCATCGAGCGCCGCCGCGGCCGCGACGACGCCGCCGCCTACCACTTCCTCGCCCACCAGCTGAGCCACAACACCGAGGAGGCGAAGGCGCTCCTCGCGGCGCGGGTCGCCGAGCTCGAGGCGAAGCTCGCCGCCCGTGGCTGACGGCGCCCCGGCGGCGCGCCCGCTCGGGGTCGTCGGCGCCGGGACGATGGGGCGCGGGATCGCCACGGTCGCCGCGCGGGCCGGGCTCGACGTGGTGGTCCTCGAGCCGAGCCCGGCGGCGCGCGAGCGGGCGGCGGAGAAGCCGGCGAGGGCCGGCAGCGTGCGGGTGGTCGACGCGGCGGCGGGCCTCGCCGAGTGCGGGACGGTGATCGAGGCGGCGCCCGAGGACCTCGGCCTGAAGCGGGCGATCTTCGCCGAGCTGGCCGCCGTCGTCGCCCCCGACGCGGTGCTGGCCACCAACACCTCGTCGCTCTCGGTCGAGGCGCTGGCGGCCACCGTGCCCGATCCCTCCCGCTTCCTCGGCCTGCACTTCTTCAACCCGGTGAAGGCGATGGAGCTGGTCGAGGTGGTGGTCGGCGGGCGCACCGCGGCGGACGTGGTGGCGCACGGCGAGGAGCTGGCGCGAACGCTGGGCAAGACGCCGATCCGGGTCGCCGACGGGATCGGTTTTCTCGCCAACCGCTGTGCCCGTCCGTTCACCACCGAGGGCCTCCGTTGCGCGGCGGCGCTCGGGGTCCGGCCCGCCCGGGTCGACCTCGCCTGCCGCCTGGTGGGCTTCCCGATGGGCCCTTTCGAGCTGATCGACCTGGTCGGTGCCGACGTCAGCCTCGGGGTCGCCGAATCGTTCTTCCGCCAGTCCTTCGGCGAGCCTCGCTGGCGCCCTCACCGGACCCTCGTGCAGATGGTCGCCGCCGGCAGGCTCGGCCGCAAGACCGGCGCCGGGTTCTACGACTACGACCCCGCCTCAAGGCGGGGTCCGGACCCCGCGGGCGGTGGGCCCGGCCTGCTCACCGACCCCCGCCGGCTGGAGGAGCTCGCCGGCCCCGAGGCGGTCGCGGTGGTGGGCTGGATCAGCGCCTGCCTCGTCAACGAGGGTGCCTTCGCCCTCGAAGAGGGCATCGCCGCCGAGCCCGACATCGACCTCGCGATGCGCCTCGGCTACCGCTGGCCGCTGGGGCCCCTGGAGATCGGCCGTCGCCTCGGCTTCGCCGCGGTCCACCGCCGCCTGGTCGGCATGCGCGAGGACCATGGCGAGGCCTACCGCCCCGCCCCGCGCCTCGCCGGCCTCGTCTGAGGCGGCGGCGGGAGGTCGCTCCGGTCAGCTACCGCTCCACGCCGGCGGGCGCTTCTCGGCGAACGCGCGGGCGCCCTCCCGGGCGTCCGCGGAGGCCTTGATCCGATCATCGATGACGCGCTGGGCGGGCCAGGCCTCCGGCTCGGGGACGGAGGAGAGGGCCAGGGACGCCTTCGTGGCGGCGAGGGCGAGGGGGGCGTTCGCGGCGATCCTCGCGGCCAGGGCGCCTGCCGCGCCGCGCGCCTCGCCGGGGTCGACGACGGCGGCCAGGAGGCCGAGGGCGTCGGCTCGCTCGGCGGTGAGGAAGTCACCGGTGAGCGCCAGGCGCGCTGCCTCGTTGTAGGGAATGCGGCGGGGGAGGCGCAGGAGGGCGCCGCCGGCGGCGATCAGGCCGACCTTGACCTCCGGCAGGCTGAACTTCGCCTCGCGGGAGGCGACGATCAGGTCGCAGGCGAGCGCGACCTCGAAGCCACCCGCGACCGCGTACCCCTCGACCGCGGCGATCAGTGGCTTGGTGGCGGGCCGCTCGACGATGCCGGCGAAGCCCCGGTCCGCGACCTCCGGGACCTCGCCGCGGGCGAAGGCCTTGAGGTCCATCCCGGAGGAGAAGTTGGGGCCGGTGGCGGCGATCACCCCGACGCCGAGGGTCGGGTCCCGGTCGAGCGTGTCCAGCCCCCGCGCGATCCCCTCGGCCACCGCCAGGTTGAGCGCGTTGCGCGCCTCGGGCCGGTTGATCACCAGTTCCAGCACCGGTCCGGAGCGCTCGATCAGTAGCTCGTCGGCCATTTTCCCTCCTTCAGCAGCGTTCTACACAATGGAACGGTCTGCCACTGTATGCTAAGCCGCATGGCAAGCTCAACCCGCTCCGTAGACCGGACCCTCAAACTCCTGACCGACCTCGCGGACCCCGATCAGGGCAAGTCCCTGAGCGACCTCGCCCGGGCCTCGCAGCTTCCCCCGAGCACGGCTCTGCGCCTGCTCGCCGCCCTCGTCGACAGCGGGTTCGCCTCCCGTGACGTCGACGGCGGCTATCACCCGGGCCACCGCCTGATCCAGATCGGCGCCGCGGCGCTGCGCGAGGACTCCGTGCACGAGCACTCCGGCCCGCACCTGATGGAAATCGCCCACGACACCGGGGAGACGGCCAACCTGGGGATCCAGATCGAAGGGGAGCGGGTGCTCTACCTGCGGCAGGTGGCGAGCCCCCGCCTGATCCAGGGCGTCGGCTGGGTCGGCCGTTCGATCCCGATGACCGGCACCGCGATGGGCGCCGCCCTCACCGGCGACGTCGACGCGAGCGGTTACGCCTGGACCGAGGGCTCGGTCGAACCCGACGTGGTGGCGGTGGCGGCGCCGGTGCGCGGCGCCTCCGGCGGGATCATCGCCGCGCTCAGCGTCCTCGCCCCCTCCTACCGCACCGATCGGGCGAAGATCGAAGAGATCGGCGCCTGCCTGGTCGAGCACTGCCGGGCGCTGTCGGAAGGACTTGGAGCAATCGACGACCGGAAGGCGGTGGCGGCATGATCGGGTCCGAGCTGAGGTGCAAGGGGTGGCAGCAGGAGGCCGCCCTGCGGATGCTGGAAAACAACCTGCACCCGGACGTCGCCGAGAAGCCGGAGGATCTGGTCGTCTACGGCGGCATCGGCCGCGCCGCCCGCAACAAGGCGGCGCTCGAGGCGATCATCGCCGAGCTGAAGATGCTGGAGGGCGACGAGACCCTGCTGGTCCAGTCGGGCAAGCCGGTCGGGGTGTTCCGGACCCACGCCGACGCGCCGCGCGTCCTGATCGCCAACTCGAACCTGGTCGGCGACTGGGCGGACTGGGAGAACTTCCGCCGGCTGGAAGCGGCGGGCCTGATGATGTACGGGCAGATGACCGCCGGCTCCTGGATCTACATCGGGACCCAGGGGATCCTGCAGGGGACGTACGAGACCTTCGCCGCGGTCGCCCGCGAGCGCTTCGACGGCACGCTCGCCGGCCGCCTGGTGGTGACCGCCGGCCTCGGCGGCATGGGCGGCGCGCAACCGCTGGCGATCACGATGTGCGAGGGCGTCGGCCTCTGCATCGAGGTCGACCTGCAACGGATCGAGCGGCGGATCGCCACCGGTTACCTCGACGAGCGGGCCGCCGATCTCGATGACGCGCTGGCCCGCGCCGAAGCGGCGGTGGCCGAACGGCGGCCGCTCTCGATCGGCCTGCTCGGCAACGCCGCCGAGATCCTGCCCGAGCTCGTCCGCCGCGGGACCCACGTCGACGTCGTCACCGACCAGACCTCGGCGCACGATCCCCTCAACGGTTACGTGCCCGCCGGCCTCACGATCGAGCAGGCCGACGCCCTGCGGCGCGCCGACCCCGACGATTACCTGCGCCGGGTCGGCGAGTCGGTCCTCACCCACGTTGCCGCGATCCGGGACCTGAAAGCGACGGGCGCCGAGGCCTTCGACTACGGCAACGCCCTGCGCGGCGTGGCGGCCGAGCACGGCGATGCCGACGCGTTCGACTATCCGGGCTTCGTCCCCGCCTACATCCGGCCGCTGTTCTGCGAGGGCAAGGGCCCGTTCCGCTGGGTCGCCCTCTCCGGCGATCCCGCCGACATCGCCGCCACCGACGCGGCGATCCTCGACCTCTTCGGGGACCAGGAGCACATCGCCCGCTGGATCCGGCTGGCCGGGGAGCGGGTCAAGTTCCAGGGGCTGCCATCACGGATCTGCTGGCTCGGTTACGGGGAGCGACACCTCGCCGGCCTGCGCTTCAACGAGATGGTCGCCTCCGGCGAGGTCTCGGCGCCGATCGTGATCGGGCGCGACCACCTCGATGCCGGCTCGGTCGCCTCGCCGCAACGGGAGACCGAGGCGATGCGGGACGGCTCCGACGCGGTCGCCGACTGGCCGCTGCTGAACGCGCTGATCAACACCGCCGCCGGCGCCACCTGGGTCTCGATCCACCACGGCGGCGGGGTCGGCATGGGGAAGTCGATCCACGCCGGCCAGGTGATCGTCGCCGACGGGACGCCGGAGGCCGCGGCGCGAATCGAACGCGTCCTCCTCGCCGACCCCGGCATGGGGATCCTGCGGCACGTCGACGCCGGCTACCCGGAGGCCCGCCAGGCCGCCGAGGAGCACGGCGTGCGGATCCCGATGCCATGAGCGTCTCTCTCGACGGCGCCCTCCAGGTCCTGCTCCCGCCGGGTCCGGGGGAGCCGTTCCTGCGGCTCGACCGGGCCGCGGAAGCGACGGTCGACCCCGGCTCGGTCGCGGTGCGCGACGGGGTCATCGCCGCCCTCGCCGCGGATGACTCGGCCGCCGTCCGCGTCGACTGTGCGGGCGCCGCCGTCGTCCCCGGCTTCGTCGATTGCCACACGCACCTGCCGTTCGCCGGCTGGCGCGCCGTGGAGTACGAGCAGAAGGTGACCGGGGTGTCCTACGAGGAGATCACCCGCTCGGGCGGCGGCATCGCCTCCTCGGCAAGGGCGCTGGCGGAGTCCTCCGACGAGGACCTGCTGAGCCGCTCGCGGGCGCTGCGCGCCGAGATGCTCCGGAGCGGGACCACCACCTTCGAGGCCAAGACCGGGTACGGCCTCTCCCGCGCCGTCGAGGAGCGCCTGGTCCGCCTCGGCCGGGAGCTCGGCGCCGACCGGGTCACGGGTCTGTTCGCCCACGTCGTGCCGCCCGGCTACGACGCCGCCGCGTGGATGGACGAGGTCGAGATCCTGGCCCGGGAGACCGACGTCGACGCGCTCGACATCTTCGTCGAGTCGATGGCCTTCGGCAACGCCGACCTCGAACGCCTCGGGGCGCTCGCGGCGGAGGTCGGCGTGCCCCTGCGCGCCCACGTCGAACAGTTCAACGCCAATGGCTCGGTCCCCGTCGCCCTCGACCTCGGCGCCCGCTCGGTCGACCACCTTGCCTGCCTCACGCCGGCGGACCTGCCCCGCCTGGCGAGGTCGGAGTGCGGCGCGGTCCTGCTTCCGGGCGCCGAGCTGCTCGGCGACGAGGAGGTCGCGCCGGGCCGGGCGCTGGCCGACGCCGGTGCGATCGGCGTCCTCGCCACCGACTTCAACCCCGGGACCTCGCCGGTCCAGTCGCTGCCGCTGATCATCGGCATCGCCGTCCGCCGTTACGGCTGGACCGCGCGCGAGGCGCTGATCGCGGCGACCCTGAACGCCGCCCACGTGCTTGATCTCGCCGCCGAGCGGGGCTCGATCGAGGTCGGCAAGCGGGCGGACCTGGTGGTCCTCGACGGTCCGATCGAGCACGTCGCCTACCGGTTCGGCCACAACCCCGTCGCGGCGGTGGTCGAGGGGGGCGAGCTCGTCTGGGTTCGTCCCGACCAGGAATGGCGGGTGACGCGGTGATCACGGCCGCGGACCTGGAGCGGATGCTGGCGGAAGTCGAACCGATCGGGCTCGACCCGAGCGGCGCGACCACCCGCGAAGCGTGGACCGAGGAGGACCGCGCGACCCGCGAGTGGTTCATGGACACGGCTTCCCGGATCGGGCTGGAGCCGCGGCGCGACCCGGCCGGGAACCTCTGGGCGACCCCGCGCGAGCCGGGGCCGTGGTGGGCGTGCGGCTCGCACCTCGACAGCGTCCGCCGCGGCGGACGCTTCGACGGCGCCCTCGGGGTGGTCGCCGCCTTCGCCGCCGCCGAGCGCGCCGAGTTCCCGCTGGCCGTGGTGTCCTTCGCCGACGAGGAGGGGGCCCGCTTCAACACCCCGACCTTCGGCTCGCGGGCGCTGGTCGGGGCGCTCGACCTCGAGGACGTGCCGGCGCGGGTGGACGACGGGGGCGTGACGCTCGCCGCCGCCCTCGCCGAGGCCGGGATCGATCCCGCCGGCCTGGGCTCCGCGCCCGCCTGGCTGGAGAAGCTGCGCGGCTTCGTCGAGCTCCACATCGACCAGACCCGGACGCTCGCCGAAGCCGGCTTCGCCGCGGCGACCGTCGACGGCCTGGCAGCGCGGATGCGGCTGCAGGCGACCGTCCGCGGTCAGGCCGACCACGCCGGCACGACCCGGGCGAGCGAACGCCACGACGCCCTGGCGGCGGCGGCCCGGGTGATCGTCGCCGCCGAGGAGGAGGCGGGACGGTACGAGGAGATGGTCTTCACGCCCGCCCGGATCGAGGTCCAGCCGAACGCGGCGACGACGGTCCCGGCGCGCGCCGACCTCTGGCTCGACGCGCGGGCCATCGACCCGGCGACGGTGGAGGCGTGGCGCGCCGCGGTCCTCGACCGTGCCCGCGAGATCGCGCGCGCGGCCGCGGTCGAGTTCGAGGCGCGGACCGCATCGTGGTCGCCCGGCTCGGAGTTCGACCCGGCGATCCGGGCCGCGCTGGCGGATGCGCTGCCGCCGGGCTCACCGTCGGTGACCTGCTTCGCCGGTCACGACGCGGGCGTCGTCGGCACCCGCCTGCCCACCGGCATGGTCTTCGTCCGCAACGAGGGCGGGATCTCGCACGCGCCTCAGGAGTCGGTGACGCTCGCGGACGCCGCGGTGGCGGCGAACGGAATGCTCACGGCCCTCACCGCGCTCGCCGAGGGGGGCGAAGGATGAGCGGGCCGCTGCGGATCCCGGCGATGGTGAACGTGCACTCGCACGCCTTCCAGCGCGACATGCGCGGGGTGGCCGAGCGCCCGAGCCGTCCCGACGACGACTTCTGGAGCTGGCGGACGGCGATGTTCGCCGCCGCCGACCGGCTCGATCCAGAGGCCATCCGCGATGTCGCCGAACGGGCCTACGGGGAGATGCGCGCGGCCGGGTACGGGGCCGTCGGCGAGTTCCATTACGTCCACCACCGGCGCGACGGGAGTTCCTACGAGGAGCCGAACGCGATGGCCTTCGCGGTCGCGGAAGCCGCCGAGGCGGTCGGCCTGCCGATCGTCCTGCTGCCCGCCGCCTACAACCGTGGTGGCTACGGGATCGAGGTCGCCCCGGGGCAGCGCCGCTTCTGCGACCGTGACGTCGAGAGCTTCCTCGCCCGCGTCGACGCCCTCCGCCTCTGGGCCGAGGGCCGTGACGGCGTGTCGGTGGGGATCGCCGCCCACAGCGTCCGGGCGGTCCCGGGCGAGTGGCTGGGGGAGATCGCCGCCTACGCCGACGCGCACGGCCTCGTCCGTCACGTCCACGCCCACGAGCAGCCCCGCGAGCTCGAGGAGTGCCGCGCCGAGCACGGTTGCTCCCCCGCCGAGCTGCTGCGCCGGACCGGCTTCCTCGGCGAGCGGACGACGATCATCCACGGCATCCACGTCGACCCCGAGGACATCGCCCGGATCGCCGACTCCGACACGATCGTCGCCTCCTGCCCGACCACCGAGGGCAACCTCGGCGATGGCTGGATCCGGGCGCTGGATTATCACGACGCCGGGGTGCGGCTGGCGATCGGCAGCGACTCGAACGTCGTCATCGACCCCTTCGAGGAGGTCCGCGAGCTGGAGACCGGCTCGCGGCGCGAGCGCCTCACCCGCCACGGCCTCCTGGCCCGCGTCGGTGACCTCTGGGGCGAGCTGCAGCGCGCCGGCCTCGCCAGCCTCGGCCTCGAGCGCGGCCTCGTCGTCGACCTCGACACTGCGCACCCGCGCCTCGCGGGCGTCACCGGCGAGGACCTCACCCTGGCCCTGGCCACCTGCGCCGGCGCCGACGCGGTGCTGCCGCCCGGGGCGGTGCGAGGGTGAGCGAGCCGCTGGGCGTCGCTCGGCTCGGGGCCACCGCCGAGATCTCCCGCACCGTCGGCGACCGTGATACCGCCCACGCCTTCGGCAACGAGGGCGTCTACGTCCTCGGCACGCCCGCCCTGGTCGGCTGGCTCGAGGACGCCGCCCTCGCGGCCCTCGCCCCGTCGCTCACCGACGGCCTCCACAGCGTCGGCACCGCCGTCACCATGACCCACCTCGCCCCGACCCCCCTCGGCGCCGAGGTCCGGATCCGCGCGACGATCACCGCCGTCGAGGGCCCCCGCGTGACCTTCGACCTCACCGCCCGCGATTCCCTCGAGGAGATCTCCACCGCCACCCACGAGCGCTTCGTGGTCGAGACCGAGCGCATCGACCGCCGCATCGCCCGCAAGCGCGAAGCGCTGGCCACCTGACCCACCGCGTGTGACGGAAGACGGACGCGATCCGCGATCCCCGGCCGCCCCACCCTCCCGGGACCGCTCCGCTGTTCCTTATGGTCCCCGGGGGACCATAAGGAACAGCGGAAGGGACGGGCCGCCGAGAAGGACGGACCCGGCCCCGGCCGCCCCACCCGTGCGAGTCACCTCCCGGGCGCCTCATGGCGCTCCTGGCAGGCTGTGAGCGCCATGAGGCGCCCGGGGGAAGGTAGGAGGCAGGACTCCCGTCACGGTCCCGCGGGAGAGAGGCCACACCTCGCCCCGATCCGTGACGAAGAAGCCGGGAACGTCACCCTTCCCGGATCCTTTCGTCCGTCCCCGGGTCCGAAAGGAAGGCCCGGAGACGCGCTGCGTGTCTTTTCCACCGTATGGGGTGGAAAAGGCACGCAGCGCGTCCGTGACGGCCGGGTCCCTCGGGCGTCCGGGCGACAGCTTGAGGCGGGGCCGCCGGCCCGGTCCCTCTCTATGCCACTCTCGAGGCCACCCCCGGGCTCGTCAGCTTCAGGACGAGCTGGGAGATCTTTGCTTTCAGGAGGTCGTTCGGGTCCTTCAGGTCGAGGCCGCAGACCTCTTCGACTTTGGCGAGGCGGTACTTGACGGTGTTGGCGTGGACGTAGAGCTCGGTGGCGGTGGTGCGGACGTCGCAGCTGCGGTCGATGTAGGCGAAGAGGGTGGAGACGAGGGCGCCGTCGTTCTTCTCGTCGCGTTCGAGGGCCGGGCCGAGGGTGCGGCGGGCGAAGGCGCGGAGCTCCTCGGGGTTCTTGGTGTCGAGGAGGAGGCGGAGGACGCCCAGCTCCTCGACCGCGAGGGCGTCGGCGGAGTCGCCGAGGCGGTTGAGGAGCTCGAGGCACTGGATGGCCTCCTGGTAGGAGGAGGCGAAGGAGCCCGGGGCGGGGGTGGGGCTGCCGATGCCGGCGACGATCCGCAGCGCCGGGGCGAGGCGACCGGCGCGGCGGGCGACGTCGTCGCGGACCTTCTTCAGGTACTCGACCTCGTCGGCG
The DNA here is from genome assembly GCA_018268415.1 of Actinomycetota bacterium. Lineage (GTDB taxonomy): Bacteria > Actinomycetota > Thermoleophilia > Solirubrobacterales > 70-9 > VAYN01. Next base: position 24,524 of record JAFDWO010000134.1, on the reverse strand, counting down.
TGTGAGCCGGTCGGGGCGGCGATCGTGATCTGGTCGCCGACGGTGCTGGAGAGCGAGCCCGGCGCCCTCTCGGCGAGGACGTCGTCGATCAGTCGCAGGAGCCGCTGCTTGAGGCTGCGGCCGCCCTCCTCGGAGAGCTCCAACCGCCGCAGGTGCCCGGCCCAGTCGCAGAGTTCGACCACCATGACCCGGTGCGGCTCCTCCAGCGACATGCCGTAGTGGCGGGCCCGTTCGCCGGCCCGCCGGCCGACGTCGTCGCGGCCGTGGACGAGGTCGAAGATGAAGTCCGCGCGCAGCCGCTCCTCGGTGGCCCGGGCGACCCGCTCCTTGACGATCTCCAGGGCGAGGACCGTGGCGGCGTGCTCGACCGCCCGTTCGTCGAGCGCCCCCTCGCGCTCATCGCCGCCCGCGACGACCACGTAACCGAGCAGCTCGGCACCGATCGCGATCCGCCCCACCACGGCGACGGTCCCGTCGATCGGCACCGCGTGCGTCTTGCCCGAGGCCGCGCTTCCGTCCTGGCGGAGGAGGGGCATCGCGGTGGCGACCAGGGCTTCGAGGCTCTCCGCCTCGCCCTCGTCCGAGGTGCAGATCGTCCTGCCGCCCGCGTCGATCACCGCCACCGGGCGGTCGATCAGCCCGGACAGCGTCTCGGCGACGGCGCGGAAGTCTGCTCCTTCGATCACCGCGTCGGTCAGCCGCAGGTGGATCTCGTGCGAGCGCTCGAGGATCTGCCGCTGGTGCTCGAGTTCGTCGTTGACCCGGCGCAGCGTGTCGATCGTCGCCTCCTGTTCGTCGACCAGGGTCGCGAGGTGGATCGCGATCGCGGCCTGCGCGGCGAGCGTCTCGACCGCCGCCAGCTCGGTCTCGGTGAAGTGGCGCGGCACCCGCGAGTAGCCGTTGAGGACGCCGATCACCGCGCCCTGCGCGACCAACGGCACCGAGACCAGGGAGCGATAGCCGAATTCTTCGGCCATCCCGGTCCAGGGGGCGAACGAGGGATCGTCGAGCACGTCGTCGAGGACGACGGTCCGCCCGCCCTCCATCGCCCGCTGCGTCGGCGAGCCGGCGTTTTCGCCCGATCCGATCGGCGCCAGGTGGATCTCGTTCAGCCTGCTCGCATAGCGATCCGGCAGCGCGTGGGCGCCCTTCAGGTGCACCCGGCGGCCATCGGGGTCGGGCAGGATGATCGCGCAGAAGCTGAACCGGATGACCTCGGTGACGTGCGTCGCGATCGTGTCCAGCGTCTCCTCCAGCGGGGCGCGACGCCCGAGGCTCTGCAGCACCTCGTGAAAGGTCGGCAGCTCGGTCCGGGGAAGGCTCGGCACACGGCGATCATAGCCTTGGCTTGACGAGTCAGCTAACGAAACGCCCCATTCTTTGTCTCGCAAGACATTGAATCGTCGAAGGTGAACCGCGTAAATACGGCGGACCACCAGGGGACAGGGATCGAAATCGACTGTCCGCATGCCGACGAAGGGGTTCACCAGATGATCAAGCCGATCCTTCAGCTCTATCCGACGATTCCCGCCAAGAGCGAGGAGGAAAGGGCTGAACTGCGGCCCCTCGGACGCAACTCCGAGCGCTACCAGGAGGTCGTCCACGGGGTCACCGGCCTGGTCAAGGAGGCCGAGCGGCTCGGGTTCTGGGGAGCCTCCTGCATCGAGCACCACTTCCACTCCGAGGGCTACGAGGTCGGGCCCAGCCCCAGCGTCCTCAACGCCAACTGGGCCGGCGTCACCGACCGCATCCGGATCGGTTCGCTCGGCTACACGATGAGCGCCCAGAACCCGTTCCGGGTCGCCGAGGAGACCGCGATGATCGACCACCTGACCGGTGGCCGCTCCTTCGTCGGCTTCTCGCGCGGCTACCAGTCGCGCTGGACCAACGTCCTCGGCCAGCACTACGGGGTGCGCGCGACCCTCTCCCCGGCCGGCATGGACGACGCCGAGCGCGAGGCGATGTCGACCGAGCGGCTCGCCGAAGAGACCAGCATCGACCAGGTCAACCGCGAAGTCTTCGAGGAGCACATCGACCTGGTGCTGAAGGCCTGGACCGAGGACTCCTTCAACTACCGCTCCGAGCGCTGGGAGGTCCCGTTCCCCTACGACGAGGGAATCGACTGGGGGATGCGCGATCCGAGCAGCCGCCTCGGCGCCCCCGGAGAGATCGGCGAGGACGGCCGACTGCACAAGGTCAGCGTGGTCCCGGCTCCCTACACGCGGCCGCACCCGCCGGTGTTCGTCGCCTCCGCCGCCAGCCTCGAAACGGTCGAGTACTGCGGCGGCCGCGGCTTCATCCCCGCCTACTTCTCCGGCTCCGGTCGCGCCGGCAAGTTCGGCGGCGTCTACGCCGAACGCGCCCGCGAAGCAGGATTCGACTTCGCCCTGGGCCAGAACCAGGCGCTGGTCCGTTGGATGCAGGTCGGCGACTCCGAGCAGGACGCCCGCCAGGCGATCGCCGATTATGACGCGGAGATGTACAAAAACCTCTACCAGCCGCTCACCCCGCACATGGCCTACAACCCCGACGACCCGGTCCAGTCGGTGATCGACTGTGGCCTCTGGACGCACGGCACGGCGGACGAAATCCGTGACCAGTTCGTCGCCCAGTGGGAAGAGCTGCCGGCCGAGTACGCGGTCCTGATCTTCCACTACGCGCAGATGCCCTACGACAGCGTCGTCCGCAACCTCGAAGTGTTCATGGAGCACGTCAAGCCGGCGCTCGACGAGCTCACCACCTACGCGACCGCGGACAGCGCCAACGCCTGAGCCGGGGGACCGCTCATGTCGAGCAAAGGCGAGGTGGTGATCGTCAGCTGTGCCGTCACCGGCGCGATGCACGTGCCGGCACAGACCCCGCACCTGCCGGTCACCCCCGAGCAGATCGCCGCCGCGGCGGTCGGCGCGGCGGGTGCCGGGGCGGCGATCCTCCACCTCCACGCCCGTGATCCCGAGGACGGCAGGCCGACCGCCGACCCCGAGGTCTTCGCCCGCTTCCTGCCCGAGATCGCTGCGGGCTGTGATGCGGTGATCAACCTCTCGACCGGGGGCGGCCAGGGGATGCCGATGGACCGGCGCCTGGCCGCGGTCCGGCGCTTTGCGCCGGAGCTCTGCTCGCTCAACATGGGGAGCCTCAACTTCGGCACCTTCCCGCTGCTGCGCAACCTCACCGAGTTCGTCCACGACTGGGAACGCCCCTACATCGAGGAAACCCGCGACTACGTGTTCAAGAACACCTTCGCCGACATCGAGGCGATCGTCGCCGGCGTCGGCGCCCTCGGGACCCGGTTCGAGCTCGAGTGCTACGACGTCGGCCACCTGTACACGGTGGCCCACTTCCTCGAGGCGGGCGTGTTGAAGCCGCCGCTCTTTCTCCAGGCGGTGATGGGCGTGCTCGGCGGGATCGCCGCCGAGGCCACCAACCTGATGCACATGAAGGCGGTGGCGGACCGGCTCTTCGGCGACGACTATCTCCTCTCGGTGATCGGCGCCGGGCGCCACCAGACGCGCCTCGCCACCCAGTCGGCGCTCCTCGGCGGACACGTCAGGGTCGGCCTGGAGGACAGCATCTACCTCGAACGCGGCCGCCTCGCCGAGACCAACGCCCAGCAGGTCGAGAAGATCGTCCGCATCCTCCGCGAGCTGTCGATGGAGCCGGCGAGCCCCGCGGAGGCGCGCCGGATGCTGGCGCTGAAGGGCGCCGGGGCGACCGCGATCGCCGCCTAGCGATGCCCGCCGGCCAGGCAGACGACCCGATCGCCGACCTCGCCCGGCGGTACTCGAACTGGGGACGGTGGGGCGAGGACGACGAGCTCGGGACGCTGAACCTGATCGGGCCCGAGCGGCTGCGCGCCGCCGCCGACCTCGTCGCCACCGGGGAGACGGTCTCGCTCTGCCTGCCCTTCAGCCAGGACGGGCCGCAGCGCGGCGCGAACGGCCGCTTCAACTGCCTCCGCTACTCGACCTCCACCGGCGCCGACCACGCGGCCGGGCTACAACGCTGGAACGGGGCCGAGTTCCCGCACGGGGTCGGCTTCGCCGACGACACCGTGGTTCTGCACCTGCACTCCGGCACCCACTGGGACGGCCTCGCCCACGTCTTCCACGAGGGCCAGATGTACAACGGGTTCGCGGCCACCGCGGTGAGCGCCGAGGGCGCCTCGCGCTGCGGCCTGGAGACCCTCGCCGACCGGGTGGCGGGGCGCGGGGTGCTGCTCGACCTCCCGGCGGCCCTCGGGGTCGAGTACCTCGAGGACGGCTTCGCGATCACCGACACGGTCCTCGACCTGGCGGCGGAGTTCGGCGGGGTGGAGATCGAACCCGGCGACGTCCTCCTGATCAGGACCGGCCAGATGGGCCGTTGCCTGCGCGAGGGCTGGGGTGAGTTCGCGGGCGGCGCGGCCCCCGGGCTCAGCCTCTTCACCGTCCCCTGGCTGGCCGAGCGGCAGGTCGCGGCGGTCGCCACCGATACCTGGGGGGTCGAGGTCCGTCCCAACGAGCTGGTCGACAGCTACCAGCCCTTCCACATCGTCAGCATCGTCTACATGGGCCTCCTGCTCGGCGAGATGTTCCAGCTCGACCAGCTGGCCCGCCAGTGCGCCGCCCGCCGGCGCTATCAGTTCATGATCGTCGCCCCCCCGGTGCCGTTCCGGGGGGCGGCCGGGGGTCCAGGGGCCCCCGTCGCGATCTTCTAGCCACCGAGCGCGCCGCCCGGCGCGGCACCGAAAGGGGACAGCATGGAACTGGGTATCGCCCTCCCGCACGTCGGTCCGGTCGCGAGCCGGGCCAACATCCGCGCCGCCGCGCTGGCGGCGGAGGCGCTCGACTACGACTCGGTCTGGACGCTGGACCGGCTGATCAAGGCGGTCGACCCGAAGACGCCCTATCCGCCCACCCCGGACGGCCGCCTGGAGCCCCAGTACGACACGGTCTACGAGCACCTCTCGGTGCTCACCTACGTCGCCGCGCTGACCGAGCGCGTGCGGCTCGGCGTCAGCGTCCTCAACCTCCCGTTCTACTCGCCCGCGTTGCTGGCGAAGCGGCTGGCGACGGTCGACCAGCTGAGCGACGGCCGGCTCGACGTCGGCATCGGGGTCGGCTGGTCCGAGGACGAGTTCGAGGCGGCGGGGGTGCCGTTCGGGACCCGCGGCCGGATGAGCGCCGAGTACATCGAGGCGCTGAAGGCCCTCTGGGGCACCGACCCGGTCGAGTTCCATGGCGAGTTCGTCGACGTCCCGGCGTCCGTCTTCGGCCCGAAGCCGGTGCAGGCGCCGCACCCGCCGCTCTACATGGGGGCGTTCAGCGGCGCCGCGCTGCGGCGCGGCGGCCGGCTGGCGGACGGCTTCACCGGCTGTTGCGCTCCCGCCGCGGCGATCGTCGCGATGCGCGATGAGTTCCGCCGCGCCGCCGACGACGCCGGCCGGGCCGGGGCCGACCTGCCGACGGTGGTCCGCTGCAACGTCCAGCTCTCCGAGGCCCGGATCACCGACGAGGACCGCCCGATCGGGATCGGCAACTGGCAGCAGGTGGGCGAAGACGTCGAGGTGCTGCGGGACGCGGGCATCGAGCGGCTGTTCTTCGACGTCACCTTCGACCGCGCCAACACCAGCCTGTCGACGTACCTCGACCTGATCGGACGTCTGCGCGGCCTGGCCGACTGAGGTTTCCAGCTTCCCGTCGAGGGAGTTGTCAGGGCGCCAACGGGGAGACCATTTCTTTGGTCTCCTGGACATTGTTTCTCCGAATGGTCGTGGCCAGGATGTGCGTGGGAGATGACCTATGTATCTGCGTCAGCCACCGTGCGACCCCGGTCGCCGGCCCCTTCGGCCATTGCCGAGCTTGCCTCCGGCCACCCGGTGCTGGTCCACGATGGCGAGCATCGGATCGCCGCGATCGTCTTCGCCGCGGCGCGGCTCGACCAGGCCGACGTCCGCTTCATGCTCGAGCACGGTTCGGGGATGATCTGCGTGGCGCTGAGCGAGAGCCGGGCCGAGTACCTGCAGCTGCCCGACATGCTGACGGCGGCCGATCGCAAGTTCACGGTCTCCGTCGACGCCGACCAAGCCGATAGCGACACGGTCTCCGATCGGGGCCGCGCCGAGACCGTCCGCAGGCTCGCCGCCCCCGACGCCAAGGCCGAGAACTTCATCCGCCCCGGGCACGTCTTCCCGGTGGTCTGCCACGAGCACGGGGTGCTCGGCCAGGTCGACCTCGCGGAGGCCGCCTTCGACCTCGCCCGGCTGGCCGGCGTCCCCGGCCAGGTCGCCGCCTTCAGTCGCCTCGGTGACGCCGGCGGCCTCGCCGCCCCGATGACCACGCGGGTCGAGCTCTTCGCCGAGGACCACGGCCTGGCGTCGATCGACATCGCCGAGCTGGCCCGCCACCGCCTGCGCACCGAGCAACTGGTGCGCCTGGTGGTCGAAACCCGCCTCCCCACCGCCGTCGGCGTCTTCGACTGTCAGGGATGGGAAGGGGAGCTCGACGGGACCGAGCTGATGTCGCTGCGGGTCGGCGACGTCGCCGCCAACGGGCCGGTCCAGGTGGCGATCCATCCCGCCTGTCAGGCCGGCGACGTCTTCGGGTCGACCAACTGCTCCTGCGCCGCCCGCCTGGAGGAGTCCCTGGCGACGCTCCAGGACCTGGGACGCGGCGTGCTCGTCTACCTGCGCCCCTCCGAGCGCCTCGGGTTCACCGAGTGCGGCGCCACCCGCGTCGGCCCCGAGACCTACCTCGCCGCGGCGCAGATCCTGCGCGCGCTCGAGGTCGACGAGGTGGGGCTGATCAACCCTTCGGCGGCGGCCGAGGAGTCGCTGCGCTCCTACGGCTGCGCCGTCGTCACGGGCGAGGGGATCGCGTGACCGACGCCGTCGGCGCCCCGCCCCTCGACGCCCGGGCCTACCGGGAGGTCTTCGGCCACCTGCCGACCGGGGTCGTGGCCGTGACCGCCTTCGACCCGACCGGGGAGCCGCTGGGGATGGCGTGCAACTCGGTCAGCTCGGTCTCGATCGAGCCCCCGCTCGTCCTCTTCTGTCCCGCCCGCACCTCGACCACCTGGCCGGGCCTCAGGGACGCCGGGCGGCTCTGCCTGAACGTCCTCGCCGAGGACCACGCCGACGTCTCGCGGCAGTTCGCCCGGCGCGGCGCCGATCGGTTCGCGGACCTGTCCTGGCACCCCCGCCCGGCCGGCCCCGCGATCGACGACGCGGTCGCCTGGATCGAGTGCGAGATCGAGGACGAACATCCGGCGGGAGACCACACCATCGTGGTCGCCCGGGTCGCCTCGTTGGAGGCCAACGAGGGAAGGTCGCCGATCGTCTTCTTCCGCGGCGACTACGGGAAGATCGCCACGGCGGCACAGGGGGCCGCGGTGACCAGCAGCAAGTCCAACGCAAATGCCACTCACGCCCCGCAGGAGGAGAACGAATGACGTCGCACCGCAACTCAGGATGGCGAAAGCCATCGCTGGTCCTGGTTCTGTTGGTTTCGCTTGCCGCCCTGGTCGCCGGCTGCGGCTCCAGTTCAGGTTCCTCCTCATCGTCGACCACGTCCTCAGGGTCCGGCGACGAATCCGGGTCGGCATCAGGCAAGACCGTCTTCCTGGTCGGCTCCGGCGACGTCGGACCCTGGGCGAAAGCCAACAACCACGCGGTGATCGATGCCCTCGAAGCGGCGGGCGCCCAGGTCACCTACCTGCAGGATCCGTACAACACCCAGTTGCAGGTCGAAAACCTGAACCGCGCGGTCGCCGCCAAACCCGCCCTGATCATGCTCCTGGCCGACGAATTCCGCGCCGTCGTCCCCGCCCTGAACCGGGCGAAGGCCGCCGGGATCCCGGTCATCAACATGAGCGAACCTCCGGGGATCATCGCGCCCTACATCGCCGCGTCCCAGCAGGCCAACCACGAACAGCTCGGCACCTTCGCCGCCGAAAACATCATCGAAGGCCTGAAGGAAGAGGGCAAGACCAGCGGTAACGTGATCGCCATCACCGGCACCTCGGGGATGTATCAGGTGGAACTGCGGATGAAGGCCTTCGAAAAGAAGCTGGCCGAAGTGCCCGGCCTCAAGATCGTCGCGGTCGAAGATGGCAACTGGGACGAGAACACGTCGCAGAAGATCGCCCAGCAGCTCTTCGCCAAGTACCAGGGCTCCGGCGGGATCCAGGCCGCCTACGGGATGGCCGACAACCAGGCCGTCGGGATCATCCAGGCCGCCAAGGAATCCGGCATGCCGGTGGGGGTCAAGGACAAAGGGCTGATCGTCACCGGCAGCAACTGCTACCGGATCGGCCTCGAATCGATCAAACGCGGCGAACAGTTCGGCACCGCCTCGCAGTCGCCGGTCGAAGAAGGCGAAGCCGCCGGGAAGCTCGGCGTCGAACTCCTCGAAGGCAAGTCGATCGCGAAAGAGATCGAAGGCAAAGAGACCCGCATCACCAGCAAAAACGTCGACGAATGGCTGGCGAAAAACGTCTGCCCGTGACGACGAGCGAATTCCGCGAGGACCGGACGTACCCGTGAGCACTGCAACGAGCCCTGAGCGACTTCGGTTCCAGGGTGTCTGCAAGTCATACGGTGCCGTCCGGGCCCTCGCGGACTTCTCGCTCACCCTGCGACCCGGCGAGATCCACGCCCTCTGCGGCCACAACGGGGCCGGCAAGAGCACCGTGGTGAAGATCCTCGCCGGGCTCGTCAGGCCCGACGAGGGCCAGATCGAGATCGACGGCGCCGAGGCCCTGGCCCGCAGCCCCCAACAGGCCCAGCGGCTCGGCGTCGCGCTCGTCGACCAGGAGATCAGCCTGATCGACGTCCTCTCCGTCGCCGACAACCTGATGCTCGGGTCGGCCGACCAGCCGTTCCTCAATCGCCGGCGGGCGGCCCGGTCGCGGGCGCGCGACCTGCTGCGGAGGGTGGGGCTCGACTCGCTCGACCCGGCCCGCCCGGTGAGCTCGCTGGCGATGGGGGAGCGCCAGCTGGTCGAGATCGCCCGGGCGCTCGGCCACGACGCCGGGATCCTGATCCTCGACGAGCCGACCGCGACCCTCTCGGAGGCCGAGATCGGCCACGTCTTCGACGCGGTCCGCTCGGTGTCCGCGGACGGGACCGCGGTGCTCTTCGTCTCCCATCGCCTGGGCGAGGTGATGGAACTCTGCCACTCGGTCACCGTGCTCCGTGATGGTCAACTGGTGCGCACGGCGCAGACCACGGAGCTCGACCGCGCGGAGCTGATCCAGCTGATGCTCGGCCACGAGCCCGAGCGCGCGCTCCGGCGCGAGCCCCCCGCCGAGGAGGGGCGCGGGTCGGTGACGATCCGCGGCCTGGCGATCCCGCCGCGGGTCCCCGGGCTCGACCTCGACGTCCGCCCGGGGGAGATCGTCGCCCTCGCCGGCCAGGTCGGTTGTGGCGCCACCGACGTGATCCGCGCCCTCGCCGGCCACAGCTCGCGCGCGAGCGGGGAGGTCCGCGTGGACGGGCGGCGCCTGCGCCTCGGCTCGCCCGGGGTCGCGAGGGCGGCCGGGCTCGCCTTCCTCTCCAACGACCGCAAGTCCGAAGGCCTCTTCCTCGGCCGCTCCGTCGGCGACAACCTGGTCGCCACGCGGTTGAAGGAGATGAGCAGCGGCGGCCTCGTGCTGGAGCGTCGGGTCGAGCCCGTCGCGGGCCGGCTTGCCGCGTCGATCGGCCTCGAGGAGCGACGCCGGAGCGCCGTCTCCGAGCTCAGCGGCGGCAATCAGCAGAAGGTCTTCCTCGGTCGCCTGCTCGAGCAGCCCGGCACCCGGCTGCTGCTGCTGGACGAGCCGACGCGCGGGGTCGACGTGGGCGGTCGGGCCGACATCCACGACCTGGTGCGCTCCGCCGCCGACGCGGGCGTCGGGGTCCTCTTCGCCTCGACCGAGCTCGACGAGATCTTCGACCTCGCCGACACCATCGTCACGATGTTCTCCGGTCGGGTCGTCGCCGTCGCCCGCCGCACCGAGACCTCGACCCACCGCGTGGTCAGCGAGATGACCCACGCGCCGAACGATCGCGAGGCGGTGGCGTGAGTGCCACCGAGCACGCGGTGATGGGGCCGGGCGTGTCCCGCTCGCCGCTCGAGCGGCTCTCCCGCGGCGACCTCGCCCTCCTGCTCGGCGCGGTGGTCGTCTTCGGCGTCCTCGTCTACGGGGCGGTCAGCACGCAGGGGTTCCTCTCCTACGGGAACTTCAAGGCGATCCTCGCCAGCATGGGGATCATCGGGATCGTCGCGGTGGGGATGTCCTGCATCACGATCAGCGGCAACCTGGTCTCGGTGACGCTCGGCACCACGGTGGTGGTGACGACGATGCTGTTCCTGGCGGCGCTGACCTTCGGCCCGGTGGCGGCGATCGTCCTGACGATCCTCGCCGGGGCGGCCGTCTGTGCCCTGCAGGGCTTCCTGATCGGCGGCTTCCGGGCGAACCCGATCATCGTCACGATCGCCTTCGGCACCCTGCAGCTCGGGCTCGCCCAGCGGCTCACCAACCAGTCGACCGTCTACCCGCCCCACGACGCGAGCTTCCGTTTTCTTGCCGGGACGGTGTTCGGGCTGCCGCTCTCGATCTTCGTCCTGATCGCGATCACGCTGGCGCTGGAGTTCTGGCTGCGGCGCTCGCGGCTCGGTCGCGAAAGCTACCTCGTCGGTGAAAACCTGCGGGCGGCGCGGGCGAGCGCGCTGCGGGTGACGCCGGTCGCCGTCGCCGCCTTCGCCTTGGCCGGTGCCTGCGCCGCCGTGGCCGGGGTGCTGCTCGGAGCCAGCCAGGGCAATGCGACCCTGCTGACCAGCGAGACGTACACGTTCCAGGCGATCGCCGCCGTCCTGGTCGGGGGGATCGCGATCACCGGCGGCAAGGGGGCGATCTACCGCACCGTGCTCGGGGCGCTCTTCATCGCGGTCGTCTCCGACATGCTGCTCCTGCGCGGTTACAGCACCGGCGTGCAGGTGTTGGTCCGCGGCCTGGTCGTGCTGGCCGCCGTCGTCATCGTCCAACTGCTCGCGAAAGAGCGCGCATGAGCGCGGCGCTGAAGCGGCTCAGGTCGCTGAGCCCCGAGGTGCTCAGCCCGGTGCTGTTCCTGCTCGCGATGATCGGGTTCTTCCTGATCGTGCCCACCTCGCAGGGCCACCCGATCGGCAGCTACTCGATCTACTCGGTGCTGCAGACGTTCGGCACCTACGGCCTCGTCGCGCTGGCCCTCGGGCTGACGATGATCGCGGGCGAGTTCGACCTCTCGACGCTCGGGATGTTCGCCCTCGGCGGCATGCTGGCGGTGAAGCTGGGGGAAAGCTCGGCCGCGCTCGGCATCGTCCTGGTCGTCGCCATCGGTGCCCTGGCGGGCCTGATCCAGGGGGCGCTGATCGCCTTCCTGCGGCTCAACTCGATGGCGGTGACGCTCGGCGGCTACATCACCATGATCGGGTTGACCGGGACCCTCGGCCACGACAAGAGCGTCTCCTACCTGAACGTCGACACGGCGATCAAGCTGGACGAACCGATCGCCGAAATCTTCTCCCGCCACAGCCTCATCGTCCTCGCCGCCTTCGTCCTCGTCGCCCTGCTGATGGGGTTCACCCGGCTCGGCCGGGCGGTGCGGGCGGTCGGCGGCGATCGCAAGACCAGCCGCACCGTCGGCGTGCGGGTCAACCTGGTGCTGATCGGGGTGTTCACGCTGTCCGGGATGTTGGCCGGCCTCGCGGGCGGGCTCAACGCCTACAGCCTCGCCACCGCCGTCACCAATCCCGGGGTCGCGCCGCTGGTCTTCGCCGCCACGGCCGCCCTGATCGGCGGCGTCACCGTCGCCGGCGGGCAGGGAACCGCCGCGGGCATCGCCGCCGGCGCCCTCGCGATGAGCCTGTTGCAGGCCTCGTTCGGGATCCTGGCGAGCCCGATCTGGGTCACGGAAATCGTCACCGGGCTGCTGCTGGTGGTCGCCGTCCTGCTGACCGCGCCGCTGATCAGGGACCGAATCGCAAACGCGCGCCAGGCCTACGAAAGCCTGCGCGCCCGAAGAACTGCCGGAGGTATCGATTGAAGGCTCTCGAAGGGAAGGTCGCGCTGATCACCGGCGCGGGGGGTGGGATCGGCACGGCCGCCGCACTCGCCTTCGCCCGTGGAGGTGCCCGGCTCCACCTGCTCGATGCCGAGGAGGAGGGGGCCGACCGGGCGGCTGCCGCGGTCCGCGAGGTCGGCGGCGAGGCCTCGACGGCGGTCGCCGACGTCAGTGATCACGCGGCGGTGGCCGATGCGGTCGGCGCGGTGGTCGAGGCCCACGGTCGCCTCGACTGTGCGTTCAACAACGCCGGGATCTCCGGGCCGCTCCGCGAGTTCCTCGATTACCCCGACGAGGACATGCAGCGGGTGTTGTCGGTGAACCTCGTCGGCGTCTGGAACTGCATGCAGGAGGAGCTGCGGGCGATGGTGGGCGCCGGCGCCGGCGCGATCGTCAACTCCTCCTCGGGGCTCGGCGTCGTCGCCAGCCCGTCGATGTCGGCCTACGTCGCCTCCAAGCACGCGGTCATGGGGTTGACCCAGGCGGCGGCGCTCGAGTACGCATCGAAGGGAGTCCGGGTGAACGCGGTCCTGCCCGGGGTGATCGACACGGCGATGCCCGCGCGCCTGACCGAGGACAGCCCCGACACCCGCCGGCTGATGCTCGCGGCCCATCCGATGGGCCGGCTCGGCAAAGCCGAGGAGGTCGCCGCGGCGGCCGTCTGGCTCTGCTCCGACGCCGCCTCGTTCGTCACCGGTCACGGCATGGCGATCGACGGCGGGTACCTGAGCCAATGAGCGAGCGACGGGTCGCGATGGTGACCGGCGCCGGCTCCGGGATCGGCCGGGCGAGCAGCCTCGCCTTCGCCCGCGCCGGCGCCGCGGTGATCGTCTCCGACATCGACGAGGAAGGCGGCGCGGGGACGGTCGAGCAGATCCAGGAGGAGGGCGGCAAGGCCGCCTTCATGCGGGTCGACGTCACCGAGGAGGACGACGTCCGCGATCTCGTCGCCCGCGCGGTCGAGCTCTACGGGCGGATCGATTGGGCCCACAACAATGCCGGGCACGGCGGCTCGCCACAGCTGATCGAGGACTACAGCCGCGCCGACTGGGAGCGCCTGCTGACCCTGAACCTGACCGGCGTCTGGAGCTGTCTGCGGCACCAGATTCCGCAGATGAAAGCCCAGGGAGGCGGAGCGATCGTCAACACCGCGTCGACCTTCGGGATGGTCGGCGTCCGCGGCATGTGCGCGTACGTCGCCGCCAAGCACGGGGTCGTCGGCCTGACCAAGGCGGCGGCGCTCGAGTGCGCCGAGGACGGGGTCCGGATCAACGCCATCTGCCCCGGAGCCACCCGCACGCCGCAGCTCGAGACCTTCTTCGCCGAGCTCGAGGGGGACCCGCGGGTCGCCGAGGAGGCCTATGTCGAGCGCGAGCCGATCGGCCGTCTCGGGGCCCCCGAGGAGATCGCCGAGGCGGTCGTCTGGCTCTGCTCGGATGCCGCCTCGTTCGTCACCGGGCATCCGCTGGTGGTGGACGGGGGTTGGCTCGCCCAGTGAGCACCGCCGGCGTCGAGCCGATGGCGGCGGGGGCGACGGCGCTCGCCGCGGCGGACGGTCCGCTCGCGGCGGCCCGTCACCAGCTGGCCACGGCGGCGCGCGAACTGGGCCTCTCCGACGGGCTCCACGAACTGCTGGCGACGCCGCGGCGCTCGCTCACCGTCTCCGTCCCGGTGCGCCGCGACGACGGCGAAGTGGAAGTGGTCGAGGGCTACCGCGTCCAGCACAACTACTCGCGGGGACCGGCGAAGGGCGGCATCCGCTTCCATCCCGACGTCGACCTCGACGAGGTGAGCGCGATGGCGATGCTGATGACCTGGAAGTCGGCGCTCACGAACATCCCCTACGGCGGGGCGAAGGGGGGAGTCGCGATCGACCCCCGGACCACCAGCCCGCCCGAGCTGGAGCGCCTGACCCGGCGCTACGTCAACGAGGTCCTGCCCTTGCTGGGACCGGAAAAGGACATCCCCGCGCCCGACGTCGGGACCGACGAGCAGACGATGGCCTGGATCCTCGACACCTTCTCGGTGAACGCGGGCTTCTCGGTCCCCGGGGTGGTGACCGGCAAGCCGGTCTCGCTGGGCGGGTCCGCCGGGAGGGCCGGCGCGACCTCGCGCGGGGTGGCCGACTGTGCCCTCTGGTGGCTGGAGCGCCAGGGCATCGCGCCGCGCGGGGCGACCGTGGCGATCCAGGGGTTCGGCAAGGTGGGCGCCCACGCCGCCCGTTACCTGCACGACGCCGGCCTCCGGGTGGTGGCCGTCAGCGACGTCCACGGCGGCACCTTCTGCGCCGCCGGCCTCGACCCGACCCTGCTGCTGGACCACCTCAAGGAGGCGGGCCGCGTCAACGACTTCCCCGGCGGTGAGCCGATCACCAACGCCGCGCTCCTCGCCGCCGAGGTGGACGTCCTGATCCCGGCCGCCCTCTCGGGCGCGATCACCGCGGAGAACGCCGACGCCGTCCGCGCCGGCCTGATCGTCGAGGGCGCCAACGGCCCCACCACCCCCGCCGCCGACGCGATCCTGCGCGACCGCGGCGCCACGGTGATCCCCGACATCCTCGCCAACGCCGGCGGCGTGGTCGTCTCCTACTTTGAGTGGGTGCAGAACATGCAGTCCCTCTCCTGGAGCGCCGAAGAAGTCTTCCGCCGCCTCCGCATCACGATGCGTAAGTCCTTCTCCGAGGTCGTCGACCGGGCAGGTGACCGCGACGTCGACATGCGCCACGCCGCAATGGCGATCGCGGTCGAGCGAGTCGCCGACGCCCACCGCAGCCGCGGGCTCTACCCGTAGGGTCCCGCTCCCCTCGAAGCCGGTCCTCAGGCGACCCCCGCGGCGACCGTCGAGCCGCCGACGCGCACCTCGATCTCCTCGCCGCCCGCCAACACGAAGGGCGGCACCGCGGCGCCGGTGATGATCACGTCGCCGGCGCGGAGGGAGTCGGGCGAGAGGGAGAGGAGGTCCGCCATGGCCGCCAGGACGTCGGCGAGATCACCGAGGACGACGGCGGGGTCGGCCGCGGTCGCGTGGTCCTCGCCGGCGGCGCGGACGGTGACCCGCACGTCGGTGAGGGACGTCGCGGGCGCGAGGGGGATGAGGTCGCCGAGGAGGACGGCGCGGTGGAAGATGTTGGCGGCGAGGATCTCGTTGGCGTCGTCGCCCGCCGCGCCGAGGTCGACCAGCTCGATCGCCGCGCCGACCTCGCCGACCGCGGCCTCGACCTCGGAGCGGCTCGCGCCGGGTCCGACGTCGGCCGCCAGGCGAACGGCCACCTCGGGCTCCAGCACCGGTTTGCCCCAGCCCGTGATGTCGAAGGTCGTGCCCGAGGGTTCGAGCGTCGCGTCGGTGAGGAAGCCGGCCAGTGGCCCCGCGGTCCCCAGCTTCTCGATCGCCGCCGCGGTGCCGAAGCCTGCCTTCCAGCCGAGGCGGCGCGCGCCGCCGGCGAGGAGGTCGGCCGCGGCCGCGCCCTGGCGGCGCAGTCCGTCGGCGAGCGAGGGGTCGTAAGCAGAGGCCATGGAGGGCGTGGTTATATCGGATCCGACAAAGATGCGATATAGATGCAACATGGAGAGCGAGCGGTTCACCACCTCCCTGCGGGCCCTCGGACTCGGCGACCGCGTCCTCACCTCCGACGCCCAGCTGGCCGCGTTCGGCTCCGACGCGCTGACCGCGTTCAACCAGCGCCCGCTCGCCGTCGTCGTGGTCGAGAGCGCCGCCGAGGTCGCGGCCGTCGTTCGCCGTTGCCACGAGGCCGGGGTGCCGTTCGTGGCCCGCGGCAGCGGCACCTCGCTGTCCGGCGGGTCGGTGCCGGTCGAGGGCGGGATCGTGATCGCGCTCAACCGGATGAACCGGGTGCTCTCGGTCGACCCCGACGCGCGGATCGCGGTGGTCGAGCCGGGGGTGATCAACCTCGCGGTCAGCGCCGCCGCCGCGGCGCATGGCCTCGCCTACGCCCCCGATCCCTCCTCGCAGTCGGTCTGCACGATCGGCGGCAACCTCGCCTTCAACAGCGGCGGCGCCCACTGCCTCAAGCACGGGATGACCGCCAACCACATCCTCGGCCTCCGCGCAGTCCTGCCCGACGGTGAGGTGGTCGACCTGGGCGGCGAGTCGACCGAGCATGTCGGCCCCGACTGGGCGGGCATGTTCTGCGGCTGCGAGGGCCTCTTCGGGATCGCGGTCGAGGCGACCCTGCGGCTGGTGCCGGTCCCCGAGTCCGTGCGCACCGCGCTCGCCGTCTTCGACTCGCTCGAGCGCGCCGGGGAGGCGGTTGCGGCGATCGTCGGGGCGGGCCTCGTCCCGGTCGCGATGGAGATCATGGACGCGCTCGCGATCGAGGCCGCCGAAGCCTCGGTCAAGCCCGCCTACCCGAGTGGCGCGGCGCTGCTGATCGTCGAGCTGGAGGGGGACGAGGCCGTGGTCGAGCACGAGCTGGCGGCGGTGGAGGCCCTGCTGCGCGAAGCTGGCTGCGGTGAGCTGCGGGCCACCGCCGACCCGGGGGAGCGGGCGCTGATCTGGAAGGGGCGCAAGAGCGCCTTCTCCGCGGTCGGGTGGCTGGCGCCCGACTACATCGTCCAGGACGGTGTCGTGCCGCGCACCCGCCTCGGCGAGGCGCTGCGCGAGATCGACCGCCTCGGCGCCGAGCGCGGGATCCGCGTCGCCAACGTCTTCCACGCCGGCGACGGCAACCTGCACCCGCTGATCCTCTACGACGGTCGCGAGGAGGGCGCGGTCGAGCGCGCCGAGGAGCTGGCCGCCGACATCCTCGCCCTTTGTGTCGACCTGGGCGGCTCGATCACCGGCGAGCACGGCGTCGGGGTGGAGAAGCGCGACCACATGAAGCTGATGTTCTCCGCCGAGGACCTCGGGCTGATGGAGGACCTGCGCGCGGCGGTCGACCCCGGGCGCCTCGCCAACCCCGGCAAGATGCTGATCCCGCCGCCCTCGGCCTCTCCGGCGGCGGTCCCGAACCCGGCGGCCACGGCGTGAGCGCGCTGGTCGCGAGCGATGTCGCCGCGGTCCAGGCGGCGGTCCGCGAGGGTCGGCCGCTGCTGCCGGTGGCGGGCGGGACCCACCCGGCCAGTGTGCCGGGACCCGACGGCCCGGTGCGGGTACTTGACGTCAGCGGCCTCGCCGGGATCGTCGACTACGACCCGGCCGAGCTGACCTTCACCGCCCGCCCCGGCACGCCGCTGGCCGAGATCGAGCAGATGCTCGCCGCCAACGGCCAGCACCTGCCGTTCGACCCGCCGCGGCTGGGGCCGGACGCCACCCTCGGCGGCGCGGTCGCCGCCGGCGTCACCGGCCCCGGCGGGTTCGCGGCCGGGATCCGTGACTTCGTCGTCGGCGTCCGCTTCGTCGACGGTACCGGCCGCCTCGCCGCGGGCGGCGGCAGGGTGGTGAAGAACGCGGCGGGCTTCGACCTGCCGAAGCTGATGGTCGGCAGCCTCGGCCGGCTCGGCGTGATGGTCGAGCTCTCGCTCAAGGTCTTCCCGCGGCCGGAGGCGACCGCCTCGCTCCGCTTTCCGACCGTGGGCCTCGCGGCGGGCCTGGCCGCGATCGCCGCCCTCGCCCGCGGCCCGATCACGCCCTTGGCACTCGATCTCGCTGCCGACGGCGCGGTCACGGCCCGCGTCGGCGCCGCTGCCGAGCTGATCGCGGCGCGCGCCGAGCGGCTGGCCCGGTCGATCGAGCCGCACGGCGAGCCGCTCGCCGCCGCCGAGCACGGGCCGCGGTCCGCCACATCGCCCGGCGAGGTCGCCGCCGGCGATGCCTCCCACTGGGGCGAGGCGCGCCGCTTCGCCTGGGTCGGGGACGACGCGCGCCTCGTCGTCGTCCCGACCGCGCCACGCCGGATCGCCACGCTCGACGCCGAGCTCGACTCCCGCGGCCTCCGCCGCCGCTATGGCCTCGCCGCCAACGTCGCCTGGATCGCCTGGCCCGAGGCCACCCCGGTCGCCGAGCTCTCCGCCCTGCTCGCGGCCCACGCGATGAGCGGCCTCGTCCTCACCGGCGCGCCCCTCCCCGAGCCGTTGATCGGCGCCGCCGCCGGGGGTGCCTTCGCCCGTCGTATCGCCGGCGCCCTCGACCCGCGCGGCACCTTCGCCGGAGGCTCCCGGTGAAGCACGAGATCCCGGTGGAGGAGCTCGGGGTCCGCGGCCCGCTGATGGCCGACCCGATCGCGTCCTGCGTGCACTGTGGCTTCTGTCTGCCGAGCTGCCCCACCTACGTGACGATGGGGGAGGAGATGGACTCGCCGCGCGGGCGCATCTTCCTGATGAAGGAGGTGCTGGAAGGCAAGTTGGAGGTCGAGCTGGCCCAGCCTTATCTCGACAACTGCCTCGGCTGTCAGGCGTGCGAGACGGCCTGCCCCTCGGGGGTCCGTTACGGCGACCTGATCACCGAGTTCCGCGCTCGCGCCGAGGTCGGGCGCAAGCGCCCGCGCGCCCAGCGTCTGCGGCGCGAGCTCGCGCTCCGCACGCTCCCCGACGCGCGGCGCTTCCGCGCCGCCGCCAAGTCGGGCGCGCTCGCGCGCAAGGTTCGCGGTGCGGTCCCCAAGGCGCTGCGCCCGATGGTCGACCTGCTCCCGGAGCGCCTCCCCGCCGCCCGCCCGCTCCCGCCGAGCTTCCCCGCGCAGGGGGAGCGCCGTGCCCGCGTGGCCCTGCTGGCCGGCTGCGTGCAGCAGGCGCTCGACCCCGAGATCGGCTGGGCCGCCGGCCGCGTCCTCGCTCGCAACGGGGTGGAGGTGATCGTCCCGGCCGGCCAGGGCTGCTGTGGCTCCCTGGCGATGCACGCGGGCGACGCCGCGGGCGCCCGCAAGCTCGCCCGCCGCAACCTCGGCGCCTTCCCGGCGGACGTCGACGCGGTGATCACGACCGCCGCCGGGTGCGGCTCGGGGATGCGCGAGTACGGCTCCCTCTTCCTCGGCGAGTCGGAGGAGGCGGCGGCCACGGCGCTCGCCGGGCGCACCCGTGACGTCGCCGAGTTCCTCGCCGACCTCGGCCTGGCGGCCGCGCCGCCCGCCCTGGCGCACCCGCGCCGGGTCGCCTACCAGGACGCCTGCCACCTCGCCCACGCCCAGCAGGTCACCGCCGCGCCGCGTCGCCTGCTCACCGCGATCGAGGGTCTCGAGCTGCTCGAGCCGGCCGAGGCGGAGCTCTGTTGCGGCTCGGCCGGCATCTACAACGTCGAACGTCCCGCGGTCGCCGCCGAGCTGGGCGAGCGCAAGGCCCGTAACCTGCTCGCCACCGGCGCCGAGCTGATCGCCAGTGGCAACATCGGTTGTCTCACCCAGCTGCAACGGCAGCTGGCGAACCTCGACCATCCGATCCCGACGCTGCACACCATCGAGGTGCTCGACCGCGCCTACTCCCAGACCCTGTAAAGGAGCGAACCCGATGCCCAACCCGACGATCGCCGACACCCTCCTCGACGAGCGCTCCCGCACCGAGATCCTCGCGCCCGACGCGCTCGAGTTCCTGGGCGAGCTGCACGGCCGCTTCGACGCCCGCCGCCGCGAGTTGCTCGGCGCCCGGGGGGAGCGCCGGGCCCGGATCGCCGCGGGCGGCACGCTCGACTTCCTGCCGGAGACCCGCGAGATCCGCGAGGACTCCGCCTGGCGGACCGCGGCGCCGCGTGACGATTACGCCGACCGCCGGGTCGAGATCACCGGTCCGACCGACCGCAAGCTCGTCATCAACGCGCTGAACTCGGGCGCCCGGGGCTTCATGGCCGACTTCGAGGACGCCAACTCGCCCACCTGGCACAACCAGGTCTCCGGCCACGCCAACCTGATCGACGCGATCGAAGGGACGATCACCTACGAGTCCTCCGACGGCCGCCACTACGAGCTCGCCGAGGAGACCGCGACGCTCCTGGTCCGCCCGCGGGGCCTCCACCTGCCCGAGCGCCACCTCGCCTTCGACGGCGTCCCCGGCTCCGGCTCGCTGGTCGACTTCGGCCTCTTCGCTTTCCACGGCGCGCCCCGCCTCGCCGCCAAGGGCCTCGGCGCCTACCTCTACCTGCCGAAGCTGGAGCACCACCTGGAGGCACGCCTCTGGGACGAGGTGCTCGCCTTCGCCGAGGACGCCCTCGGTCTCGATCGTGGCACCTTCCGCGCCACCGTCCTGATCGAGACCCTCCCCGCCGCCTTCCAGATGGAGGAGATGCTGTGGGAGCTGCGCGAGCACTCCTACGGGATGAACGCGGGCCGCTGGGACTACATCTTCTCGGCGATCAAGACCTTCCGCGAGCGTCCCGACGCCGTCCTCCCCGATCGCTCCGCGGTGACGATGACGGTACCGTTCATGCGCGCCTACACCGAGCTCCTGGTGCGCACCTGCCACGGCCGCGGCACCTTCGCCATGGGCGGCATGGCGGCGCTGATCCCGAGCCGCACCGACGCGGCGGCGAACCAGCGGGCGATCGCCGCGGTCCGGGCCGACAAGGAGCGCGAGGCGGGCGACGGCTTCGACGGCACCTGGGTCGCCCACCCCGACGTGGTCGGGGTCGCGACCGCGGCCTTCGACGCGGTGCTCGGCGAGCGGCCGAACCAGATCGAGCGCCGGCGCGACGACGTCACCCCCGATGCCGCTGCGCTCGTCAGCCTCGACGCCACCCCGGGCGATGTGACCGAGGCCGGCCTGCGCGGCAACGTCAGCGTCGGCTTCCAGTACATCTCCTTCTGGCTCGGCGGCCGGGGCGCGGTCGGCCTGAACAACCTGATGGAGGATGCCGCCACCGCCGAGATCTCCCGCAGCCAGATCTGGCAGTGGGTCCACAACGGGACCAGGCTCGAGGACGGGACCGTGATCGACCGTGCGCTGGTCACGAAGATCCTCGACGAGGAGATGGAGCGGATCCGCGCCGAGGTCGGCGAGGAGACCTGGGCGGCCGGTCGGCCGGAGGACACGCGGCGCGTCTTCGAGGCGGTGGCGCTCGGGGACGACTTCCCCGAGTTCCTCACCGAACTGGCCTACGAGCTGCTCGACTGAGTCAGGGCGACGCCCGAGGCCCGGCGCAGCAGGCGCAGGGTCTCGTCGAGGTGGCGGTCGATCGTCGCCGTCGCCTCGTCCGCGTCGCGGCGGGCGACGGCGGCGGCGATCGCCCGGTGCTGCGCGAGGATCCGCTTCATCCGGTCCGGTTTGGTGTTGAGGGCGGCGAGGCCCATCCGCTGCTGCTGATCGCGCAGCGAGTCGTGCATGCGCAGCACGATCGCGTTGCCGGTGGCGGCGACGAAGACCCGGTGGAACCGGCGGTCGGCGGTGACGAAGGCGACCGAGTCGTCGGCCTCGGCGTGGCGCTGCTGGGCGGCGATGACCTCGGCGAGCTGCTCGTCGAGGTCGAGGTCGAGGTCCACCACCCGTTGGATCGCGAACCGCTCGATCAGCAGGCGCGTCTCCATCACGTCCTCGACGTCGGCGGCCGAGATCGGCACCACCAGTGCGCCCCGCTTCGGGTAGAGGTGGAGCATCCCCTCGGCCTCCAGCCGCAGGAACGCCTCCCGCACCGGCGTCCGGCTCACCCCGACCGCCTCGGAGACCTCGCCCTCGCCGATCAGCCGGCCCTGCGTGTACTCGCCGCCGAGGATGCGCTCCTTGGTGAATTCGTAGGCACGGTCGGCAGCCGACATGCCCCGATCTATAGCGCACCCCCTGCCGAGCCTCCGATCCGGTGCCAGGATTGACAAGGGCGCGGACGTGTGGGAGGAATCCATATAGATGCATCTCGGATCTATCTCTCCCGTCCCGTGACCCTCGCCGCCGGGCCGACCGTCTCCGAGGTGTCCAAGGCGCTGGGCCTGCGGCTGCTGGCCAGGGCGAACGCGGCTGAGCGGCCGATCTCGGCGGTGCACGTCATCGAGTTGGCCGATCCCTGGAATCACCTCGCGGCAGGGGAGCTGGTTCTCTCGAACGGCCTCTGGCACGCGGGCGTCGAAGAAACGAAGGAGTACGTTCGCCGCCTGGCCGAGCATGGTGTGGTGGGTCTCGGATATGGACTCGTCAGGGAGGGCGAAGTGGTCCCCGACGACGTCATCGTCGCCTGCGAGGAAGCGGGACTCCCATTGCTCGAGATCAAGCCAGAGGACCGGTTCGTGACCGTGTCCGAGATGGTGTTCGAGCGCTCGAACGCCGGTCGCGAAGGCCGCTTGCTGCGCTCGCTGGAGCGCTCCAGCAGGATGGTGCGGGCGCTCGTCGCCTCCGACCGCGCCCTGGAGACGATGGTCGAGTGCGTGGGCGAGCAGCTCAGCTGTCCCGTCGCGATCGTCTCCGCCGGCGGTCGGGTCGAGTGCGCCGTCGGGCTGTCTGAGGCCGCGGTCGGCCTGCCGCCGGAGATGGTCGGAGCCGGGACGGCGATGGACGTCGGCGAGGGTATGCGCCTGTTGCTGGCGCGCCCACCCGAGAGCCTCGGTGCGGAGGCGAAGTTCATCCTCGAGCATGCGGTGGCGCTGGTCCGGGTCGAGATGAGACGTCTCGAAGAGGCGGCGGAGGCGAGTGGCGTGCAGCTCGGCCAGTTGCTGGACGGGCTGCTTGATGGTGGCGACGATCCGGCGGCCGCGCGACTGCAGTGCCGGAGCCTTGGCATCGATCTGCGGCGCGGCGTGCGGGTGCTCGTCGCGCGCCTCGCGAGCGGCAGCTCGGTCAGCTGGACGGAGCTGCCGTTCACGCCGGCGTCCGTCCGCCGCGGGGACGAGCTGATCGTTCTCCTCGATTCGACCGACTTCGAACGTGACACGGCGTCGATCCGCGCGATCGTCGATGTGGTGGCGGTCGGCGTCGGTGAGGGCGCCTACGATCCCGCCGCTCTCCGCCGTAGTTGGTTGGAGGCCCGCCGCGCCGCCGCGATCGCGGTCCGGCTTCGTGACGAGGCGCAGCCGCTCCTGATGCACACCGACCTCGGTCGCCACGAGATCCTCCTGCGACAGCTGCGGCCGGAGACGATCGAGGCCTTCCGCGATTCGGTGCTGGGTTCGCTCTACCAGTACGACGCGACCAACGGTGCCGACCTCGTCACCACAGTCGAATGCTTTCTCGCCTGCAATTGCAGGTGGTCGGAAACCGCGAAGCGGTTGTGCGTGCACGAGAACACGCTGCGTTACCGCATCTCGCGGATCGAGGAGTTGACCGGCCGGTCGCTCTCGGAGATGTCGACCCGGGTGGACTTCTTCCTCGCGGTCGCCAGCCTTACGGAGACGGACGGCATAGAAGTCGACGCGGGCTCCGAAAGCTCGGCGCCGACCCGATGAGGAGGTGAAATGACGGAGCGGAGGTTTTCGATCAAGGCCCCGGGCGGAGTGATGGAGGAGATGACCTGGGTCGACGTGCGCGAAGCGGCCGCTGCGGGCCTGCCGGCCGTCGTGGCGGTGGGCTCAACCGAGCAACATGGACCTCACCTGCCGCTGAACACCGACAGCATCCTGCCCGCCGCGATCGCCGCGCGGGCCGGTGAGCGCACACCGTTGGTGGTCGCACCCCCGATCCGTTTTGGCGCTCGGTCGCGCGCCTTGAGCGGGGGCGGCGAGAGCTTCCCCGGCACCCTTTCGGTGCGCGCCGGGACGCTGATCGCGACCCTCACCGAGGTGCTGGAAGGCCTCGGTCGCGCCGGCTTCACCAAGATCTGCGTGCAGAACTGGCACTTCGAGAACACCGGCCTGATCTGGGAGGCCTGTGATCTCGCGAGCGAGGCCCACCCCGGCGTCCGCTTCCTCCTGCTGGAGGATCCGATGCCGAGCTTCACCCAGGAGGACCTCGAGCAGCTCTTCCCGAGCGGCTTCGTCGGCTGGGACGTCGAGCACGCCTCGGTGATGGAGACCTCCTTGATGCTGGCGATCTACCCCGACCTGGTGCGTCGCGACCAGATCGCCGACGACGCCGCCGAGCGCCATCCCAGCTGGGACCTGGTGCCCGCGCCGCCCGAGTTCGTGCCCGCCAGCGGCGTCCTCTCCCGCGCCGGCGATGCCTCCGCCGAGATCGGCGAGAAGTTCCTGGAGGCGATCTCCGGGCGCCTGCTGGAGGCGTTGGCAACGGAGTTCGATTGCGCCGTTGCGTAGGTGACAGGTTGGCGAGGGTTCGGGCGCGGGCGGGCGTTTGAGGGCGGGGGTTCGTGGCCGTGCGGCCGTCCGAGCCGCGGCGCGACCCCGGGTCTCCCACCCGTCCGATGCCGCGCGACCCCCCGACCACCCCGCCCGTCCGAGTTTGCGGCGGTGGCGCGCGTGGCGGCGCGACCCCGGCCCGTGCGGCCGTCCGAGATGGCGCCCGACCCCGGCCCCCGCACCCGTCCGAGATGCCGCGCGGGTGAGCGTGGCGGCGCGACCCCGACCCCTGCACCAGTCCGAGTTGCGGCGCGGGGCGCGTGGCCGCGCGACCCCGACCCCCGCACCCGTCCGAGATGGTCCCGGGCGCCTCATGGCGCTCCTGGCAGGCTGTGAGCGCCATGAGGCGCCCGGGACGGGAGGGGGTCGTGGGGA
>JAFDWO010000133.1 GCA_018268415.1 Actinomycetota bacterium | reverse complement strand
GCCTCACTCGCCCCCACCTCCCCCGGGGGCCCTCCGTGCTCCCCCGCTCGCTCCCCGCACCCTCGGCCGTCTCGGCCACGGCCACAGCCTGCCAGGGCCGTGGACGAGACGGCCGCATCCCTTTCGCCTGGAGGCGACAGCTTCAGGGGGCCGGGGCCCTGCCCGGGCGACAGCTTCCCGAGGTCGCATCCCTTTCCCCGCCGGGCGCTGGCTTCTGGGGGCCGTGTGCCTTCCCGGGGCGACAGCTTCAGCGGTCGGGCCTGTCGCCAGGTGCCAGCTTCCCGAGGCCTCATCCCTTCCAGGCGGCAGCTTCGCCGGGCCTCGTCCCTCCGCTGGCGCCGGCTTCCCAAGACCTCATCCCTTCCCGGGCCGCCCGCCCCCTCCGAATGCCGGGGCGGGCCTGGCCTTTCGCCGAGCATGCGTCGCGCCTGATCCAGGCGGCAGCGCCGAGGCTGCAAGGCGCCGTGCAGGCGCAGGAGCCGGCACGGCGAGGCGAAAGTCAGGCCTCGTGCGCGACTTTCTGCTGAACGAATCCCTTCGCCGCCTCGCCACCGAGGCCGCGACCCGTTTCAACGCGATGGTTGCCGAAGGGGAAGAGATCCCGTTCGACGTCGCGACCGACACCGCCGAGGACTCGCCCTTTTACAGCTACGTCCCGCAGACCGGCCGTTACGTGGCCGAGCGGGCGGCGGAGCTGCACGGGCTGCCGAGCTGGAATCCCGCTCGCGAGGCCGTGGTCGAGGCCGGCGTCGCGTCGACCTACCTGGAGGGGCGCGGCGAGATGGTGCCGCCCGAACCCGGCGCCCGCGCCGAACGGATGCTTGAGGTCTTCACGGTCGAGCTCTTCCAGGACGGCACCGGTTTTGCGCTGGACCGGGGCCGGCTGGAGGCGCTGGTCGCCACCCTGGATGCGGAAGCGCGCAGCGCCGATGACGCCGACCTCGTGATGGTGCCGATGGTCGGACTGCGGATGTCGATGAACCGCCTACAGCTGCCGAATGGCGTGCGCATCGTCCGCGCCGACTCGATCCCGGCGCCGATCGAGGCGATGCGCAGCGAGGGCATGGGCCGCGCGGCCTGGGAGCCGCAGTTCCTCGCCGTCGCCGAACAGGGTGCCGACGGGGCCGAGGCCGCCCTCGATCAACTGCGCGAGCTGATCAGCGTCATGCGGATCTTCAAGGTCGGTGGCATCGGCCTCGGCCCGTTCGCCTTCGCCCCGACCGGGGAGGACACCTGGCGCCGCATCACCACCGGGGCACCCTCGACCCGCCCGGGCGGTTATCGCCTCTCCGAGGAGGAGGGAGCCGAGTTCGCCGACTTCGCCGCGCTGCTGGAGCAGCTCCCCGACCCCGACAGCGCCCTCAGCTGGGCGGTGGGCCGGTTCGAGATGGGCTGCGAGCGCGAGAGCGCGATGGAAGGGCTCAGCGATCACCTGCTGGCGTTGCGTGCGGTGCTCGAGGGCCACGGCCCGGTCGGCGCCTCGCTGCCGCTGCGCGCCTCGGCCCTGATCGCCGACGACAACTTCGACCGCATCGAGGCCCGCGAGCGGGTCGAGGAGGTGCTCGAGCTGGAGCGCGCGCTGATGAACGGCCGCATGCTGGACCACGCGATCGAGCTGTCGACCTGGATCGAGGACGGCGTCCGGCGCCTCCTCCGCCAGGCGGCCCTCGGCGAGCTCGGCAACGACCTTTCGGCGACCGCCGACGAGACACTGATCGCCACAGGCCTGGAAGCCGGCGACGCCGAGATCACGGTCTTCGCCGCCGATGATTTCGAGGTCGAGGACGCCCCCGGGCCACCCGCACACGAGGTGGAGGAGATGCCGGCCGACGAATTCCGGGTGGTCGAGTCCCCCGCGGCGACGCCGGACGATCTCGCCGCCGACATCCGCGAAGCGGAGAGCTACCTGGACGACGACCTCGAGGAGGACGAACCGATGGAAACCCGCATCCTCGAGCCGATCCCCGCCCCAGGGGAGATCAAGGTCACCGCCACCCACTGGCTCGACGAGGTCGACCAGGAGGAGTCCGGCCACGGTCACTCGCTCGAGTGGCCCGCGGCCGAAGAGCGTGATCTCCAGCACCGCGAGCGAATTGACACGCCGCGCGTGCGCCATCTCTTCCCGGTCCCCGACTCGGACTGGGAGGTCTCGCACCTCGAGTTCACCCACTTCGGCCGCGACGCCTCCTAGCTGTTCCTTTCTTCGGCTACTCGGGAAAAAGGAACAGCCGGCCGTCAGGCCCTGCCCGCCGCCATCGCGACGCGCTCCTCGCCCGTCGCGAAGAGATACCGGTTGATCTGCGCCAGCCCGGCCAGATCGTGGACGTCTTCGTCCAGGTAGGGGACGCGGATCACGCCGGTCGCCCGCATCTCCCGCGCCAGGTGCTCGATGTTGCGCGCGTCGCGCTCGGCCAGCGCCTGATAGTCGGCGAAGTTCGCCGCCACGCGCTGGGCCAGGTCCGCGTCGCCGAGCTTCTCCGCCAGGGTCGCCGGCAGGTCCTCGTCGTCGCCGCGCAGCTGCTCGGCCGGATAGTGGACCTTGTTCACGATCACGCCGCCGAACGGCAGCTTCGCCTCGACCAGCTTGCGGTGGAAGTAGACGGCCTCGTCGATCGGCTCGCCCTGGGGTCCGCAGACGACCAGGAAGCAGGTGGTCGGCGCGGCGAGCAGCTTGTTGACCCGCTTGGCGCGCGCCTGGAAGCCGTCGACCATGCCGCTGAAGGCGTTGAAGAACTCGGCCAGGTCGGCGATCAGGTCGAACCCGACGATCCGCTTCATCACGCTGAGCGCCACCGTCGCGCCGCGCCCCGCCACCTTCGCCGCGAAGCCGGTCGGCTTCATGAAGACCCGCAGCGATTTGCCTTCGATGAACTGGGTGAGGCGGCGCGGCGCCTCGAGGAAGTCGAGCGCGTTGCGGCTCGGCGGGGTGTCGAGCACGAGCATGTCGTAGTCGCCTTCGGTGTGGAGCTCGAAGAGCTTCTCCATCGCCATGTACTCCTGGGATCCCGCCAGGGCGCCGGAGATCTGCTGGTAGATCGGGTTGCCGAGGACCCGGTCGCGCGACTCCTCGTCGGGCGCCTGGCGGGAGATCAGCTCGTCGAAGGTCTGCTTCGGGTCGAGCATCATCGCCCACAGCTCGCCGGTGATCTCGACCCCCTGCTCCTCGAAGAGCCGCGGGTCGACCCGCCGCGCGTCGTTGCCGAGCTCGTCCAGCCCGAGCGAGTCGGCGAGCCGCTTGGCCGGGTCGATGGTCAGCACGCAGACCTTGAGGCCGCGGGCTGCCAGGCCCGCCGCGATCGCCGCCGAGGTGGTCGTCTTGCCGACCCCGCCGGAACCCGCGCAGATCACCACCTCCTTGCCGTCGAGGACGTCGGCGAGGGTCGGACTGTGCGGGCTCACGAGAGCCTCCGCGAGAGCCGGCGCGCCGCCTCGGGCCCGAGGTCGGGCTCGAAGAGGAAGGGGAGGGTCTTGACCGGCGCCTGCACGCGGCGCCGCAGTCGCGCGAGCTGGGCCCGCTGCGAACGCGCGCGGCCGAACTCCGAGAGCGCCGCCCGCGCCGCCGCCCGCGGCGCGCCGTCCTCGGCCGCCAGCGGGACCAGCTTCTCGGCCTCCTCCTTGGAGAAGCGCTCCGGGTAGAGCCCGTTGAGGTAGATGCGGTCGACCGCGACGCCGACCTCATCCACCAGGTCGCGCTCCAGCGCCGCCGACTCGTTCACCGGCATCTCCTCCGGCAGGGCGACGATCGCGACGCCGGTGTTGTCGTGGTCGGTGATGAAGTTGTCGAGCGTCTTGGCCTGCGAGTGGATCGGCCCGACCCGGGCGATGTTGGCGAAGGTGCGCGGCGTCTGCAGGAAGCCGACCCCGTGGCCGGTGGCGGGCGCGTCGACGATCACCGTGTCGTACTTGCAACCCGACTTCACCTTGCGATCGAGCTGGGCGAGCTCCCAGATCTTGCCGATCGTGACCAGCTCCTTCAGCCCGGGCGTGGCCGCGGCGAGATAGTTGAAGATGCGGCTGCGGAAGAGCATGTCACGCATCGCCCGGACCTTCAGCTGCAGCAGGACGTACTCGCGCATCGAGTCGTCGGGGTCGATCGAGATCGCCCAGAGGTTCTCCTCCAGTTCGACCTCGTGAAAGCCGACGGTGGTGTGCTCGAACATCCGCGAGGCGTTCTCCTGGGCGGCGACCTCGCAGACGATCGTCCGCTTGCCTTCCGCCGCGGCCCGCATGCCGAGGGCCACCGAGAGCGTCGTCTTGCCGACTCCGCCCTTGCCGGTGACGATCACCAACCGCTTGTCGAGAAGCTCGGGTATCGGGCAATTCCTAGCAATTTCACATAACGGCAGGAAAAAGCGCGTCGCATCCGAATATCGGCGCAATGGGATTTCTAAGCCGCAAGAAGAAGAATCGGGCACCCGCCGTCGTCGAGGAGACCCATCCGCTCGAGGAAGAGCTGCAGCGGATGGAAGAGGCCGTCCCCGAGCGGCCGGTGAACAACTACGCGGAGCCGGAGCGCCCGCCGGAGCCGGAGCATCGCGAGCCGGAGCCCGAGCCCGTAGCGGAGGCTCCCGCGCCGCGGCCCGAGCCCCAGCCCGAGGCCGAGCCCATGGCGGAAGCTCCCGCGCCCCAACCGGAGCCCGTGCCCGCGCCGCAGCCGCCGGCCGCCGAGCCCGATCCGACCCCGACCCCCGAGCCGGAGCCCGCCCCGGCGCCCGAGCGTGCGCCGCTGCGCGTCGAGGAGGCGCTGAACGCGAAGAAGCAGGATGACGACGAAGAGCCGGGCGAGGCGCGGATGAAGGCGATCGACCTGATCGCGCCGACCCGCCTCGACTTCCTCAAGCCGCAGGAGGTCGCACCGGAGGAGCCGGTCGACACCGCCGACGTGATCGCCTTCGCCAACCAGAAGGGTGGCGTCGCCAAGACGACGACGACGCTGAACCTGGCCGTCGCCTTCGCCGAGTCCGGCCACCGCGTCCTCTGCGTCGACCTCGATCCGCAGGGCAACCTGACGATGTCCCAGGGCATCGATCCGGACAAGGTCGAACACAGCCTCTACGACGTGCTGGTCAACGACATGCCGATCTCCGAGATCATCGTCGAACGGGAGATCGACATCGCCGTGGCCTCGATCGACCTGGCCGGCGCCGAGATCGCGATGAGCACCAAGATCGGCCGGGAGCGCTCGCTGGAGAAGGCGCTGAAGGAGGTCGCGGCGGACTATGACTTCGTCTGCATCGACACGCCGCCGAGCCTCGGCCTGCTGACGATCAACGCGCTGACGGCGGCGAACAAAGTGATCGTCCCCGTGCAATGCGAGTATCTGTCGATGCGCGGGCTGGTCCAGCTGCAGAACACGCTGAGGATGATCCAAGAGAACCTCAATCCCGACGTCCACATCGAGGGCATCCTGCCGACGATGCTTGACACGCGGACCATCCACGCCAAGGAGGCCGTCGAGATCCTCGAGGAGAACTTCGGCGACCTCGTCTTCGAATCCCGGATCCGCAAGGCGATCAAGTTCGCCGAGGCGCCGGTCAAGGGCGCCAGTGTGCTCAAGTACGATTCCGAGAGCAGCGCGGCAAGCTACTACCGGGATCTGGCCAAGGAGGTTCTCGCCAATGGCTCGTCGTAACAAACGGGCAAGCATGCGCGAGGGTCCCCTCGCCGACCTGTTCCGCTCGACCGGGGCCGACGCCCCCGAGGATCCGCCGGAGGCTCCGCGCCCCGGCGGCAGGGGCCCGCGCTATGGCCGCGAGGATCCGGCCGAGGCGAAGAAGGCCGAAGCCGAGGCAGCGCCGGCCGAGCCGAGCGCACCCGCGCCGGCCGCCGGCACCTTCTTCGATCAGGAAAGCGAGCCCGAAGCTGCGACCGCGCCGCCGGCGCGCCGCGCCGCCGAGCCGCCGCGCGAGCCCGTCGCCCGCGAGCCCGAGCCGCCCGCGCCGCGCCGCGCCGATCCGCCACAGTCGTCGGAGCCCGCCCCGGAGCGTCTGAAGCGGGTGTTCGCCGAGGAGCCGCGGCCGCGCGACCCGCGCGAGGACTTCCTGCAGACGCCCCGTTACGGCCGCGAGGAGCCCGCCTACGAGGCTCCCGGCTCGGGTGAACCGCACCAGCCGGTGATCAAGGTCGTCGGCGTCGGCGGAGCCGGCGTCAACGCCGTCAACCGGATGGTCGACGCCCGCATCCCGGGGGTCGAGTTCATGGCGGTCAACACCGATCTTCAGTCGCTGCAGCTCTGCGTCGCCGACGTCACCGTGCACATCGGTGACGAACAGACGCGCGGGCTCGGCGCCGGCGCCGACGCCGAGGTCGGTCACCGCTCCGCCTTCGAGGAGCAGGACAAAATCAAGCGTCTGCTGAAGGGCTCGGACATGGTGTTCGTCGCGGCCGGTGCGGGTGGTGGCACCGGCACCGGCGCCGCCCCGGTCGTCGCCCGCCTGGCCCGCGAGGTCGGCGCGCTCACCGTCGGCATCGTCACCAAGCCGTTCACCTTCGAGGGCAACAAGCGCGGCGCCCAGGCCGCCAAGGGGATCGAGGAGCTCGCGGCCGAGGTCGACACCCTGATCGTCGTCCCGAACGACCGGCTGCTCGAGGTCCTCGACCAGCAGACCTCGATGGTGGAGGCCTTCCAGGTCGCCGACGACGTGCTGCGTCAGGGCGTCCAGGGCATCTCCGACCTGGTCACGCTCCCCGCGGTCATCAACCTCGACTTCGCCGACGTGCGGACGATCATGTCCGATGCGGGGCGGGCGCTGCTCGGGATCGGGATGGCGCACGGCGAAGGCCGCGCGATCCTCGCCGCCGAGAAAGCGATCTCCTCGCCGCTGCTCGAGACCTCGATGGACGGGGCCCGCGCGATCCTGCTGTCGATCACGGGCGGTGCCGATCTCTCGCTGGTCGAGGTCTCCGAGGCCGCCAAGGTCGTCGGCGAGGCCGCCCACCCCGACGCCAACATCATCTTCGGTGCGAACGTCGACGACGACCTCTCCGACCAGATCTGGGTCACCGTCGTCGCGACCCGCTTCGACGGCCGCGGGGCGCCGCGTCGCCCGGCCGCCCAGGAACCGACGATCCGGCGCACCAAAGACATGGGCCGGGGGCGCCCGCCCGAGACCGGGCGGAGCAGCGGCGACACGCTGGGCATCGACGTCCCCGAGTTCCTTCCGGGCTGACCCGCCGGCAACCGGGCTCGCGTGAGAGGTTGATCGGGTGCCCGGCGTCGTCGCGGCGGGCCATCCGGAGAGCGCCGAGGCGGGCGCGGCCGTGCTGCGGGAGGGCGGCAACGCCGTCGACGCGGCGGTCGCGGCGGTCCTCGCCTCCTTCGCGGTGGAGTCGCCACTGACGGGCCTCGGTGCGGGCGGCTACATGGCCGTCCACGACGACGGCGAGACGACCCTGCTCGACTTCTTCGTCGCCGCCCCCGGCCTCGACGGGGAGCCGCGCACAGCCGAGCTGGCGCCCGTCGACGTCGTCTTCGATGCCGAGACGGTGCAGACGTTCTACGTCGGCCCGGTCTCCTGTGGAGTGCCGGGGACGCCCGCCGGGCTGGTCGAGGCGCTGCGGCGGTTCGGTTCGATGCCGTTGGAGGAGCTCGTCGCTCCCGCGATCCGGCTCGCCCGCGAGGGCGCCCCGGTCAACCACGAGCAGGCCTACATCCTCGCCATCCTCGAGCCGATCCACGAACGGCTGCCGGGGACGCGCGCGCTCTACGCCCCACGGGGGCGGACGCTGAGGGAGGGGGAGACGTTCCGCTTCCCGGAGCTCGCCGAGGCACTCGAACGCCTCGCCGGCGAGGGCGCCACGCCGTTCTATCGCGGCGAGGTGGCGGCGGCGCTCGCCGACTTCGTGGTCGAGCACGGCGGTACCCTCGGCCGCGCCGACCTCGCCGCCTATGCCGCGATCGAGCGCCCGCCGGTGCGGGCGCGCTTTCGCGGCACCGAGGTGCTGACCAATCCGCCGCCCTCGGCGGGAGGGACGCTGATCGCCTACTCGCTGGATCACCTGGAGCGGCTGGGCCCGGTCAGTGGCCCCGAGCAGCTGGTCGCCGCGATGGACGCCGCCAACGAGCACCGCGCAAGCATGCTCGGCTCGACGACCCATATCTCGGCGATCGACGCCGACGGGGCCTGTGTCGCGGTGACCTGCTCCAACGGCTCCGGCTCGGGCGTGCTGGTCCCGGGGACCGGCGTGATCCTCAACAACATGTTGGGCGAGGAGGACCTGAACCCGCGCGGCTTCCACCTGACCCCGGCGGGACAGCGGGTGGCGTCGATGATGTCGCCGACGGTGGTGCTGCGTGACGGGGAGGTGATCCTGGCGCTCGGCAGCGCCGGCTCCAACCGGATCCGCTCGGCGATCCTGCAGACGGTGGTGCGGGTGGTCGAGCAGGACATGGGACCGCAGGAGGCGATCGCGGCGCCGCGCCTGCACTCCGAGGCGGGCCTGGTCCAGGCGGAGCCGGGGATCGACGAGGCGGCGCTGGCGCGGCTCGAGGCCCGTGGTGTGCCCGTCGCCCGCCGTCCCGAGATCAACCTCTTCTTCGGTGGCGTCCAGGCTGTGGCCCGCGACCCGGAGACCGGCGCGCTCAGCGGTGGCGCTGACCCGCGGCGCGGCGGCGCGGTCGCCTACGGATAACAATTGGATCCGTGGCGGGCGGTGCGGACATCGATTTCGCGGCCGAGGGGCTCCTCGACGATCTCGGGGGCGAGGCGCGCGCCGCGCGGCTGGGCCTGCTGCGCCAGTTGAGTGCCGAAGGGGTGTCGCTGGAGGAGCTGCGCGAGGCGGTCGCCGCGGGGCACCTGACCTTGCTGCCGGTCGAGCGGGCGATCGCCGGCGGCGGGCGGCGCTACTCGGCCCGCGAAGTCGCCGAGGCCTCCGGCGTCGACCTCGACCTGCTGCGCCGGTTCCGCGCTGCGCTCGGTGTTCCCTACGGCGATCCGGACGAGAAGGTGGGCACCGAGGCCGACCTGCGGGCGGCGATCCGGACGAAAGCGATCATCGACGCCGGGCTGCCGCCGGAGGGCCTCCTGCAGTCGGCGCGGACGATCGGGATGGGGATGGCCCGGGTCGCCGAGGCGAACCGGGAGCTGGTCGCCCGCAACCTCACCGACCCCTCCGACAACGAGCGCGATCTGGCCAACGGCCTCGCCGCGACCGCCGTGGCCCTGCTCCCGTTGGTCGGCGAGACGCTGAACTACGCGTTCCAGGCCAACCTCCTGGAGCAGGTCAAACGCGATGTGATCGGCGCCGCCGACCTCGCCTCGGGGGAGATCGGCGGCGCCGTCGAGCGCACCGTCTGCTTCGCCGACCTGGTCGAGTTCACCAGCCTCGGCGAGGAGATCGCCCCGGAGGAGCTCGGGGTCGTCGTCGGCCGCTTCGAGGAGCTGGCGACGAGCATCGTCGCCGCGCCGGTCCGCCTTGTGAAGACGATCGGCGACGCGGTCATGCTGGTCTCCGCGGAAGCCGTGCCGCTGGTCGAACAGGCGCTCGACCTGGTCGCCGCGGCTGCCGCCGAAGGCGATCAGTTCCCGGTCCTGCGCGCCGGGATCGCGACCGGGCCGACCCTGCCGCAGTCGGGCGACTACTACGGCCGCTCGGTCAACCTGGCCAGCCGCGTCACCAGCATCGCCCGCCCGGGCAGCGTTCTCGTCGACGCCCCGACCCGCGACGCCGTGGGCGAGTCCGGTTTCACCTACTCCTTCGCCGGCGAGCGCCGGCTCAAGGGCATCGACACCCGGCAGAAGCTGTTCCGCGTCCGTCGCGAGCGTGAACGGCGCGAAGTGCCGGGACGCCCGGACCAGTGAGCGACGCGGTGGAAGGATTGCGCACGCCGCGCCTCCTGCTGCGCCGCTGGCGCGAGGAGGACGACGCCCCCATGGCGGCGATCAACTCCGACCCGGCGGTGACCGAGCTCCTCAACCGCCGCATGGACGCCGCCGCGATCACGACCTTCCTCGACCGGACGCGAGAGCACTGGGCCGTGCACGGTTTCGGCCACTGGGCGGTCGAACCGCTTGACGGTCCCGTGGCGGGCGAGATGATCGGCTTCGTCGGCGTCGCCTACCCGAGCTACCTGCCGGAGGTCGCCGACTCCCCGGAGCTCGGCTGGCGCCTCTCCCCGGCCTCATGGGGCCACGGCTACGCGACCGAGGCCGCGCTCGCGGCCCGCGACGACGCTTTCGATCGCCTCGTCCTCCCCGCACTGATCTCCATCATCCACCCAGAAAACGCTCGCTCCCGACGAGTCGCCGAAAAGCTCGGCATGGCGGTCGAGCGCCAGGTCTTCAACCCTGTCCACGACCGCGATGTCGATATCTGGCAGGTCCTCGCGCCCTAGGTGCTTGGTTCCAGGGCCGGGCGCGATCCGCGGCCGGGGCGGCCGGCCGAGATGCGCCGCGGCGGCGCGTGGCGGCCCGACCCCGACCCCCGCACCCGTCCGAGATGGTCCCGGGCGCCTCATGGCGCTCCTGGCAGGCTGTGAGCGCCATGAGGCGCCCGGGACGGAGGGGGTCGTGGGGAAGACGACACGGGGACGGGAGGGGGTCGTGAAAGAGCCGTCACGGGGACGGGAGGAAGGTCGGACTCCCGTGATCCTCCGGTCCGGGAGAAGGCCCGGGGACCGGAGGAGGTCGGACCCCCGTCACGGTCACGTATGGAAGAGGGATCCAAAGCGCCCGATCCGTGACGAGGACCGTGAGAACGTCACCCTTCCCGGACCCTTTCGT
>JAFDWO010000132.1 GCA_018268415.1 Actinomycetota bacterium | reverse complement strand
TCCCGTGTTGTCCAACGCTCACGGACGCGTTCCGTACTTTGACCCTGCCATGGCAGGGTCAAAGTACGGAACGTGTTCCCGGGCCCTCCTTCCGGGCCCGGGAACGGACCGAAGGTTCAGGAGAGGGTGACGTTCCCGGCGTCTTCGTGACCGATCCGGGCCAGGTGTGGCCCCTCCCGCACGGACCCGTCACGGAAGTCAGACCTCCTCCCATCCCTGTCCCGCCTCTCACGACCCCCTCTCGTCCCTATGTCGTCTTTTTCACGACCCCCTCCCGTCCCTGTGCCCGCCCTTCCCACTACCCCCTCCCGTCCCGGGCGCCTCATGGCGCTCACAGCCTGCCAGGAGCGCCATGAGGCGCCCGGGACGCATCTCGGACGGGCGGGGCGGCCGGGGTCGCGCGCCATCTCGGACGGGTGCGGGGGCCGGGGCCGCGCCGCATCTCGGACGGGTGCGGGGGCCGGGGTCGGGGGGCAACTCGGACGGCCGGCTCCGGCCGGGGCGCGCCGCACCCCGGACTGCCCGGCCGCGGCAGCCACGCCGGGGGTCCCGCCGCACCTCGGACGGGCGCTAAGGGTCGGTACCGGGACGCACCTCAGGCGGCGCGGCCGCGACGGGCGCGGCCGGCGGGCCCCGCCCCATTTCGACCTATATACCAACTATTCGTATAAAAACGTCATTATTTTCAGGTAATTTACCCGTCGCAGCGATGGCTAGACCCAGCCGACCATGCGGACCACGGCGCAGATCATCACCTCCACCACGGCGCTGACAAGCGGCGATCACCGCCAGGCACTGGTCGGTCACGCCCTCACCTTCTTGTTGCAGACCTCCGGAGCCTCGCTGGCGCTCTTCTACACGGTCGATCGCCGGCGGCTGAAGTTCGCCGACGAGGTGATCGTCGGCCACGCCCGACCCGGTGCCACCGCAAACCTGGAGGCGAGCCTCGTCCGGTATCGCAGCCACTATCACGCGCTCGACCCGTTCGCCCCCCGTCGGTTCGGCGCCGGACGGGCCACGCCGGTGGACTCCGCCTCGATGCCGGAGGCCGGGCATCTGGCCCGCTCGCCCTACTTCACCGAGTACCTGTACCAGCTCGGCATGGCCGGTCAGACGACCCTTCTGCTCAGGTGCGACGGCCGGATCACCGCGGGCATCGATCTCCTGCGGCCCGACGACGCCATGCTCGAAAGCTCGCAGCTCGCCGTTCTGCGCGTCGGCCAGGCGATGCTCGAGCACGCCTACGCCTTCGCGCTGAGCGCGGCGCCGCCCCCGGCAGGCAACCGCCTCGCCACCGCGACGCCGCTCACCCCGCGGGAGGCGGAGGTGGTCCGCCTCGTCGCCGGCGGCGCCAGCAACGGGGAGGTCGCGGTCGCGCTGACGATCGGCGAAGCCACCGTGAAGACCCATCTGGGACACGCCTTCGAAAAGCTGGGGGTGCGCAGTCGCGCCCAGCTCATCTCGCTTCTGGCGAGCGAACGTCACGTCCCCTTGCGCGTCCGCGAGCCTCATACGTTAGGCGGAGATTCACGCCTTCCGATTGCGTGACCGACGACCTACCGCTTTAACTTCGCGACCCAACGAGCGCCCCCGCGTCTCGTCCCCGCAATGAGGAGGTCCAAGGAATGAGGTCCCCGAACGCAAGTCCGCGTCGCTTTGCCCTGCTGCTCATCACGGTCTTCGCCTTCGCGGCGATCGCCGCGCCCTCGGCGCTCGCGACCCCGGGCGTTCCGGCCGCGCCGACGACGACCTACCAGGAGATGTTCGAGAACGGGATGGGGACGACGTCGGTGCCCCTGACGAGCTACGTGGCCCCGGGGGGCGAGAAATACACCGCCGATCCAGGCTGGCTCACCGGCTGCAACGGCGAAATCGTCGACTTCAACACCCCGATCGGCGAACTCGGCAACTGCGCCAATACCGGCGACACGACCCAGACCAGAAGGCTCGCATACGCGCTCGGAGTCCAGAACGCCACCGCCGATCCGGCCACGAACCACGCGGTCACCGCATACACCGACAACAACCCGGGCCCCAACCAGGTCGAGTTCGAAACGGTCGATCCGATCGCGCTTCCGGCGAACGGCCGCTACCTCACGTTCAGCGTCAATGCCGCGGCAGTCAACTGCTTCGCATCCTCCCCGCTTTACCAGTTCTACCTGGTCGACGGCGGAACCGAAACCCCGGTCGGCGGGCAGCTCAACGTCTGCGCCTCGGGCAAAGCGATCGCCGCGCCGGGCGCCGGGGCGATCGTCGGCGGCACCTACACCTCGAACGGCTCGATCTTCTTCACCGGCTCATCGATGGGCGTCCGGATGAGGAACGGGAACGGGTCCGGCGTCGGCAACGACGCTGCCTTCGACGACATCAAGATCCTCGACGTCACCCCCACGCTCGACAAGTCATTCAGCCCGACCACCCAGTACGTGGGCGGCTCCTCGACGCTGACCTTCACGATCACGAACACGAGTGAGCTGGCGGCGAAGGAAGGCTGGTCCTTCACCGACAACCTGCCTGCCGGACTCGTCGTCGCCACGCCGGAGAACGTCGCGACCAATTGCCCGAGCGGCCAGGTGACCGCGGCGGGCGACGGCACCTCGGTGGCGATGAAAGGCAACCTGAACGCGGGCGAAGCGTCATGCACCGCCAGCGTCGACGTCACCACGAAAGAAACAAAAGAAGGCGGCTTCGAAAACGGGCCTCAGAACATCTCCTCGACGGGCCTCAACCCACCGACCCCGACCCAGGTCAGGTTCATCGCCCCCGACGTGGCGATCGAAAAGTCGATGACGCCCTCGCCGCTGATCCCTGGCAAGGATGGCGAATACCACCTCAAGGTGACGAACAAAGGCCCCGGGACGGCCGCGGGCGTCCTCGCCTCCGACCCGCTCCCGAACGGGCTCAGCTTCGTTTCCGGCTCACCGGGCTGCAGCGTCGCCGCCGGCACCGTGACCTGCGAAGCCGGCTCGCTGGCCGAAGGGGCCTCGCGCACGTTCGACCTCAAAGTCAAGGTCGCCAGCTCGCTGCAGAGCTGCCCGAGCAACACCGCGAGCGTGACCAGCAGCACCCCCGACCTGAACACGTCCGACAACATCAGCCAGGTCTGCCCACCGGTCGGGCGCGAGATCGACCTGCAGATCGAAAAGTCGGCGGCGCCGACGACCGTCACCTCCGGCGGCCAGGTGATCTACACGCTGATCGTCAAGAACAACGGCCCCAGCGACGCCTCGGAAGTGAAGGTGGTCGACCCGGGGGCGAACGGCCTGGACCTGGTCGCGGCGAAGCCGAGCCAGGGCTCCTGCTCGACCGTCGGCGGTCACCTCTCCTGCTCGCTCGGAGACCTCGTCGCGGGGGGCTCGGCGCAGGTCCTCCTCACCGCGAAGGCGTCGATCAAGTCGGGCAACCTCTCCAACACGGCGACCGTCAGCGCCGCCGAGCAGGAGACCGACCCCGCCAATAACCAGAGCAGCGCCAAGGTTGTCGTCCTCGCCGGGCCGGTGCCGTCACCGCCGGGCGCTCCGCACTTCGACCTCGTCGTGACGAAGACGGCGGCGAAGAAGAAGATCGTCGCGGGGCAGCAGGCGAGCTACACGATCACGGTGATGAACAAAGGCCCCGACACCGCGCCGAACGTGGCGCTGAAAGACACGTTCAACCACGCCGGCGCGCTCGTCTCGGCCAAGCCCTCGGCCGGCAATTGCGGCAGTGGCCTGCCGCTGAGCTGCTCGCTCGGCGACATCAAGGCCGGCGCCACGATGACCATCGCGGTCGTCGTGCGGCCGTCGGAAGCAGCCGCCCGGCAGCGCAACGCGGCAAGCGCGACCGGCGACGGCACCGACGACAACCCGGGCGACAACCTGGGCATCGCCGACATCACCGTCACGCCCAAGCTGGGGATCGTCAAGAAGGTCGACCGGAAGTCGGTAAAGGCCGGCGGGATCCTCCACTACACGATCCGGGTCACGAACCTCTCCAAGGGGATCACCGCCCGGGACGTGCGGACCTGCGACCGGATGCCGAGCGGGCTCGCGCTGGTCGGCTCGAAGCCGAAGGCGACCCTCACGAAGGGGACGCCGTGCTGGACCGCCGCGAAGCTGAGGGCGGGCAAGAGCGTCGTCTACCGCGTGACGGCCAAGGTCCTCGGCAGCGCCAAGGGCAGCCTGCGAAACGTGGCCACTGCCAATGGCCCGGGTGGGAAACCGGTCCGGGGCTCGGTTCCGGTTACCGTCCTGGCCGATGAAGCGCAAGCGAAGCCGACGCCGGTCACCGGCTGAGATCGACCTGAAGCGGGGAGACGGCGCGGCCCGCGGGCCGCGCCGTCTCCTGCGCCATTGCCGGACGCCGGCGCTCGCCGCGGTGGCGTTGGCGCTCTCGGCGGCGTCCGCCGGGGCGGCGCCGGCGCCCGGCGAACCGAGCACCGCACCCGCCCCACCCGCGGCGACCGCCCCGCCCTCCCGCGATCAGGGAGCCACGGTGGCGCGGATCGTCAAGCCGCTGCGAGCCCTTTCGCGACCGGGCGGGCCGGGCCCGGCCCGGCCCGTCTCGATCGAAACCTCGTGGTCGGGACAGGCGACGACGCTCCTCGTCCTCGCCTCGACCACCTACCGCGACCGGGAATGGGTCAAACTGCTGCTCCCCGACCGACCCAACGGCTCGACCGGCTGGGTGCCCCGCGAATTCGTCGTCCTCCGCCACACCCCCTATTGGGTCGAGGTCAGCACCGGGCGCCGCACCGTCAGCGTCTACCGCGGCGGCCACCTCGTCCGTAGGTTCCGAGCGGTGGTCGGCAAGCCGTCGACCCCGACGCCGCATGGCCTCGCGGCGATCTACGAACGTGTCCGCCAGCCCGACCCCAAGGGCTTCGTCGGGACCTGGGTGCTCTCGCTGACGATCCTCTCCGACGTCCTCAAGCACTTCGAAGGCGGCGTCGGGCGGATCGGCATCCACGGCCGTAGCGGCACCAGTCTGCTGGACCCACTCGGCAGCGCCCGATCCCACGGCTGCATCCGCATCAGCAACGGCCCGGTCGAGTGGATGGCCGCCCACGTCCCGGCCGGCACGCCGGTCCGGATCCGGGACTAGTCGTCCCTGCCCGGGGACGTTCCAAGCGTCGGCGACGGGCAGTGTCGTGCGCGGCCGGGCAGCTGCCGCGGAACGGGCGCGATTCGCGGCCGCGGCGGCCGTCCCAGCTGCGGTGCAACCCGCGGCCGTGCGGGCGTCCGAGGTGCGGCGCGATCCCGGCCATTGCGGCCGTCCGAGGTGCGTCCCGGTTCCGACCCCCGCAGTCGTCCGTGCTGCGGCGCGGCCCGCTTGGCGCCCCACCCCCCGGCCGCCCCGTCCGTCCGAGCTGCGGTGCGACCCCGGGCCGGGCCCCCGCCCTCGTCGAGGCCGCCCCGCTGTTCCTTATGCGCCTCATAGGCGCATAAGGAACAGCGGAAGGGTCGGGACCGTCGAGGCGGGACGGGCGGGACCCGGTCGCCCGGCCGTCCGAGATGCTGCTCGGGGCAGGCCCCCGCACCCGTCCGTGTCGCGCCGCGACCCCGACCCCTGCGCCCGTCCGAGATGCGTCCCGGGCGCCTCATGGCGCTCCTGGCTGGCTGTGAGCGCCATGAGGCGCCCGGGACGGGAGGGGGTCGTGGGGAGGGCGGGTACGGGGACGGGAGGGGGTCGTAGGGAAGAGAGCACAGGGACGGGAGGGGGTCGTGAAAAAGGCGGCACAGGGACGGGAGGAGGTCGGACTTCCGTGACGGGTCCGTGCGGGAGGGGCCACACCTGGCCCCGATCGGTCACAAAGACGCCGGGAACGTCACCCTTTCCTGAACCTTCGGTCCGTTGACGGGCCTCGGAAGAAGGCCCGGGAACGCGCTGCGTACTTTGACCCCCCTATACGGTGGAAAACCCACGCAGCGCGTCCGTGACGGTTGGACAACACGGGAGGAGGCGTCGGGTTCCCTACGTCTTCGTGACGGGGTCCCGGTCCGGTGACCGTCCGGTCACACCGCGACCTTCCCGGCGCCTCCGTGACCAGGTCCCCGTTCCGTGACGGTCCCGTCACGGAACGGTCGCACCCTCCGGCCCCCCGGGGCCGGGATCGGGATCGGGGGGGTCCGTGGGACGCGCGTCGAGTTTTGGTTGCTGAGCAACCGAGACCAGACACGGAGATCCTTGAGCAATGGAAGGGTCGGGAGGAAGGGTGACGTTCCCGGCATCTCCGTGACGAGGTCTCCCTTCGGTGACGGTCCCGTGACGGATCGGTCGCACCCTCCGGTCCCCGGGGCCGGGATCGGGAGGGACCGTGGGA
>JAFDWO010000131.1 GCA_018268415.1 Actinomycetota bacterium | reverse complement strand
GCGGGGCGCGTGGCCGCGCGACCCCGACCCCCGCACCCGTCCGAGATGGTCCCGGGCGCCTCATGGCGCTCCTGGCAGGCTGTGAGCGCCATGAGGCGCCCGGGACGGGAGGGGGTCGTGGGGAAGGCGACACAGGGATGAGGGGGGACGCAGGGACGGGGGGAGGTCGTGAAAAAGACGACGCAGGGACGTCACGAAGTAGGACCTCCGTGACGGGTCCGTGCGGGAGAGGCCACACCCCGCCCCGATCGGTGACGAGGATGCCGGGAACGTCACACTCTCGGGAAACTTCTGTCTCTTTCCGGGCCGGAGGAGAGGGCCCGGGAACGCGCTGCGTGTTTTGGCCCCCCTATACGGTGGAAAACCCACGCAGCGCGTCCGTGACGGTTGGACAACACGGGAGGAGGCGTGGAGTTCCCTACGTCCTCGTGACGGGGTCTCCGTTCCGTGACGGTCCCGTGACGGATCAGTGGTGCTCCCGTGGGTTTCACGTGGGCCTTCCTCCACGCCTCTCATACCCGGCCGTCTCGGCCACGGCCACAGCCTGCCAGGGCCGTGGACGAGACGGCCGCATCCCTTTCCGCCATGGGCGACAGCTCGAGGGGGCCGCATCCCTTTCCGCCACGGGCGCCAGCTCGAGGGGGCCGCATCCCTTTCCGCCACGGGCGACAGCTCGAGACGCCCTATCCCTTTCCGCCACGGGCGTCAGCTCGACACGGCCGCATCCCTTTCCGCCACGGGCGACAGCTCGAGACGGCCGCATCCCTTTCCGCCATTGGCGGAAGCTCGAGGGGGCCGCATCCCTTCTCCGGGCGACTGCTCAGAGGCTCCATCCCTACCCCGGCGCCGGCGAGGCCTCGACCCCTCACGGCCGCGAGAGGGTCGCTGTACCAGCCAAACGGCCGGTAGAGTTGGTGGATGGAGAGCGGAGGGTTTCAGGTGGCCGGCTGCCAGATTGCGTGGTGTGGTCAAGACGATGGGGGGCACCCTCGGGGCGATGCGGTCGTGCTGCTTCACGGGAACCGGGCCAATCGACACTGGTGGGACGCGGCGGTGAAGGCCGGACTCGGCCGGGGTCGGCGCGTCGTCGCCATCGATCTCAGTGGACACGGGGATAGCGGCAGGA
The DNA here is from genome assembly GCA_018268415.1 of Actinomycetota bacterium. Taxonomy (GTDB): domain Bacteria; phylum Actinomycetota; class Thermoleophilia; order Solirubrobacterales; family 70-9; genus VAYN01. The sequence goes on along the minus strand of JAFDWO010000131.1, from coordinate 48,624 downwards.
GGCTCGAGTACACGCCCGAGGTTTGGGCGGACGAGGCTCTCGCGGCGGTCGTGGGGTTGGCCGGCGGCCGGGCCACGATCGTCGGTCACAGCATGGGTGGCCTGGTCGCTGTGGTCGCCGCCGCCCGTCGCCCGGACCTGGTCGCCGGCCTGGTCCTCGTCGACACCGGCATCCGCCGCGGCGACTCCGAGACCGGCAGCGTGCCTCGGGGGACGCCTGCCCGGGCGATGCGGACGTTCGCGTCGCGAGAGGCAGCGGTCGAATCGATCCGCCTCTTCCCGGCGCAGCCGGTGGTCAATCCCGAAGCGGTCCGGCAGATCGCCGAAAGGTCGGTGGGCTGTCGGGAGGGCGAGTGGACCTGGAAGTTCGACCCGGGCGTGGCGCAGCGCTTCACCGACGATCTGATCAACCGCCACCTGGCGGCGGTCGGGTGCCCGGTCGCGATGGTCTACGGCGAGCAGAGCGCGCTCGTCGACGGGTCAAGCCCCCGGGCCGCCGAAGCGATCCTGGGGCGCCCGGTCCCTTCCACGGTCGTCGCCGGCGCCCACCATCACCTGATCCTCGACCGGCCGGCGGCGAGCGCCGGGGCGATCGCGGGCGCGATCGCCGCCTGGTCGTTCAACCGGTCGTCGCCGCGGCTCGCCTGACGAACCAGTCGAGCGCCTCGGGGTTGGCGAGCGAGCCGCGGCTCACCGCCTTCGCCGGGTCGGCCCCCATCAGGATCCGCTTCACGGGCACCTCCAGGGCCTTCCCCGAGAGCGTCCGCGGGACGGCCGCGATCGCCAGCACCTCGTCGGGGACGTGGCGGGGGCTGCACCGTTCGCGGATCCGCCGCGCCAGCCCCTTGCGCAGCTCGTCGTCGAGCTCGGCACCCGCGGCGAGGACGACGAAGAGCTCGATCCAGACGTCGGTCCCCGGCTGCGGCAGGTCGACCACCAGGGCGTCGGCGACCTTCAATCGCACTCCCGGGAACCATTCGGCACCGGGCATCTCGCGCGACCCGAGCGCGACGCCGCGCTGCCCGTCGAACTCGACGCCGAAGAAGTCGAAGATCGAGTTCCAGAAGGCGTCGAGGTCCTCGACCGACCAGCTGCGGAGCTCCTCGTAGCCGCCGAAGCGCAGCCCCCGCTCGATGGCCAGCCAGTCGGCGTAGCGGTGCAGGGTGGAACTTCGCACCGCCTCGTCGGTCGGCCTCCAAAGCAGCTTCTCGTCCATGCTCTCCTGCCTTCCTTCTCAACCAAACGCCCGGTCGATTAGTGGTAACCGAAAGCGGACTTTATCTACCAAACGATTGTCTGGTAACGTGCGCTCCATGTTCGCCAAATCAAGCAATCGCGTGGCCGTCGTCGCTAGCGCGCAGACGAGCCTCAAGAGCCGTTGGGCCAATCGTCAACACGTTGATCTGATCTCCGAGGCGGTCAGCGCCGCGCTCAAGGGCTCAGGTCTGAGAATCGAGGACGTCGACTTCGTGATCGATTCGGGGAGCGACATCCTCGACGGCCGCAGCATCTCCAACTGCGGCTTCCTCGGCGCCATGGGCGCCCATCACAAGGAAGAGTCGCGGGTCGAGGAGGACGGCCTCTGGGCGGCCCTTTACGGCGCCACCAAGATCGGCGCCGGATCGGCCGAAGTCGGCTTGCTGATCGGGTACTCGAAGCCTTCGGAGGGGGACGTCTCGGCTTTCTACTGGAGCCAGGTCGAGCCCTTCTATCAGCGCCCGGTCGGCTTCGGCCACGAGGCGGCGAGCGGCCTGCAGGCGCAGAGCTACCTGGCCGAGCACGGCCACTCCGAGGAGATCTTCGCCGACGTCGTCGCCCACGATTGGGCGAAGGCGGCGACGAATCCGTGGGTCGAGACCGACGACGTCCCGGCGGCCGACGCGATCCGCGCCTCCGCCGTCGTCGCGGCGCCGCTGCGCGAGCTCGAGCTCGCGCGCGCGGTCGACGGCGCGGTCGCCGTGGTGATCACCTCACAGCGGGTTGCCGAACGGGTCTGCCCGACCCCGGTCTGGATCACCGGCATCGGCACGGCGATCGACCAGCACGCCTTTGCCCGTCGCGAGCGCGGCTCGCTCCCGGCCGCCAAGGTTGCCGCCGAGGCCGCGTACAAGCGGGCCGGCATCGGCGATCCGACCAAGCTCTCGATCGCCGAGGTTTCCGCCTCGTCGGCGGCGACCCAGCTGATGGTGCTGGAGGCGCTCGGGCTCGCCTCCCCGGGCGGCGCCCCGGCGCTCTACCGCGACGGCTCCGAGATCCACCTCAACCCGTCGGGCGGCTCGCTTCCCGCCGACCCGATCATGGCCACCGGGCTGGTGCGGCTGAGCGAGGCATCGCTGCAGCTGGCCGACCGGGTCGACCACGCCCCCGCGGGGGCGACCTCCGCCGTCGTCCACGGCGCCGGCGGGGTCGGCATGCAAAACCACTGCGTCTTCACCCTGGAGGTCTGAACCGATGCGCGATGTAGCGATAGTCGGAACCGGGCAGACGGTTCACGCCCGCCGGCGCAAGGACGTCAGCCAGGCGGGTCTCGTGCGCGAGGCCGTCGACGGCGCCCTCGCCGATGCCGAGATGACCCTCGACGACATCGACTCGATCGTGGTCGCCAGCGGCCCGGCGCTGTTCGGCGCCGTCAACCAGCCGGAGAAGTGGCTGGTCGACGGCCTCGGCGGCCACATGAAGCCGGTGGTCCGGATCACCAGCGGCGGCGGCACCGGCCTCGCCGGCGCCCTCGCGGCGATGAACCAGGTGTCCAGCGGCTTCGCCGACAAGGTCCTCGTGGTCGCCTACGACAAGCTCTCCGAGGGGGCCCTCCAATACCAGATCTCCACGCTCTACGACCCCTTCTGGGGACGCGAGTTCGCGGTCGGGATCATGGGCTTCGCCTCGGCCTACTGGAAAGCCAGGATCGAGACCCTCGGCCACACCGAGGAGGCGGCGGCGCTGGTCAGCGTCAAGAACCACAAGAACGCCTTCCGCAACCCCTACTCGCACGTGCGCAAGGAGGTCACGGTGGAGGACGTGCTGAACTCGCGGCCGCTCGCCTGGCCGATCAAGCTGCTCGACGTCCCGCCGATCTCCGACGGCGCCTGCGCGGTGATCCTCGCCGGCGACGACGTCGTGCCGCAGGTCAGCGCGAAGCCGGCCTGGATCCGTGGCATGTCCTACTACGGCGAGGCCGACAACGCGGCAAATCGATTCATGCTGCAGTCGGTCCCACTCCAGCTCGCCGCGCAACGGGTCTACAAGAAAGCCGGGATCACCAACCCGCGCCGCCAGTTCGACGTCGCCGAGCTGCAGGAGCCTTACACCAACTTCGAGCTCTCCTACTACGAGGGTCTCGGCCTCTGCCGGACCGGCGAGGCGGCGGCGCTGATCGAGTCCGGCGCCACCGAGATGGAGGGCGACATCCCGTGCAACCCCTCCGGCGGCTGCATGGGGGCGAACCCGATCGGCGCCACGGCGCTGATCCGCCTCGCCGAGGCGGCGCTCCAGGTGACCGACAAAGCGGGCGAACGCCAGGTGCCCGGCGCCCGGACCGCGCTGGTCCAGGCGGGCGGCGGCTGGGCCAACCTGCGCGGCGTCGCCGTGGTCGGCGCCGACAAGAACTAGAGGAGGAAGAAGATGGAGGCCAAAGCAGCTACTCCGGTAATGATGCGGGGCGAGGGTCTCGGGTCGGCCCCGGGCGAGAACCCGACCTTCGCCGGTCGCATCGAGCTTCCCTACACGCTGACCACCGGGCGCGCCGCGTCCGTGTTCCTCGCCGAGCTTGCCAACCACAAGCTGGTCGGCTCGCGCTGCGAGAAGTGTGGCGACGTCGCCGTGCCGGCGCAGGACTTCTGCGCGGCGTGTGGCGAGACGACGGCGGCGGATTTCGAGGTCGCGCCGACGGGCGCGCTGACCGGCTTCACCGCGACGCCCGCCGGCGTCCTGGCGATGATCCGACTCGACGGCGCCGACTGTGACCTCGTCCACAAGGTGCTCGACGCGGAGCTCGCCGACCTCGAGGTCGGCACCCGGGTCGCCGCCCGTTGGGCCGCGAGCCCGGCGGGCAGCATGCTGGACGTCGAGGGCTTCGAGGTGAGCGACGCCGCCGCCGCGGGCGAGTGGCCGCAGCCGTTCGAGGCGACCGCGGACGTCGAGCCGGTGCTCGAACAGAGCTACGACCTGCGGCTCGACTACGACCACGCCTTCGGGCCCTACTACGGCACCCTCTTCGACGGCATCGCCACCAGCCGGCGCATCCAGGGGGTCCGTTGCCCGCGCTGCACCTGCGTGCTGGTGCCGCCGCGCGAGTACTGCGACGCCTGCTTCGTGCGCACCGAGGAGTGGGTCGACGTCGCCGACACCGGGACGATCAAAGCCTTCTCGGTCATCCACATGGAGTTCGTCGGCCAGGTGCGGGAACCGCCCTACGTCTACGCGGAGATCGTCCTCGACGGCTCGGCCACCCGGTTGATCCACTCGATCGGCGGCATCGATGTCGAGGAGGCGAAAGAGCGGCTCCACACCGGCATGAAGGTCCGCGCCGTGTGGAAGGACGCCGAGCCGACCGGGTCGCTGGAAGACATCGACTACTTCGAGCCCGTCTTCGACTGATGGCGACGTCCCAGGTCGGATACGAGACGGTCGACGTCGGCGTCGAGGGCGGCCTGGCGACGGTCACGCTGAATCGCCCGGAGGCGCTGAACGCGCTGAACATGCAGCTGAAGGAAGAGCTGGCGGCGGTGCTGCGGATGCTCGCCGACGCGGCCGAGGTGCGCGCCGTCCTCCTCACCGGCGCCGGGCGCGCCTTCTCGACCGGCGGCGACATCAAGCAGATGGACCCCGACCGCGGGGCGGAGACGACCCGCCGGCGGATGGCGAAGCTCACCCGCGAGGTGGTGATCCCGCTGGCCCGGCTCGACAAGCCGGTGATCGCCGCCGTCAACGGCCACGCGCACGGGCTCGGGCTGGGCATCGCGATGGCCTGTGACGTCATCTACGCGGCCGAGTCGGCCTCGCTCTCGATGGCGTTCAGCCGGGTCGGCCTCGCCCCCGATGGCTGCACCTCCTACTTCCTCACCCGGGCGGTCGGGTTGGTCACCGCCAAGGAGCTGATGTTCACCGGCCGCCGGCTGACCGCGGCGGAGGCGCGGGGGCTCGGGCTGGTCAACTTCGTCGTCCCCGACGAGGAGCTGATGGCGACCGCCGGCGAGGCGGCGCGGAAGCTGGCCACGGGCGCGACGATCGCGCTCGGTGCCGCCAAGCGGGCGCTCAACGAGTCGGCCGTCCACACGATCGAGGAGCAGGCCGAGATCGAGGCCTTCGGCCAGGCGATCGCGATGACCTCCGAGGACCACCGCGAGGGGATCGCCGCCTTCGCCGAGAAGCGCCCGCCCGAGTTCAAGGGGCGCTGAGGTGGCCGACAGCGTGGATCCGACGGTGGTCGGCACCCGTCAGAGCCGCCGTGACGACGTCCTCGACGCGGCGATCGAGGTCTTCCACGACAAGGGCTACGCGGCTGCCTCGATCCAGGACGTGGCCGAACGGGTCGGCGTCCTGAAGGGCAGCCTCTACTACTACATCGACTCCAAGGAAGACCTGCTCTCACACGTCTTCGATACCTCCGACGAGCAGTCGCGGGCGATCATGGAAGGGGTCACCGAGATGGACGCCCCGGCGCTCGAGAAGCTGCGCAGCTTCGTTTACGAGTGGTCCCTCTGGCACCTCTCCAACCTGGAGCGGGCGAGCGTCTACTTTCGCGAGTGGCGCCACCTGGACGGTCGCCAGCAGGGCGCCGTGCGGCGCAAACGGCGCGAGTACGAGGGCTTCCTGATCGACCTGCTGGAGGCGACGAAGGCCGAAGGGCAGGCCGCTGCGGGGCTCGACCCGCGCTACGTCTGCTTCTTCACCCTGTCGGCGCTGAACGGGCTGCCGAGCTGGTACCGGGACCAGGGAGGCGACTCGGCCGAGTACATCGCCGGCGCCTACGCGGAGATGGTCGTCGGGATGGTGCGTGGGACCGCCGCGGCAAGCCGGGGAAGGGTCCGGGGATGACCGCGGACCGTGGAAACGAGACCGCCTACGACGCGCTGCCGCGGATCGAGAAGCTCGGCATGCCGCACGCCTGGGAGGCGCTCGACCGTGATCTCGGCACGCTCACCCGGATGACGCCGGAGACCGTGCGGGAGGCTGCCGGGCTGGTCCGCGAGGGGGAGACCTTCGGGCTGAACCTGCCGCTGACCGAGATCGCGCCGCCACTGTTCGGTCGCGACCCGGTCGCCCAGGAGGTCTTCGCCACCGACCGCAACACCCTCGACGATCGGCTCGACTCCTTCTATCCGCAGGGCTCGACCCAGTGGGACGGGCTGCGCCACGTCCGCGCCCGGGAGTTCGGCTTCTTCGGCGGCGTCACCGACGCAGGGTTCGCGGCCGACGACGAGCGCCTCGGCATCGGCCGCTGGACCGACGCCGGGATCGTCGGCCGTGGCCTGCTGCTCGACGTCGTCGCCCATCGCGAGCAGGAGGGCCGCGCCTGGGACCCCTTCGGCGCCGAGCCGATCGAGGCCGAGGAGCTGCGGGAGATCGTCGCCGCCCAGGAGGTCGAGCCGCGCCCCGGTGACGTCCTGCTGATCCGCACCGGCTGGATCGCCGCCTACCGGGCCCTCGACCAGGCGGGCCGCGAGGCCCAGGCGGGCACCCCGTCGATCAGCGGCCTCGCCGGCTCCGACGACGTCGCCCGCTTCCTCTGGGACAGCGGCGCGATCGCGGTCGCCGCCGACAACCCGACCCTGGAGGTTGCCCCCGGCGACCCCGCGGTGGGCTCGCTACACCGCCGGCTGATCCCCTTGTTGGGCTTCGTCGTCGGCGAGCTGCTCGACCTCGACCGCCTCGCCTCCCGCTGCGCCGCCGACTCGCGCTGGGACTTCCTGTTCACGGCCATGCCCCTCAACCTGCCCGGCGGCGTCGGCTCGCCGGCGAATGCGATGGCGATCAGATGAGCACGACGACCAAGACCCTTCCCAGCAGCGTTCTCGGGCCCGAGATCTCGGCCGCGCCCGACGATCACCCGTTCCGGCGCGAGTTCCGCGACTGGCTGGCGGCCAACAGCCCGGCCCGGCCGGAGCCGCTCGACCAGGACGAGAAGTTCGCCCTGCGGCGGGCCTGGCAGCGCACCCTCTTCGAAGGGGGCTGGGCCGGCCCCGCCTGGCCGGAGGAGTACGGCGGCCGCGGCGCCGGGCCGCTCCACCAGTTCATGTACTACGAGGAGCTGGCGCTCGCCCGCGCCCCCTACATCGCCAACACGCCGGGAATCTCGCTGCTCGGCCCGACCCTGATCCAGGTCGGCTCGGAGGAGCTGAAGTCGCGCTTCCTGCCGGTGATGCTCTCCGCCGAGGAGATCTTCAGCCAGGGCTTCTCGGAGCCGAACGCGGGCTCCGACCTGGCTGCGATCCGCGCCCGCGCGAAGCGCGACGGCGACGAGTGGGTGATCGACGGGCAGAAGATCTGGACCACCTGGGCGCAGTACTCGGACTACTGCTTCGTCCTCTGTCGCACCGACCCGGAGAGCGAACGGCACCGCGGCCTGACCCTGCTGATCTGCCCGGTCGACCAGCCCGGCGTCACGGTACGGCCGATCGAACAGATCAGCGGCGACCCCGAGTTCTGCGAGGTCTTCTTCGACGGCGCCCGCTGTCCGGCGGAGTGGGCCGTCGGCGGCGTCGACGACGGGTGGACGACGGCGATGGTGCTCTTCCAGTTCGAGCGCGGCGACCAGGGCTTCACCGACCACTCGCGGATGCTGGTGCGCCTGCACGAGATCGCCGCGACCCTGCGCGAGGGAGCGGCTGCCGGAAGCCTCGACCCCGCCGGCGCCCAGCAGGCGCGCCTGCGGCTCGCCGGACTCTGGGTCCGTTGCCAACAGCTGCGTCGCTTCAACCTCCGCGTGGCCGTGCGCCAGGAGAGCGGCGAACAGATCGGCATGGAAGGCTCGGTCGTGAACCTGTTCTGGGGCGAGCTCGAGCGCGAGATCGGCGAACTCGGCTCCGAGGTCCACGGCGCCGCCGGGCTGCTGCTCCACACCGAGCCCTCGCACGAGCTGCTCGCGGCGCGGGCCGGGACGATCCACTCCGGCACCAGCGAGATCCAGCGCAACATCATCGCCGAGCGGATCCTCGGGCTGCCGCGATGACCGACCTGCCCGCCCAGGTGGGGCCGCTGCGCCGCAGCGTCGTCTTCGCCACCGACGAGCTCGAGCCGCTCGCCGACCTCGCCCGGCGGGCCGAGGCGTCGGGGCTCGACCGGGTGTGGACGACCGAGTACGTCGGCCGCGACGCGGTCGCCCGGGCGCTCTACGTCGCGCTGGCCACCGAACGGATCGGTGTCGCCACCGGGATCGCCTACGCCTTCTCGCGGGCGCCGCTGGGGATGGCGGCCCTGGCGGGCGACGTCCAGCGACTCTCCGCCGGCCGCTTCGGTCTCGGGATCAGCTCCGGCACCCGCGGCGTGCGGCGCTGGTACGGGGCCGAGTTCGAACCGCCGGCACCGCGCATCGCCGCGTACGCCGAGGCGCTGCGGGAGGCCTGGGGGCGAGACCCCGAACTGGCGGTCCCGCCGCCGGTCTACGCCGCGGCGCTGAACCCGGCGATGACCCGTGCCGTCGCCCGCAGCTGTGACGGGGCGCTGCTCCACGCGCTGGCGCTGAGCCGCGTGCACCTCAACGAGCGGGTCCTCCCCGCGCTCCGCGAAGGCTTCGCCAGGCGCACCGACGATGCCCCCTTCGAGGTCGCCGCCTGGTGCATCACGGCGATCGACGAGGACGAGGAGCGGGCGCGCGAGATGGCCCGTCGCCAGCTCGCCTTTTATCTCTCGACCCCGAGCTACAAGACCGTCACCGCGGCCACCGACTGGGAGTCGGTGGCCGACGCGATCCGCGAGGGGTTCGACGCCTCCGGGCGCAAGGCGGCCTGGGGCGAGCTGTCCGGCCTGATCCCCGACGCGGTGGTCGACGAGCTGACGATCGCCGGCACCCCTGAGGTCGCTCGCCGCAAGGCGGCGGCGTTGGAAGCGGAGCTGCGCGAGAGCGGCGTCAGCGAGCTCGTCTTCCAGACCGCCGGCGCCGATGTCTCCAGCGCCGAGCTGATCTCCAACTGCGAACAGATCGCCGACGTGCTCGGCGCCGACTCCGAGGTGAGCAAATGACGACCACGGTCAAGCTGAGCAGCGAACAGGAGGAGATCCGCGGCGTCGCCCGCAGCTTCCTCGAGTCCCGCTTTCCCTCCGACAAGGTGCGGGACCTGATGACCACCGACGACGGTTTCGAGCAGGACGCCTGGACCGAGATCGCCGACCTCGGCTGGACCGCGATCGCGATCCCCGAGGAGCGCGGCGGCGCCGGCTACACGACGATCGAGCGCTGCCTGCTGCTCGAGGAGATGGGCCGGGTGCTCTACTCCGGGCCGTTCCTTTCCTCCGCGGTGCTGGCCGCCGACGCCCTGCTGCTCGTCGCCGACGCGGAGCTCGGCGCCGCGGCGCTGGCCGCGGTGGCCGACGGCTCGGTGCGGGCGACCTTGGTGGCGGGCGGTGACCTGCTCGGCGGGCCCGATCCGGTCGGCGAGGTCGTCGCGACCGAGGCCGAAGGTGCCTGGGCTCTGAGCGGCGACGGCGGCCTCGTCCTCGACGGGCTGAGCGCGCAGCAGCTAATCGTGGCCGCCCGGACCGGGGGTGCCGGCGCCGGTCTCTTCGCCGTCGAGCCGGGTGCCGCCGGGGTCGAGCGCGGGAATGCGCCGACCATCGACGAGACCCGCCGCACGGCAACGGTCCGCTTCGAGGGCGCCGCGGCAACGCGGCTCGACCGCGGCGAGCGGACCGAGGAGGCGCTCCTCGAGGTCCTCGACCGCGGTGCGGTGGCGATCGCCGCCGAGATGGTCGGCGGGGCCCGTCGGGCGATCGAGATGACCGTCGCCTACATGGAGGAGCGCGAGCAGTTCGGCGGTCCGATCGGTCGCTTCCAGGCACTGAAGCACCGGCTGGCGGACCTGCACGTGAGCGTCGACGGCGCCCGCGAGGCGGTCTACGGCGCGGCCGACGCGGTCGAGTCCGGGGCCGGGGACGCGGTGCCGATGGTGGTCGCCGCCGCGAAGAGCAGCGCCTCCGACTCCTATGCGCACACCACCGCCGAAGCGGTCCAGCTGCACGGCGGCATCGGCTTCACCGAGGAGCACGACATCGGCCTCTATTACAAGCGGGCGCTGGTCGGGGTGCCGACCCTGGGCACGCCGCTGACCCACCGTGGCCGGATCGCGGAGGCCCTCGATGCCTGAGGAGGCGACGGCGGCGCCGGAGCCCGACGTCTTCGGCCGGCTCTACTTCGAGGACATGCCGGTCGGTGCCCGCTGGGTCTCGCCGCGGCGCACGATCACCGAGGCCGACGTGGTCGCCTTCGCCGGCGTCTCCGGCGATTTCAACCCGCTCCACGTCGACCAGGTCTTCGTCGAGGAACTGACCTACGGAGCGCGGATCGCGCACGGCAACCTGGTGCTCGCGATCGCCTCGGGGCTGCGTCAGCAGATGCCGATCTTTCGCGGCAGCCTGCGGGCGCTGCTCGAATACCGCTCGTGGAAATTCCTCGCGCCGGTCTTCTTCGGCGACACGATCGTCGTCGTCACCACGGTGATCGAGGCGCGCGCGACGAAACGGTCCGACCAAGGCGTTGTGATCCAGCGTGTCGACGTCGTCAACCAGGACGGTGAGACCGTCCAGAGCGGCGAGCTGGTGTCGTTGGTGGCTTCCAAGGAGGCAGGATGAGCGAAGCGGTCGGCCAGGGGATCGCCGTCGCGATCGAGAGAATGGAGGCGTGATGGCCGACCAGGTGGTCCTGCGACCGGCGATGCCGGGCGAAGATCTCGACGCGCTGGCCGTGGCGCTCACCGACGCGTTCACGCAGGCGCGCGCCGCCCTGGAAGGCGGCAGCCCGGTGGTCGCCGTTCTCCGCGCCGCCGACCTGGAGGGACAGGGCACGCCGGTCGACGCGGCGCTCGCCACCGGGATCCTCGGCATGGTCCGCACGCTCGGCATCGAGGGCGCCAAGCCGGGTTGGCGGATCAACGTCGTCGCCGGTGGCGAGGGCGACGACGAGGCGGTCGAGGAGACCGTCGCCGTCCTGGCCGGCTCCTCGCTCACCGGCCAGCTGCTGCAGGTCGGCGGGGCCAACCTCGGGAAAGTGGTCGCGTGAGCACGGCGATCGTCACCGGCGCCGCCGGCGGCCTCGGCGGTCGCATGGCCGAGCGCCTCGCCGAGGCGGGCCACGAGCTGCTGCTGGTCGACCTCGATCCCGGGGTCGAGGTGGTCGCGGCGGCGCAGGGTGCCCGCGCCGTCGTCGCCGACCTGACCAAGGCCGAGGGGGTTGCCGCCGTGGTCGAGGCGGCCGGGGGAGAGGTGGCGGTGCTGGTCAACAACGCCGGCATCACCCGGGACGCGCGGGCGACGAAGATGGAGGAGGGGGCCTTCCGGGCGGTGATCGAGATCAACCTGGTCGCCGCGATCCGGCTCACCCTGGCGCTCGAGGACCACTTCGTCGACGGGGCCGCCGTGGTCAACATGAGCTCGCGCGCCTCGCTCGGCAACTTCGGCCAGGCCAACTACTCGGCCTCGAAGGCGGGGCTGGTCGGCTTCGGCCGCTCGCTCGCCCAGCACTGGGCGCCGCGGGTCCGCGTCAATGCCGTCGCGCCGAGTCTCGTCGACACGCCGATGACCCAGGCGATGCCGCCCGAGGTGCTCGACAAGCTGATCGCGAAGATCCCCGCCGGGCGGATCGGTAGCCCGGACGATGTCGCGGGCGTGGTCGCCTTCCTCGCCTCCGAGGCGGCGTCCTACATCACCGGCCAGGTGATCTACGTCTGCGGCGGCCGCAGCGTCGCGCCGTAGTCGACGGCGAACTCCTCTCGCCGATCTCCGGCGACCTGGGACGAAGTAGTCAAGCCGTTTTCGCGGTCTGCGAGCGGTGATGACTGGCCGACGGCGTTTGTAGCGGCTATTATCTTCAACCAACCGGTCGTTCAAAGAAATTCTGGAGGAGAATCGTGTCGCAGAAGCAATCGGTCCGGGGGCCAGACGCGCGCTCAGCCGGGTCCGCATCCGGCGCCGCGAGCGAGAATCCGCTGATCGCGGCGCGGGTGAACGTCGCCTCGCTCGTGTTGCGCCATGCCGTCGGACGGGCCCACGACAACGCGCTGCGCGAATACCCCTCGGGCCGCAGCCGCACCTTCGGTGAGCTCGCCGACCGCGTGATCGCCTTCGGAGCGGGCCTGGAACGAGCGCACGGGATCCGCTATCGGGGGAGCATCGCCGTCCTCTCGCGCAACCGGATCGAGTACATGGAGACCTACCTCGCCTGCGCCCTGCGGGGAATCGCCGTCCAGGCGTTGAACTGGCGCCTCTCGGTCCCCGAGCTGGCCGAGATCCTCCGGGCCTCGCCCCCCGAGGCGATCCTCTTCGACGCCGAGTTCGCGGGCGAGATCGCGAGCCTGCAGGGTGAGGTGGACTGCGATGCCTGGATCGGCTGGGACGCCGAGGGAGGCGCCTCGCCGTTCGAGGAGCTCGTCACCGCCGGCAGTGACGGCGGCGATGGATCGTTCGGCCACGCCGGTGGATCGGACCCGTTCATCGTCGTCTACACCGGCGGGTCCAGCGGCATCTCCAAGGGCGCCGTCCATACCCACGCCACGGCGATCGGCGCGATGGCCAACAACACGGTCGGCGAGGGCGTCACCGCGGACGACAAGTTCATGCTGATGGGCCAGATGTTCCATAGTCCGGTCGTTCTGGCGATCAACTATCTCACCCACGGTTGCCCCGTGGTGATCGTCAACTTCAAGGCCGACCTGGTGCTGCACGCAATCGAGGACGAGGGCGTCACCGCCTCGATGGGGATCCCGACGATGTTCCAGAACATGCTCGCGGCGATGGGAGCCGGCTCGCCGAGGATGGACACGTTGCGTCACGTCCAGTACGGGGGCAGTCCGACCGCCGAGAGCGTGACCCGCGAGTTGATCGAGGCCCTCGGCTGTGACCTTCTGCAGTGCTACGGGCGCACCGAGGAGCTGGCGATCACCTTCCTCTCGCCCCGGGACCATCTCGATGCGATCAACGGCATCAACCCGCACCGGCTGCAGTCGTGCGGCCGGCCCGCCTGGCTGAGCCGGGTCGAGCTGCTCGACGCCGACGACAACGTGATCCGGCGCGGCAGCGACGAGGCGGGGGAGGTGATCGCCAAGTCTCCCGCGACGATGATCGGCTATCTGGGCCGCCCGGACCTCACCGAGGAGGCGACGTATGGCGATGGCTGGCTGCGCACCGGCGACGTCGGGCGCTTCGATGACGACGGTTACCTCTACATCGTCGGCCGCGCGAAGGACATGATCATCTCGGGCGGCGAGAACATCTACGCGGCCCAGGTCGAGCTGGCGATACAGCGGCACCCTGCCGTGCTCGAGTCGGCGGTGGTCGGCGTCCCGGATGAGCTCTGGGGCGAGTCGGTGAAGGCCTACGTGGCGCTCAAGCCGGGGGCGACCGCCGACGCCGCCGAAATCGCCGCTGCCGTGGCCGAGCATCTCGGCTCCTACCAGAAGCCGAAATCGGTCGAGTTTCTCGACGAGCTGCCGAAGACGTCCGCCGGCAAGATCGCCAAGCCCGAGCTGAAGCGCCACGCGGTGGAGGGCTGAGGAGTTGGCGACGGGGGAGATCAAGACGCACGAGTACGACGCCCTGCTCGTCGGCGCCGGGATCGGCTCGCTGGCGGCGGCGATTCGCCTCAGTGAAGCCGGCCTGCGGCCACTGATCGTCGAGAAGTCGGCGACCGTCGGCGGCGCCACCGCCTACTCCGGCGGTGTGGTCTGGGCACCCGGCAACCACCGGATGCGCGAGAAGGGAATCGACGATTCGGCGAGCGAGGCGATGGCCTACCTGGAGTCGGTCGCCCGGGGGCGCTGGGACCGCGCGCTCGCGGCAGCCTACGTCGACGAGATCGCCTGGATCCTCGAGTGGGTGGAGGATGTGACGCCGCTGCGCTGGATGGTGTACCCCGACCTGCCCGACTATTTCGCCGAGCGGCTGGGTGGCAAGCTCGCCGGCCGTTGCGTGCTGCCGCAGCCCCGCCTCGTCGCCGCGGCGCTCGAGGACGCGGTGGCCGCGCGCCCGCAGATGCGACTCGTGCGCGATTCGGTCCACTTCCCCGACGAGCGCGAGGGCTGGGCCGCCGGACGGGCCCTCGTCGGCAGCCTCTGGCTGCGGGTTCTGGAGCTCGGTGTCGACCATCGGCTGGAGACCCGGGCGGTGCAGCTGGTCCGCGAGGGCGACGCGGTGAAGGGGGTCGAGGTCGACGGGCCCGATGGCCGGACGGTTCTGCGCGCCCGCCTCGGCGTCCTCCTCAATACCGGCGGCTTCGAGTGGAATCGGAAGATGACCATGCGTTGTGTCCCGGGCGGCCACCTCGTCCACCCGCAGACGCCACCGACGGGCGAAGGCGACGGCCACGTGATGGCGGCCAAGGCGGGTGCCGCCCTGGCGCTGATGGATCAGACGATCTCGACCCCGGCGGTGCGCATCCCCGATGCCGACAACGAAGGCCTGCCGCTCTACCGGCTGTTGTTCCAGGAGCTCACCTATCCCCACTCGCTGATCGTCAATTCGGCCGGCGAGCGCTTCGCCAACGAGACCTTCTTCCAGGACATCGTCCGCGGCTGGGACGAGTACGACGACGCCACCGCGGGGAACCCGAACCTGCCGATGTACTTCGTCTTCGACTCCGAGTATCGCCGCACCTACGGGATGCCGGGTGGGCTCGCCGTCAACGAGTTCCTCACCGAGCACCCCGACCTCGGCTCGCTGGCCGCGGCGCACGGGATCGACCTGACCGGCCTCGAGACCCAGGTGGAGCGCCTCAACGTCGACGCTCGTCGCGGCGTCGACGGTGAGTTCGCGCGCGGGGAGACGGCCTACCAGCGTGCTTTCGCCGCCCTGCCCGGAGAGTTCGAGAACCCGACCATCGGCACGGTCGAGGCCGCTCCCTTCTATTGCCTCGAGCTGTTCGCCGGCACCTCCGGACATCGTGGCGGTGCCGTCATCGACCAGGGAGGCCGGGTCCTCGACCCCGACGGGCGCGCGATCCGCGGCCTCTATGCCTGCGGCAGCGTCACCGCCGGCCTGGTGACCGGTGCCACCTACCTCACCGGCGCCTCGCTCGGCCAGGCGCTCGTGTTCGGCGTCCGCGCCGCCGACGCGATGCCCGAGGATGCCCTGATGGCCCCGCCTGACGCTGACGGCGCGGGCCTCGTTTCGGCACGTCCTTCGCCACCCACGATCGGCAAATACGCAAAAACCACCGGCCATGGCCGGTGGGACGAGGGAGAGGAGATCTGATGCAGGACGACATCTTCGTCATCGATGGGGTGACCCACTGCTACGACATGCGGCCGGAGAATTTTGCCGAGCCTCGCTACGCGGGTCCGATCAACGAACTGCAACAGGGGCTGTACGCGACGCAACCGCCGGGTTACGACCTCGACCCGCGGTACACCGCGGTCGATTATCCGATCGAGGACACGGCAGGGATCCTGTTCCGCGAGAGTCACACCGACGTCGCGATCTACCACCCGCTGCCGATCTACTTCTACAAGGACGGCCTCTCGGGATTCGCGAAGGGCCTGCAGGCCCTGGAACGGTGGCCCGATCGCTTCATCGGCTCCTACGTGACCGTCGACCCGATGCGCCCGGACGCGATCGGCGACTTCGAGCGCCAGTTCGAGGCGGTCGACGCGGTCGGCCGGGTGATGGGTCTGAAGCTCTACCCGATCAGCTACCACGAAGGGAAGACCACGCCCTGGCGGATGGATGACCCGGCGATCGGCTTTCCGCTCTACGAGCGCGCCCGTGACCTCGGGCTGAAGACCGTCGCGATCCACAAGTCACTGCCGCTCGGCCCGGCTCCGACCGGCGAAGCGTTCCACCCCCGCGACGTCGAGGGCGCTGCCGACGCGTTCCCCGATCTGACCTTCGAGATCGTCCACGGCGGCATGTCCTTCACCGAGGAGGTCGCCTGGTTGCTTGGCCGGATGCCGAACATCTGGTTGAACCTGGAGACCTTCAACCTGATCCTCGCCCTCCGGCCGGAAGTCTTCGGCGAGATCTTCGCCCAGCTGCTCAGCGTCACCGGGGAGGCGGGTCTGGAGAGGATGTTCTGGTCGAGCGGCACCAACAACTGCCACGCCCGTCCCGGGCTGGAGGCCTTGATGGACTTTCAGCTGACCGACGAGCAGCGGAGCAGGTCCGGCCTCTTCACCCCGATCCCCGCGATCACCCACGAGCACAAGCGGGCGCTCCTCGGCGGCAACCTGGCGCGCCTCCACGGTCTCGACATCGAGACGCTGGGCGCGGCGATCGCCGACGACGAGTTCAGCCGGGCGACCGCCGGCGGGCTCGCCGATCCCTACTCGACGACGACGATGGCGGGGAAGACCCTGCACGAGTTTCCGGGGGTCGCCTCCCATGTCTGAGGCGATCGAGTCGCGGGTGCGCCGGCTCCTCGACACGATCGGCGACCCTTGCAGCGTCGCCCAGGGAGTGCCGATGGGACTCGGCGAGATGGGCCTGCTCGAGCGGGTCGAGGCCGATGCCGACGGCAATGTCGAGATCGACCTGCGGCTGACCTCGCCCTCCTGCATGATGCTCGGCTACTTCAAGGTCGAAGCGGAGCGGCTGGCGCATACCGTCGACGGAGTCCGCAACGTGACGATCAGGTCCGACACCGGCCTCGACTGGCGGCCGGAGATGATGAGTCGGGCCGCACAGCGGCGCCGGCGCGCGGCCCTGCTGGCCCGCGGCGGCCCGGACATCGGCATCGGGGGTCGTGCGGGTGCCGCCGCCTGAGCTCGGCGACAAGCCGGTCCTGGTGACCGGTGCCGCCGGCGGAATCGGGGCGGCGATCGCCGCCGAGTGCGCGGCGGCCGGCGCCCGCCTCTTCCTCGTCGATCACGACCCGCGGGTGGAGGCGCTTGCGGCGTCCCTGGGGGCGGTGGGCTTCGAGCGGGCCGACCTCACCGATCCGGGCGCGCCCGACCGCGCCGTCACGGTCGCGGCCGCGGCGCTCGGCGACCTCGAGGGCGTCGTCCAGGCGACCGGCATCCAGATCCCCCGCCGCGATCTGGCCGAGCTCGACGATGCCGACTGGGACCGCCTGGTGGCGATCAACCTGACCGCCACGATGATGGTCTGCCGCGGTGCCGCGCGGGCGATGAGGCGAGGCGCGATCGTCAACGTCGGCAGCGTCTCGGGCCTGGTCGGGATGGCGGGGCTGGTCGCCTACAGCGCGACGAAGGCCGCTGTCCACCAGTTGACCCGCAGTCTCGCCCTGGAGCTTGCCCCCGACGTGCGGGTGAACGCGGTGGCTCCCGGATACGTCGACACGCCGCTGGCCGCGGCGGTCATCGCCGACCCGGAGAAGCGGCGGGCGCTCGACGCGCGGATCCCGCTCGGCCGCGTCGCCCAGCCGACCGAGATCGCTCCGGCGGTGTGCTTTCTGCTCGGCGACGGAGCGACCTACGTCACCGGCCAGGTCCTCACCGTCGACGGCGGCCTCCTCGCCGGGTGAGGGACGTCGCCCGGTCGCCGAGAGGAGGTTGTCTTGACACCTCCGGCCGTCGAGGCTAAGGTGGCCTGGGAGTTTTTTCTACCAACCGATTGGCAGAATTAATTGGGATCTACGGAGGACGGCGCGACCAGCGTGTCGCCCCCGGGAGGAAGATATGAAAAGCGTTGACTACGAGACGGAGTTCGACCTCGATGCCCCGGATTTCCCCGCGAAGTTCGACGAGGTCTCGCAGGAGGTCCTGACGAAGTGCCCGATCGTCCAGAGCCCGGCGCTCGGCGGCTACAAGGTCGTCTTCCGCGACGAGGACATCCGCGCCGTCGCCAAGGACTGGCAGACCTTCAGCAATCGCTTCGGTTACGAGCCGAATCGCAACGGCGATGACAACGCGCGCCTGTTTCCGCTCGAGATCGATCCGCCCTACCAGGCGCGCTGGCGCTCGGTCCTCGGCACCCATCTCGGTGCCCGCGCGGTGGCGACGAAAGAGCCGAGCATCCGGGCGCACGTCAACGACCTGATCAACGACTTCGTCGGTGCGGGCGAATGCGAGTTCGTCGAGGCCTATGCCTCCCAGCTCCCGGGCCGCATGTTCTTCTCCACCTTCCTGCACGTGCCGCTCGCGGACCTGGCCTACGTGCAGAAGGCGACCGACGAGGCGGTGAGCCTGCCGATCGCCGCGGGCGAATCGACCGAGGAATACGCGGAGCGTCGGCAGGCGGGCTGGAACCGGGTTGCCGAGTACCTCGAGGAGTACATGCGCAAACGCGAGGAGGAACCGCCCCGCGGCGACATCGTTGACTCGATCCTCCAGGGAGTCGAATTGGACGACGGCGAGCAGGCACCCTGGAAGCACAAGCTGTTCGTCATGCTGGACGTCCTCGCCGGTGGGATGACGACGACCACCTTCGTGTTGGCCGGGCTGGCCCACTTCCTCGCCACCCACCCCGAGGACCGGGCGCGACTGGCGGCCGACCCTTCGCTGCACACCAACGCGATCGAGGAGCTGCTGCGCTACTACGCCTCGATCCTCGCGCTCGGACGGACCGCGATGGAGGACACCGAGGTCGGCGGGTGCCCGGTGAAGAAAGGCGAGATGCTGATGCTGGCCTACTCGGTCGGCTGCCGTGACCCGCAGATCTACGATCGCCCCAACGAGATCGACATCGACCGCAAGATCTCCAGCAACCTCGCGTTCGGCTGGGGTTCGCACCGTTGTCCGGGCAACAGCATCGCGAGGCTGCAGATGCGGATCACGATGGAGGAGTTGCTGCGGCGGGTCGACGGGCTGGAACTGGCCGGCGCGGACAGCAACCAGATCAGCCACAGCACGGTGACGCGGAACTGGGACACGCTGCCGGTGAAGTTCACCCCGGGGGCGGTCGAGAGTGTGGAGTTCGTCGAGGAGGAGGTCTGAGCGATGGCGAAATACATGGTTGACGAGGCTCTGTGTCAGGCGCACGGCAGGTGCTACGCGATCGCGAGGAGCGTGTTCGGTCCCGATTCGGACGGCTACGAGAAGGACGCCGGCAAAGGTTGGGTGGACATTCCGCCGGAGCGGCTGGCGGAAGCGAGGGAGGCGGAGAACGCCTGTCCGGAGACCGCGATCAGGGTGATCGAGGGGGACTGAACCCGCCGGGGCGGGCGTCCACCATCGACTAGATTGGCGGATCGTGGCCAATCGGAAGGCACAGAAGGCGCCGGCGCGCCGGGTAGGGCGGCCGCCGGCCGAGATCGGCCCGAACGGCAAACGCGAAACGCCCAAACGTCGGCAGCGACGCGAAGAAATCTACGACGTCGCGATCGCGATCTTCAACAAGAAGGGGTACGCAAGCGCCTCGATGCAGGACATCGCCGACGAGATCGGCGTGCTGAAGGGCAGCCTCTATTACTACATCGACTCCAAGGAGGATCTGCTCGAGGGGATCTTCACCCAGGCGGATCAGGAGTTCATGGAACTGATCGAGGAGGCGCTGGCGCTCGACGTGTCCGAGGTGGAGCGGCTGCGCAGCTTCGCCCGGGCCTGGTGCCTGTGGTACCTGCAGAACATCGAGCGGGCACGGATCTACGTCAACGACTGGGATCAGATGACCGGCAAACGGCGCAAGAGCGTGGCCCGGGCGCGCCGCGAATACGGCGAACAGGTGCAGGGGATCATCGACCGCGCGGTGGAGGAGATCGGGCTCGAATCCGATGTCGACTCTCACTGGGCTCGCCTCTACGTCTTCTCCGCGATCAACGGCCTGCCGATGTGGTACCGCCGGAACGGGGAATCCTCTCCGGAGGAGATCTCGGTCGCCTACGCCGAGTTGATCATCCGCACGGTGCTCTGCTCCGGCTCGGCGGAGCTCGAGGCCAAGAGCGCCGCGTCGAAGCCGGTCAAAAAGCGTCGCAAAGCCGCCCGGCTCTCCTAGCGATCTACCAATCGGCCGTTTGAATCGTGCCCCTGTGGCGCGGCGGCTACCCCTGCGCGGGGTGCGCCCGCACCGGTCCGCGATAGGCCCTTGACACGGTTGGGGGCGCTATGTAGTTTCTACCAACCGGTCGTCTGAAAAAATGCGCCGCTGGGAACGGCGCCGACTCGTTGCAAACGACGGGAGGTCAAGCGTGGACACATTGGTGCAGCTACTCGCGATCGAGGAGATCAAGCGCCTCAAAGCGCGGTACTTCCGCGCCTTGGATCTGAAGGAATGGGACGAGTACGGACGCCTGTTCACCGCGCCGACGCTGATCGACTTCAGTGACCAACCCGAACTGTGGGGCCACGGTCCCGAGGACCGGCGTCCCGACCCGAGGGATTGGATCTTCACCGACGGTAGGGCTTGCGCGGACGCGATCGAGCCGCTGTTCGATGGCACGATCACGACCCATCACGGGCATGACCCGGACATCGAGATCGTCGGCGAGGCCACCGCCCGCGGGACCTGGTCGCTGTACGACCGGCTGGAGTTCCCGGAGGAGATCTTTCACGGGTTCGGCCACTACCGCGATGAGTACGAGCGGGTCGACGGGGGCTGGCGGATCTCGAAGCTGGTCCTGACCCGGCTGCGGTGTGCCTGGGAGACCCCGGCGCCGGCGACGGAGAGCTGAGGCCTCCGCGATGGCCCGCAAGACCGTTCTGATCGTCGGCGCCAGCGGCGTCGTCGGTGCCGCCGCCGTCGAGCGCTTCCTCGCCTCCGCCGAGGGCTGGGACGTCGTCGCCGTCTCCCGCCGCGAGCCGCCGGTCCTGGTCGAGCGCGACTTTCGCCACCTGCCGATCGACCTCCGCGACGCCGAGTCCTCACGCCGCGCCTTCGGGGCGCTGTCCGAGGTCACGCACGTCGTCTACTCGGCGCTGTTCGAGAAGCCGGGCCTGGCAACGGGGTGGGGCGACGACGACTACCGACAGATCAACGACGAGATGTTGCGCAACGTCCTCGGCCCGTTGACCGAGGACGCGGCGGCGCCGTTGGAGCACGTCAGCCTGCTGCAGGGCGCGAAGGCATATGGGTTCCACCTCGGGCCGATGCCGACTCCGGCACGCGAGCGCGAGACGCGCCACCGGCATGAGAACTTCTACTGGGACCAGGAGGATTACGTCCGCGAACTGGCCGACGCCGGCGGCCCGGCGTGGACCGTGCTGCGGCCACACCTGATCACCGGCGGCTCGTTCGGGGTGGCGATGAACCTGCCGCCGGTGATCGGCGTCTACGCCGCGATATGCCGCGAGCGGGGGCTCGAGTTCGGCTTCCCCGGCGGTCCCGCCGCGCCCTGGGAATCGACCGATTCGCGCCTGGTCGCGGCGGCGCTCGAGTGGTGTGCGCTCGATCCGGCGGCCCACAGCGAGACCTTCAACGTCACCAACGGCGAGGTCTTCGGTTGGCGCGATCTCTGGCCCGCGATCGCGACGGCGCTGGGGCTCGAGCCCGGCGGGGACACGCCGCGCCGGCTGGCCACGTTCCTGCCCGAGGCGGCCGCCGAGTGGCGCGCCCTCGCCCGGCGCCAGGGGCTGCGGGAGCCGGACATCGCGAACGTGCTCGGCGAGTCCCATCACCTCGCCGACCTGGTCTTCGCCCATGGCATGTCCGAGATGCCGCCTGCCGCGTTCGAGAGCACGGTGAAGGTGCGGCGGGCGGGCTTCGCCGACTGCATGGACACGGAGGAGATGTGGTCGTACTGGCTGGGACGGCTGATCGAGGCCAGGGTGATCCCAGGCCCCGAGGCGTGAGCTGGTTGAAACAACACGGAGGAGAAATGGTGAGACTGGGAAAACACACGTCGCCCGACCGGCCCCGGCCGGGT
Source organism: Actinomycetota bacterium (assembly GCA_018268415.1). GTDB lineage: Bacteria > Actinomycetota > Thermoleophilia > Solirubrobacterales > 70-9 > VAYN01. Next base: position 26,727 of record JAFDWO010000131.1, on the reverse strand, counting down.
GCGTATCTGTTGGGTGTCGCGTTCGTACTTGCGCTCGCGATAGGGCTGGCCGCCTGCGGAGGGGGCTCGAGCAGCACCAGCAGCAGTACGTCGGACTCGAGCGAAACGGCGTCCGCCGGTTCGGTTGAAGGCGGCAGCTCGGCGAAGTTGGCGGCGTTCGAAAAGAAAGTCGAACAGGTGATTGCCGAACGTTCCGGGCCGCAGACCGAAGGCCCGCCGACGACCGGACCGAAAGCCGCGTCGGGCAAAAGCGCCTACATCATCGCCTGCTCGCAGGCTCTCGAAGGATGTCAGCGCGAGTCGGTGGCGGCCAAGGAAGCCGGTGAAGCAATCGGCTGGAACATGACCCTGTACGACACCGAAAGCAAGCCGGACAAAATGGTCGAAGGAGTCCAGCGCGCGATCGACAACCACGCCAACGGGATCATCGTCCAGGCGATCGACATGTCGGCCCTGGCGGCACCGCTGGAAAAGGCGAAGTCGTCGGGAGCGACGATCGTCTGCTTCGCCTGCGTCAACGACAACGAAATCGCCGCGCAGGTGATCCCCAGCGAACAGTCCTTCTACGAAGACGGCTACGCGATCGCGGCGCAGATGTTCAAAAACACCGATGGCCACCCGCGGATCCTGGTGATCAGCAACAAGGAAACCGGCGTGATCGTCAAACGCCTCGAAGGCACCGAGAAATTCGTCGAAGAATGCCGGGTGGCAGGCGGCGACTGCGAAATTGTCGACGAACAGTTCTTTCTCTACTCGAATATGACCACGGCGATTCCGGAACTCGTGTCCGTCTCGCTCGGACAGCATCCGGAAACCAACGCGATCTGGATGGGCTTCGACAGCACCGAGGAATTCGTCCAACAGGGCGCCGAACAGGCTGGTGTCTCGAAGGAAGACGTCGGGCTTTACGGCTTCGACGGCAACAAGTCGAACATCGCGAACATCCGTGAAGGCGGCTGGGAGGTCGCGACGATGGCGGGACCGTTCGAGTGGGTCGGTTGGGCCGAGGTGGACGCGTTGAACCGCGTCTTCAACGGTGAAGAACCGGTCGAAGAAGTGGTGAAAGCCAAACTCATCACCAAGGAAAACGCTCCCGCCAACGACATCTATGACGGCGACGGGGCCAATTTCGAAGGCGTCTACAAGAAGGTGTGGGGAGTCGGATAGCCGTGTCGGCTCCCGTTCCCAACGCGCTCTCGGTCCGCGGCCTGTCGAAGACATTCGGCGGGCAGCGGGCCCTGAGCAACGTCGATCTCGATGTGATGTCGGGTGAAGTTCACGCCCTTCTGGGCGAGAACGGATCCGGCAAGTCGACGCTGGTCAAGTGCCTTTCGGGGTACCACCAGCCTGACCCCGGGGCGCGGATCGAAGTGGGCGGCGAGGTACTGCCGCCCACCTACGGGCCGGAGAGCGCGACCAGCTATGGGCTCGCCTTCGTCCACCAGGATCTCGGCCTGATCCCGACCCTCACCGTCGCCGAAAACATGCTGCTGGGACAGAGCCCGCCGACCGGGTTCGGCTGGCGGGCGAAGAAGCGCCAGGAAGCGGCCCTCGCCCGTCGGCAGTTGACCGCCCTCGATCATCCGGATATCGATCCGCGCCGCTTCGTCGGCGAGCTCTCGGTGGCGCAGCAGACGATCGTCGCCCTCGCACGGGCGCTCTACGGCGCCGAGCGGGGCAAGCTCCTGGTCCTCGACGAGCCGACCGCGTCGCTCGCGCAGAGCGAGGTCGAGCGCCTCTTCGAGGCGGTCCGCCGGATCACCGAGGAGGGGCATGGGGTGATCTACATCTCGCATAAACTCGACGAGGTCCGGGCGCTCGCCCGCACCGTCACCGTGCTGCGCAACGGGGAGAAGGTCGGCACCCGCACGGTCGCCGAGCTCTCGCGCGCCGGGCTGATCGAGATGATCGTCGGCCGGCCGCTGGAAGCGCTCTACCCGAGCGGTTCACCGGCGCCGCATACGGAGCCCGTCCTGACCGCCCGCGGGATCTCCGGGAGGCGGGTCAAGAACCTGTCGATGACCCTGCACAAGGGGGAGATCGTCGGCGTGGCCGGGTTGCTCGGCTGCGGCAAGAGCGAGCTCGGCCGCCTGCTCTTCGGTGACCAGCGGCTGACCGGGGGAGAGGTGCGGATCGAGGAGCGGGAGGTTCGCCTGCGGGCGCCCGCCGACGCGATCGGCGCCGGGATCTCGATGGTGCCCGCCGATCGGCACCGGAACGGGGTCATCCTCGACCACTCGGTGGGCGAGAACATGACGCTGCTCGAAACCCGGCGCTACTGGCGCCGGGGCTTGATGCGGCGGCGCGAACGGGCGCGCACCGTGCGGGCGCTGATGGAGGAGTACGACGTCCGGCCGCGGCAGCCGAGCCGGCTGATCGGCCTGCTCTCCGGCGGCAATCAGCAGAAGGCGGTGCTCGCCAAGTGGATGCACCGCGACCTCAAGGTGCTGATCCTCGACGAGCCCACCCAGGGGGTCGACATCGGCGCCAAGGCCCAGATCCTTGCCCAGCTGGAGCGGGTCGCCACGCGCGGGGTGGCGGTGCTGTTCATCAGTGAGGAGGTGGACGACCTGGTCCACCTCTGCGACCGGATCGTCGTCCTCGCCGACGGGGAGGTGGCCGGCGAGGTGTCGGCCGAGAACAAGACGCGCAATCGCATATCCGAGCTTGCCTACCAGGAGGAGGTTGTTTCCTAGTCATGTCACTCACGAAAGAGCAATCCGTGGAGGTGACGCCGGGCGGTGAGTCGGGCCCGCGGGGCGTGGTGGCCAAGGTCCCCTGGGGATCGCTGACCGACTACTCGTTGCCGGCGATGCTCGCGGTTCTGGTCGCGGCCTTCTGCATCCTCGAGCCGCAGACCTTTGCCACGGTCCAGAACCTGAAGACGATCCTCTCGTCGAATTCGGTCGTCGCGATCCTCGCCCTGGGTGCCCTCTTTCCGCTGATCGTCGGTGAGTTCGACCTCTCGGTCGGGGCGAACCTCGGCCTCTCGCTGATTCTCTCCACGGGCCTCGCCTCGCGTTCGGGCTTGGGGGCGCCGGAGGCGATCGCCGTCGCGCTCATCGCCAGTTCGCTGGTTGGCGTGATCAACGGCGTGCTGGTGGCCAAGGGTGGGATCGACGCCTTCGTCTCGACCCTCGGGATGAGCTCGCTGATCACCGGCGGCGTCGTCTGGTACAGCAACGGCGAAACCTTCGCCACCGGGATCCCACACGGACTGATCGTGCTCGGCCGCAACGAATTCCTCGGCGTCCCGCTGCCGGTCTGGTTCCTCGCGGTGACCGTGGCGGTGACCTACTACCTGCTCGCCGCGACGCCGCTCGGCAAGTATCTGTATGCGGTGGGCGGCTCCCGCGACGCGGCCCGTCTCTCCGGCCTGAACGTGCCGTTGCTGACGATCCTCGCCTTCGTCGTCTCCGGCTTCCTCGCCGGCGTCGCCGGGATCCTGCAGGCGGCACAGCTTGGCTCTGGCAGCCCCTCGGTAGGACCTTCGTACCTGCTGCCGGCGTTCGCCGCCGTCTTCCTCGGCGCGACCTCGTTCCGCCGCGGGGCATTCAACGTGCCCGGCACCGTGACCGCCACCTTCGTGATCGCGGTCGGCATCAACGGGCTCGAGTCGATCGGTGCGCCGTTCTACATCGCGCCGGTCTTCACCGGCGCGGCGCTGCTGACCGCGGCCTTGGCGGCACGGGCCTTCAAAGCCAGGCGAACGGCCTGAGGTCCCCCGGCGGCGCGCCCGCCTCCCTACCGACCGTCCGGCTCCTTCCTCTAGAGTCGTGGGATCGGAAGCGAAGAAGGGCTGGATCGGACGAATGGCTAGGCAAGGGCGGTCGAAAAGCAACGGGGCGCAACGACGGGACCGCAGTGAGGAGGTCGTCAAGGCGGCGATCAAGGTCTTCAACGAGAAGGGCTACGCCAGCGCCTCGATCCAGGACGTCGCCGATGCGGTCGGCGTCCTCAAGGGCAGCCTCTACCACTACATCGAATCGAAGGAAGAGCTGCTCTCGCGGATCTTCGAGGCATCGGATCGCGAGTCTTTCGCGCTGATGGAGGAGAGCCGCAAACTCGATGTCTCCGCGGTCGAGCGCCTGCATTGGTTCGCCCGCGCCTGGTCGCTCTGGTACCTGGAAAACATCGAGCGGGCCGCGATCTACGTCAACGAGTGGAAGCACCTGACCGGCGCCCGCCTCAAAGCAGTGGTGAAAACCCGGCACGAGTACGAGGAGCGGGTGGCGGAGATGATCGAGGCGGTGAAGGAGTCCGGTGAGGCCTCGGCGACCCTCGACGTGCGCTATGCCTGCTACTTCATCCTCACCGCCGTCAACGGCCTGCCCACCTGGTACCGCCGGCGCGGTCCCGATCCGGCCGAGCAGATCGCCGAGGTCTATGCCGACATGATCGTGGCGATGGTCTGCCACACCTGAGGCGGCGTGGGGGCCTGAGGCGGCGTGGGGGCGCCTCGCGGCGTCCTCGGTCGCTCGGCTCGGGTCACGCACTGGAGTGCGTTCCCCTCGCCTCGCTTCCCTGCGTCCTGGCGAGGCTGGCCCACGCCGCCTCAGGGCTGGGTCGTGGGGCTGGCGCTCGGCGCCTCAGGGGCCGTCCTTGCGAGGCTGGGCCTCGCCGCCTCAGGGCCGGTTCTGTGAGGCCGTGCCCATGACAAGTTCGTCTGAGCCCGCTCCGAGATTCGGCTTCATAAGCGGGATGTCGGGGTTTTAACAAAACAACTGGTAGGTAGGTCTTGACAACGGCGGGCGGGTCTGGAATGAATTCCGAACCGACCGTTTGGTGCGGGTCGCGAGTGGCCGACCCGTGAGGAGAGAGTGCGGGCCGCCGCGCGTGCGCGTGGGCATCCCGTCGACACGGAGAGAACAGGAGCCATGCCCCAACTCACTGGATCCGCAGCCGATGGACTGATCATCGGAATCGATATCGGCGGCACCTTCACCGACGTCTGCGCGATGCTTCCCGACGGCAGGCTCTGGTCGACCAAGGTCAGCTCGACCCCGCCCGAATTCGAGCGGGGGTTCCTCGACGGGATCGACGAGATCGCCAGGGAGTTGGAGATGGAGACGGCCGACCTGCTCGGCCGCGTCTCGCGGATCGCCCACGGCACCACCGTCGCCACCAACTCGCTGCTCACCCGTGATGGTGATCGCGTCGGCCTCATCGCGACCGCCGGCCACGGGGAGGCGAGCCTCATCATGCGCGGGGTCGGCCGCACCGCCGGCGTCACCGCCGAGGAGATGCTCCGGGTCCACGACTCGGCAAAGCCGATCCCGTTCGTCCCCCGCGGCCGGATCCGCGAGGTCCCCGAGCGCATCGACCGCGAGGGCAAGGTCGTCGCGCCGCTCGACGACGACGCCGTCCGCGTCGCCGTCGGGGAGCTGCTCGACGAGGGCGTCGAGGCGTTCGCGGTCAGCCTCCTCTGGTCGGTCCGCAACGACTCCCACGAGCGCCGCGTGCGGGAGATCATTCGCGAGGTCGCGGGCGAGGAGGTCCACGTCTCGCTCTCCTCGGAGATCTCTGATCGCGCGGGCGAGTACGAGCGCTCGGTCGGCGCGATCATGAACGCCTTCGTCGCCGACCGCACCAATCGCTACCTGGCCAAGGTCGAGCGCGGCGTCCGCGATCCGGGCTTCGACGGCCCGCTGATGGTGATGCAGTGCTCCGGCGGCGTGGCGACGATCGAACGCGTCGCCGAGGCGCCGATCACGACCCTGCAGTCGGGCCCGGTCGGCGGCGTGATCGGCTCCACCTACCTCGCGGGCGAGATCGGCCGCGGCAACCTGATCACCACCGACATGGGCGGGACCAGCTTCGACGTGGCGCTGATCCTCGACCACGTTCCCGATCGCGCGCCCGGAACCGTCCTCGACCGTTTCGAGATGTTCCTGCCCACCGTCGACGTCCGGTCGATCGGCGCCGGCGGCGGCAGTATCGCCTCCTTCGACGAGGCCGGCCGCAGCCTCCGGGTCGGTCCGCGCAGTGCCGGCGCGCGCCCCGGCCCCGCCTGTTACGGCCGCGGCGGCACCGAGCCGACCGTCACCGACGCCTCGCTGGTGCTCGGCTTCATCGATCCCGGCTACTTCGTCGGCGAGCGGATGAAGCTCGACCTGGATGCCGCCCGCGAGGCGATCCGACCGCTCGCCGAGCGCCTCGCGCTCTCGATCGAGGACACCGCCGCCGGGATCATCGCGATCGCCGAGCATCTGATGGCCGACCTGATCCGCGGGATGACGGTCGAGCGCGGCCTCGACCCGCGCGAGTTCGACCTGCTCGCCTTCGGCGGCGCCGGCCCGCAGCACGCCGGCAACTGTGCCCAGGAGGTCGGCGCCCGCTCGGCGATCGTGCCGCTCGGCGTCGTCGCCTCGACCTGGTCGGCGCTCGGGGTCGCCGCCGCCGACCTCGGCGTGGCCGCCGAGTCGGGGATGCGGATGGCGGCGCCGTTCGACACCGGTGAGCTGGAGAAGGTCTGCGGCGAGCTGGCGCGCGACGTCGAAGGGCGCCTCGCCACCGATGCGGTCGACAGCCCGGCGGTCGTCGTCTACGAGGTCGACGTCCAGTACCAGGGCCAGATCCACCAGTTGACGCTGCCGCTGGACCTCGCCGACCTGCGCGCCGAGAAGGACTTCTCGGCCGCCCTCTCGGACGCCTTCACCGCCGAGTACGCGCGCCTCTACGGTGATGCCGCGACCCTGCCGGGCACGCCGGTGGAGATCGTCGTCACCCGCGCCCGCGGGTCGCGTCGGACGAAGAAGCCCGGCTTCGCCCGCGGCGTTTCGGAGGGCAGGCTGACCGAGCTCGGCCGCGAGGTGTACTGGCCGAGCGAGAAGCGCCGGATCGACACCCCGGTGCGGCGGATCGAGGGTCAGGCCCCGGTCGGCCATACCTGGGAGGGCCCGACGATCGTCGAGATGCCCCACACCACCCTGGTCGTCCACCCGGGCCAGACGGCCCGCACCGACGAGCTCGGAAACATCGTTCTCACCTTCGGAAAGGAGTCCTGATGAGCTCATCCCAGGAGGTCAGGTGGGACGGGGTCCGCAACCCCTACATCCCCGACCGCGCCGCCGTGCTCGAGGGGGCCAGGCGCCACCTGAAGGTCTTCGAGGAGGTGGCCGAGGTCGACCCGGTGCTCTACGAGGTGATCCGTCATAGCCTCGTGCAGCTGACCGACGACCACGGCAAGGTGATCGAGCAGCTCTCCGGCTCGCCGATCACGCTCTACACCAACGACTTCAACGCGGGCGTGCTCTCCGCCGCGGGCGAGATCATCACCCTCGGCCCTTACGTGCAGCTGTTCTCGGCGATGATGGACACGGTCAGCTGCTGGGTGCTCGAGAACCGCGCCGCCAGCCCCGGGATCCGGCCCGGCGACATGTTCATCAGCAACGACCCCTGGGTCGGGACGTTGCACCAGATGGACGTCGGCATCCTCGCGCCGGTCTTCAACGACGACGAGGAGCTGATCGCCTGGGTCGGGAACTTCGCCCACCACTACGACGTCGGCGGGACGATCCCGGGCAGCTTCATCCCCAACGCCACCGACGTCTTCGACGAGGCGACCCCCTTCCCGCCGACCAAGATCGTTGCCGGTGGCGAGCTGTTGCAGGACGTCGAGGACCTCTTCCTGCGCCACTCGCGCCGCCCCGACATCGTGCGCCTCGACCTGCACGCCCAGATCGCCGCCGCCGAAGCGGCCCGGCGCAAGTTCCGCGGGCTCTGCGATCGCCACGGCGACGCGACGGTCAACGGGGTGATGCAGAGGGTCCTCGAGTCGGGCGAGAAGGCGTTCAAGGAGCGGCTCGACCGGATCCCCTCGGGCACCTGGTCGGCGTCGGCGCTGCTCGACGGTGCGACCGAAGGCGACCGCGGCGTCTACAGAGTGCAGGGCTCGGTGACCAAGGACGAGAACGGCCTCACCTTCTCCAACGCCGGCACCGATCCCCAGGCCGGCATCCTCAACGCCACCTACGGGACCTGGCGGGGGTCGGTCGCCACGGCGCTCAACTCGACCCTCGCCTACGACCAGCTGTTCGCGATCGGCGGGGCGATGCGCCACGTCCACTTCGACCCGGTGCCGGGGACGCTCAACTGCGCCTCCTACCCGGCCTCGGTCAGTTGTGGCGGCCTGATCGGCGTCCACCAGACGCTGCTGATGACGCACCTGACCCTGGGCAAGATGATGTCGGCCTCCCCCGCCGCGAGCGGCGACGTGCTCGGCCAGGGTGCCGCCTGCATGTTCCCGGTGATCTCGATCGCCGGGATCGACGCCAACGGGCGCGAATTCGGCACCGGGATCCTCGACGGGATGATCGGTGGCCTCGGCGCCTTCTCCTTCCGCGACGGGGTCGACACCGGCGGCATCTACTTCATCCCCAAGGGCCGGGCGGCCAACGTCGAGGAGGCCGAGGACATGTTCCCCGTGCTGTACCTCGCGCGGCGCGAGAAACGGGACTCGGGCGGGGCCGGGCGCTTCCGCGGCGGCAACAGCTTCGAGGTCGTGCTGATCCCGCACGGGACCGCGGAGATCATGCAGACGACCGCCTCCGGCGGGGTCGGCGTGACCGCCGCCCTCGGCCTCTCCGGCGGGCTCCCCGGCTGCCCCAACTTCTACGAGATCATCCGCGACACCGACGTGCGCGCGCAGCTCGCGGCGGGGACTGTGGTCACCGAGTCGGCGGGCTTCGAGGGGACGCACGAGCCCCTGGCGGGCAAGTCCTCGGGGGCCTGGCAGAAGCCCGACGACGTCTACGCGATGCACTCGACCGCCGGCGCCGGTTACGGCGACCCGCTGCGGCGCGACCCGGCGCTGGTCCTCGACGACGTCGAGAACGGGCGGGTCGGCAAGGCCGGCGCCCGGCAGCTGTACGGCGTCGTGATCTCCGCGGGCGAGGTCAACTTCTCCGGCACCGACGAGCGTCGCGACGAGATCCGTCGCCGGCGCCTGGAGTCGGCCGCGGCGCCGCCCGCCCGGGGGTCGGGTAGGCACGAGACCACCGACGCGCGGGCGCTGGGCGCCCACCTCGGGGTGGTGCGGACCGACGCTGACGAGTTCCGCTTCGCCTGCCTCGATTGTGGTACCGACCTCGGCCCCGCCGACGGCGACTACAAGCGCGCCTGCGCCCGCGCCGAGGTGCCTCTGGAGGAGGTCAACGTCCTCGCCGTCGACCCGGGACAGTGGGTCGACGCCGACGTCGTGCTGCGCCAGTTCTACTGCCCCGATTGTGCCACCACGCTCGACACCGAGATGACCCTGCGGGGGGCCGAGTCCCTCCGTGACATCGCGCTCGAGCGGCCGGCGCAGCTCTTCGACCTCGTGCCGGCGGAGGCCTGAGCATGGTCGCCGAGACCGGCCGGGCGGCGATCGTCCGGGAGTACGGCGCGCCGCTCGAGATCGTCGAGTACCCGCTGCCCGAGCCCGAGCCGGGGGCGCTCGTCGTCGCGATCGAGGCGACGACGATCTGCGGCTCCGACGTGCACGGCTGGCAGGGTGCCTATGAGGGGATCCTGCCGGTCGAGCTGCCGCTGATCCTCGGCCACGAGGGCGCCGGCCGCGTCGTCGCGCTCGGCGCGGGGGCCGAGCTCGACTCGGTCGGCACGCCGGTCGCGGTCGGTGACCGGGTGGTCTGGGCGTCGGAGTCCTGCGGCCACTGCTGGGCCTGCACGGTCGCCAGGCAGACGCCGCTCTGTCCCAACCGGCGCCTCGGCATGCTCACCTCCGCGGCCCGCCCGCCGCACTTCCTCGGCATGTTCGCCGAGTACAGCTACGTCTTCCCCCGTGCCGGCCGCCTGCGGGTCCCCGACGAGCTGCCGACCGAGCTCGCCTCCGTGGCAACCTGCGCCGGGCGCACGGTGGTCAACGCGCTCGAGCGGGCGGGGCGGATCGATGCCCAGGACCGGGTGGTCGTGCAGGGCACCGGCCCCGTGGGCCTTTTCTGCGTGGCGATGGCGGCGGCCCACTCGCCGCGCCAGATCATCGCCATCGGCGCCCCCGACGACCGGCTCGAGATCGCCCGCCGCTGGGGCGCCACCGAGACGATCTCGATCGACGAGTACGACGCCCCCGCTCGCCTCGAGGAGGTGATGCGGCTCACCGACGGCCACGGTGCCGACGTCACCTTCGAGGCCTCCGGCGGCCGCGGCGCGATCGGCGAGGGCCTCGAGCTGGCGGCGCGGACCGGCCGTTACGTCCTGATCGGCGCGACCGGTGCCGGCAGCCAGGAGATCGAGCCGCACCGGATCATCAACAAGGGCCTCACCGTCCTCGGCTCCTTCAGCGGCGACATCGATTCCTTCCACAAGGCGATGCGATTCATGGTCGCCAACCCGGGCGGGATCGACTGGGGGGAAGTGCTCGGCCGGCGCTACCCGCTCGAGGGCCTCACCGAGGCGCTCACGGCGATGCGCGAGATGCGCGACATCAAGCCGGTGATCGTGCCGGGGGCGGCCGGCTAGATGGCGACGATGGGGGAGATGGTGCGGGCGCTGGAGCGCTTCGGCGAGCGCCCGGCCCTGGTCACCGAGGCCGCAGGGGAGCTGAGCTACGCCGAGCTGCTGGCCCTGACCAACCGCTTCGCCACCGGGCTGCTCGCGGCCGGGCTCGAACCCGGTGACCGTTTTGCCTTCCTGCTGCCGAACGGGGCGCGGATCGTCGCCGCCTACTACGCCTGCGCGACCACCGGGATCGTCGGCGTGCCGCTCGGCACGCGGCTGCTCGAGGACGACCTCGTCCACCAGCTGAACGACTCCGGTGCGGTTGCCGTGATGTACGCGCCCGAGTTCGCCGAGAAGGCCGCCGGGGCGGCCGCGCGGGCTCCCGGCGTGCGGCTCTGGATCGGCGGTCCCGGGGGTCCCGGGGAGACGACGATCGAGGACTTCCTCGCCGCCGCCGACGGCTCCGACCCCGGCATCGCAGTCGGTCCCGACGACCCCTACTGCGTGATGTACACGGGTGGCACCACCGGCGTCTCGAAGGCGGCGATCCAGACCCAGGAAAGCTGGGCTTACTGCATCCGAGACACGGTCGAGCAGCTGGGGATCGTCGCCGACGACCGCCACGCGGTGGTGCTGCCGATGACCCACGCCGCCTGGTTCACCGCCGCCGGCCACCTCGAGGCGGGCGCCCGTACGCACCTGCTCGTCCGCTGGGACCCGGAGCGGCTGCTGGCGCTGACCGAGGCCGAGCGGCTGACCAAGCTGCACATGCTCCCGACCCTGCTCGGCGACCTACTCACGGTCGCCGAACGCGACCGGCCCGACGTCGGCACGGTCGGGCTGGTGAGCCTCGCCGGCTCGCCGATCCCGGTCGAGATGTACCGCCGCGCGCAGGCGATCTTCGGTGACGTGATCTGCAACATCTACGGCCTCACCGAGGCCTCCGGCCCGGTCACCTACCTGTTGCCCGCCGACATGAGCGAGGAGCGGCTGCGCTCCGGCGGGCGCCCCGGAACCGGGGTCGAGGTGCGGGTCGAGGAGGACCCCGACGCGCCGCCGGAGAACGCCGGCATCGGCGAGATCCTCCTGCGCGGCCCGCAGATGACGCCGGGCTATCTCAACCGGCCCGAGGAAACCGCCGCCGCCTACGACGGCGAGTGGTTCCGCACCGGGGACATCGGCTATCGCGACGAGGACGGCTTCCTCTACATCGTCGATCGCAAGAAGGAAATGGTGAAGACGGGTGGCTTCAACGTCTACCCGAAGGAAGTCGAGGAGGCGCTCTACGCCCACCCCGACGTGATCGAGGCGGCGGCCTTCGGCGTCCCCGACGCGAAATGGATGGAGGCCCTGCAGGCCTGCGTCGTCCTGCGCGCGGGCGCGAGCGTCGACGCCGAGGGGCTGCGCGCGTTCGCCCGCGAGGGCATCGCCGGCTACAAGGTGCCGAAGGAGATCCACATCGTCGACGCGCTGCCGCGCACCAACTTCGGCAAGTTCGACAAGAAGGCCCTGCAGAGGAAGTACGCCGCGGAGCCGCCCGCCACCGAGCTTCGCGAAGACCACAGCCACCCAGCGACCCCGAAGGAGAAAACAGCATGAAGCTGCATCTGCTCTCGCTGCCGAAAATGCCCGGCAACAACGAGGAACTGGCCGAACTCAAACCGATCGGCCGCAACGTCGAGCGCTACTCCCGGATGCTCAAGGAGGTCGAGGAGATCGCCCTGCTCGCCGAGGAGTACGGCTTCACCGCCTTCGGCACCACCGAGCACCACTTCCACACCGAGGGTCGCGAGGCGCTGCCGAGTCCGCTGCTCCTCTACGTGAAGATCGCCCAGCAGACCAAGGACCTCATCTTCATGCCGACCTCGCTGGTGATGCCTGCCCGCGATCCGTTGCGCACCGCCGAGGACGTCGCCCTGTTCGACCAGATGTTCCCCGGCCGGCTCAAGTTCAGCGTCGCCCGCGGCTACCAGAAGCGCTGGATCCAGACGCTGATGCAGGACGACAACGCCTTCTCCAGCTTCAAACCGGAGGAGAAGGAAGCCGACCAGCGCAACCGCGAGATCTTCAACGAGTACCTCGACGTGATGATCAAGGCCTGGACCGAGGAAGCCTTCAACTACGACGGCGAGCATTATCAGGTGCCGTTCCCGGCGAGCGGCATCGGCGGCTGGGCGGGTTGGGAGCTGACCCGTGACTTCGGCGCCGAGGGCGAGGTCGATGAGGACGGGGTTCTGCACAAGATCGGCGTCATCCCGGCGCCGGCGACGCAGCCCCATCCGGAGATGTTCGTGCCCTTCTCGGGCTCGCCCCAGACGCTGATCGACACCGCGAAACGCGGCTTTGGCGTCCTCCTGCTGGAGAGCAAGCCGGACAAGTTCCTCGAGCAGTGCCGCAAGTACCAGCAGACGATGGCCGACGCGGGCAAGCAGGTCGGGCTGGGCGAGAAGATCGCCGCCGTCCGGCTGATCACGCTCGGCGACAGCTTCGAGGAGGCGATGGAAGTCGCGACCCGCACCAGCGGTTGGGACTTCTACGACTACTTCGCCAAGTTCGGCTTCGCCGAGCTCTTCCGCAACGACGAAGACGACCCGAACGAATTCGTCAAGTTCAGGGACGCGCGCCATTGTGCCGAGCGGATGTTCGAGGCCGGGCACCTGATCTGCGGGACCACCGGCGAAGTCAACGAACAGATCTCGGAGCTGCAGAAGTGTTACGCCGACGGCGATCTCGAGTGGCTTTCGTGGGAGTTCTACCAGCAGGGCAACATCCCGCTGGACGAGCAGAAGCGCCAGATGAAGATGTTCGCCGAGGACGTCTGGCCCAACTTCCGCGACTGAGCGGGAGGGCGTCGATAGATGGTCGAGCGCGTCTCATTCGTGTGTCCCGTCGACGATCTCGCGACGTCGGTCGAGCGGCGGTCGGCTCTGCCGGAGGCGGAGCCGATCCTCCGTGCCGCCCCGCCGCCGGAGGACACCGCGTGAGCAGCCCCGCCGAAGGGGGTGATCTGGAGGCGCTTCAGGGCGAGGTCTCGCGGATGCGCGACCAGCGCGAGGTAGAAGCGCTCAAACACGCCTATACCGCGGCACTCGACTCGGGGTACGACCTCGAGGCGATCGCCGGTCTCTTCACCGCCGACGCGCGCTGGATCGCCGACGGTTTCGGCGAGCACCGCGGGCGCGACCAGATCGTCAGCTTCTTCGGGCGCCTCTCGCGTACGGTGATCAAGGTCCGCCATTTCGCCACCTCGCCGCAGGTCGACCTCGCCCCCGACGGGACGACCGCCACCGCGCGCTGGAGCCTCCTCTGCCTCTGCTCGCGCCGGCATTGCCAGGATCCCGAGGTCGAGGTGCCGGTGGTCGAAGTCGGCACCTACCGCGATCGCCTGGTCAAGGTCGACGGGCGTTGGTACTTCGAGGAGCTGTCGGTCGAGGTCGCCTTCAGCCGTCGGGTGACCGAGCTGGTGAGGCCCCCGGGGTGATGAGCCTGCCGTTCTCAACCGTCGAGGAGGCGGTCGAGGAGATCCGCCGCGGCCGGATGGTCGTCGTCTGCGACGACGCCGACCGCGAGAACGAGGGCGATCTGGTGATGGCGGCGCAGTTCGCCACGCCGCAGGCAATCAACTTCATGGCCAAGGAGGCGCGTGGGCTGATCTGCCTGGCGCTGACCGGCGAGCGCTGTGACCAGCTCGGGTTGGCGCTGATGGCCGGCCACGGCGAGGCGCCCCTGGGGACCGCCTTCACCGAGACGATCGGTGCGGCCGACGGCGGCGTGGGCACCTCGGCGCAGGCCCGCGCGCACACGATCCGGACCGCGGTCGCGCCCGACGTGACCCCCGCCGACGTCGTCGTTCCCGGTCACATCCCGCCGCTGCGGGCCCGCGCCGGTGGGTCGCTCGAGCGGCCCGGCCACACCGAGGCCGCGGTCGACCTCGCCCGCCTCGCCGGGTTGACCCCGGCGGGGGTGATCTGCGAGGTGATGAACGGCGACGGCTCGATGGCGCGACTGCCGGACCTCGTCCCCTACTGCGAACGCCACGGGCTGAAGATGATCACGGTTGCCGACCTGATCGCCTACCGGCGCCGGACCGAGAAGCTGGTCGAACGGGTGGTGGAGACGTCGCTGCCGACGACCTTCGGCGACTTCCGCGCCTTCGGCTATCGCTCGCTACTCGACGACTCCCACCACGTGGCGATGGTCAAGGGGGAGCTCGATGGCGGCGACGAGGTCCTCGTCCGCGTCCACGCCGCCTGTCTCACCGGCGACATCTTCCACGGCACCACCTGCGACTGTCACGCGCGGCTCGAGGAATCGATGGAGCTGATCGAGCGCCGGGGGGAGGGCGTCCTCGTCTACCTGTCGCGGACCGGACACGAGCTCGACGCGTTGCTGGGCGGGCCTGACGTCGAGGGCGCCGGTCACGACCTGCGCGACTACGACCTCGGCGGCCAGATCCTCGCGGACCTCGGCATCGGCCGGGGCGCCCTGGTCCGGGGCGGGCCGGCGGTTGGGAGGGTTCTGCTTGACTAAAGAGGTAACCCAGTCCATCGGCAGGCCGAAGGCGGCACCGGTGTCGGCCAGTCGGAGCAATCGGAAAGAGGAGATTCTCAGCGCGGCGATCCAGCTCTTCCACGAGCAGGGCTACGCGGGCGCCTCGATGAGCGGCATCGCCCGCAGCGTCGGCATCCTCAAGGGCAGCCTCTACCACCACTTCGGCTCGAAGGAAGACCTGCTCGCCCACGTCTTCGCCCAGGCGACCCTGGAGACGGGCGAGATCATGGCCGAGATCGAGGCGATGGAGGCGCCGCCGGTCACCCGGATCGAAGCCTTCGTCCGCGCCTGGTCGCTCTGGTACCTGGAGAACCTGGAGATGGTCGGCGTCTACCTGTCCGAGTGGAAGCACCTCGGCCCGGCGCGATTGGGCCAGGCGCTGGAGACCCGCCGGGGCGTCTTCGATCGGGTCGAGGCACTGATCGGCGAGGCCTGTGACGCGGGCGAGGCACCGGTGGGACTTGACTGCCGTTATGCCGCCTTCTACGTGCTCTCGGTGATCAACGGCCTGCCCGCGTGGTACCGCCGCGGCAGCGCCGATCCGCCGGCGGTGATCGCCGCGGTGCAGGCGGAGATGATCGGCCGCATGGTCCGTTGTGGGGACGGCAGCCACGGCGGCGGCCCGTTCGCGGTCGAGCCGGAGCGGACCGACGTCCCGGGCGGGGACGCCGACCCCCGGGCGGAGCTCCTCGCGGCGGCGACCGCGGCCTTCCACGAGGAGGGCTACGACCGCACCAGCCTGCAGGACATCGCCGACCGCACCTCGCTCTTCCGCGGCAGCCTCTACCACTACATGGACTCCAAGGAGGGGCTCCTGGCGGAGATCTTCGAGCGCGCCACCGCCGAATCGTTCGCCGTCCTCGCCGAGATCGAGAGCGGCGATTGCGCCGCCGTCGATCGGCTCTATCGCTTCGTCGGCTCCTGGTCGCTCTGGTACCTGCAGAACCTCGAGGTCGTCTCGGTCTACGTCGACGAGTGGCGGCACCTGTCCGGCGAGCGGCACGAGACGGCGGTGGCGACGCGGCGGCGCGCCTACGAGGTGGTCGAGGGCTACGTCGCCGACGTCCTCGGCGCCGACGCGCCCGAGCGCGAGGCGCGTTATGCCGCGCTCCTCATCCTCGCCGCGATCAACGGCCTCACCGGCTGGTATCGGCCCGCCGGGCCCGACCGGCCGGAGCGGATCGCGACCGCCTACGCGGAGATGGCGACGGCGCTGGTCGTCGGCCGGCGCGCCGCCGGGCCCGGCTCTTCGGAGGCCTGATGAGCGATTCCGGCGGCGTCGACGCGGCCCATTTCCGACGCGTCTTCGGACACCTGCCGACCGGGGTGACGGTGGTCACCGCGTTCGGCGTCGAGGAGCCGGTCGGGATGGCCGCGAACTCGGTCACCTCGGTCTCGCTCGAGCCGCCCCTGCTGCTGCTCTGTCCGGCACGCGCGTCGACCACCTGGCCCTCGCTGCGCGAACGGGGCCGCTTCTGCGTCAACGTCCTCGCCCACGACCACGAAGGGCTCTCGCGGCGGTTCGCCGCCTCCGGGATCGACCGCTTCGCGGGCGTGCCCTGGCACCGGCGCCAGGCGGGGCCGGCGCTGGACGGGGCGGTCGCCTGGATCGACTGCGAGATCGACGCCGAGCACGCGGCGGGAGACCACACGGTCGTGATCGCCCGGGTGCTCGACCTCGGTGTCTCCGGGGCCTACCGCCCGCTGGTCTTCTTCGGCGGCCGATACGGCACCTTCGCGCCCGCCGAGGGCGACGGGGCCGCCTGAACCGCCCCGCGCATTATCTACCGACTGGATGGTTGGCTACCAGGTGTATCAACCTGAGCCAATACCCTTGCTATTTCGCCAATATTTGGCTCTATAGCGATGATTCCGCGTGTCTCTGGTACCTCTGAGCTGGCGGTTGACAGGCTTATAAGCAGCCTCTAGGGTTCCCAACCAACCGTTTGGGTCGAGATCGATTCCGGGCGGAGCGTTGCGGGAAGCGCGATTCAGTCTGGGACCGAGAAAGGGTTGGAACGAGATCATGCGTGAGGTCGTCGCCGATGCCTAAGGCAGTCGTCGCAGGTGCCAGTGGGGTGGTCGGCAACGCGGTCGTCGAGCGCCTGCTCGAGCGCGGCCGCTACGAGGTCGTCGCGCTTTCGCGGCGCACCCCGGAGATCGACGCGACGGGCAAGTTCACCCATCTCCCGGTCGACCTCACCGACGCCGCCGCGACGCGCGCCGCGCTGGCCCGCGAGCCGGGGGTGACGCACCTCGTCTTCGCCGCGCTGACCGAGCAGCCGGGGCTGATCAGCGGCTGGTCGGACCGCGACCAGATGGAGCTGAACCTTTCGCTATTCCGTCACACGCTCGACCCGCTGGTGGAGGCCGGGTCGCTGCGCCACGTCACCCTGATGCAGGGGACGAAGGCCTACGGCAGCCACCTCAAGCCGATCCCGGTGCCGGCCCGCGAGCGGGCTCCGCGCGACGGCCACGAGAACTTCTACTGGCTGCAGGAGGACCACCTGCTGGCCGAGCTGTCGGGCCGCGGCATCGGCTGGACGATCCTGCGGCCACAACTGGTGGTCGGCCGCTCCTGGGGGGTGGCGATGAACCTGCCGCCGGTCCTCGGTGCCTACGCGGCGCTGCGTACGGAGGAAGGCGAGCCGTTCTCATTCCCCGGCGGCGTTCCCTACGTCACCGAGGCTGCCGACGCGCGCCTGGTGGCAGAGGCGATCGAATGGGCCGGCAACTCACCGTTGGCGGTCAACGAGCGCTTCAACCTGACCAACGGCGACGTCTTCGAGTGGCGTCACCTCTGGCCCGCGATCGCCGCGACGCTCGGGGTCGAGGTCGGTCCCGACGTTTCCCTCTCGGTCGCCGACTATCTCGCCGACAAGGAAGGGGCCTGGCAGCGGATCGTCGAGCGCGAGCGGCTGCGCCCGACGACCCTGCCGGAGCTGTGCGGCGAGGCCCATCACCTGGCCGACTACATCTTCGCCCACGGCGCCGTCGACGCGCCGCCGCCGGGCTTCTCGAGCCGGATCAAGATCAACCAGGCGGGCTTCACCTCCTCCTACGACACCGAGGAGACCTTCTGCCACTGGATCCGTGACCTGATCGGCCGCCGGGTGATCCCGGGTCCGTCACGGGAGGCGCTGTGAACCGCCGCGACGTACTCGCGCAGCTGCGCACGGTGACGCCGCTGAAGGTGATCGGCCCCGGCGTGATCCTGATCTTGATCTTCTCCGAGATGGTGATCAGCGGCGGGCTCCTGGCGCAGAGCACGCTGTCGACGGTCCTGCCGCCCCTCTCGATCCTGATCATCATCGCGATCGGCCAGTCGTTCGTCGTCGGTACCGGCGGCATCGACCTCAGCGTGCCGGCGACGGTGACCTTGACCGGCGTGATCATCCTCAAGGCCTCCGAAGGCAAGAACAGCGGCCTGCTCGAAGCGCTGATCATCTGCGCCGTCGCCTGCATCCTGATCGGCCTGATCAACGGCATCCTGGTCGAGGGACTGCGGCTCAACCCGCTCGTTGTCACCCTCGCGACCGGGCAGCTGATCCTCGGCTTCATGCGCCTCTACGGGGGCGAAATCCTGCCCGCCTCGAACGTGCCGCCGCAGCTGGCGCACTGGGCGAGCGACACGATCGTCGCCGGGGTCAGCTACCTGTTCCTGATCGCGATCGTCTTCACCCTGGTCGGGACGGTGTTCCTGCACCGGTTCGTCCAGGGTCGACGCCTCGTCGCCAGCAGCGCGGCGGAGCGCTCGGCCTTCCTCGCCGGCCTCTCGGCCCGGCGGTACCGGATCCTCGCCTACGTCATCGCCGCCCTCAGCTACGGCCTCGGTGGTGTCCTCGCCAGTGGCGAAGTCGGCACTCCCGACCTGACGCTCGGTGATCCGTACCTGCTGCTGAGCATCGTTGCCGTGGTCCTGGGTGGGGCCGCCCTCAGCGGCGGCCGGGTCAGCCCGGTGGCGACGATGCTCGGCGCCGTCTTCATCTATCTCCTCGACTACGACCTGCGTGTGAAGGGTCTGTCGGGGGGACTCAGGGAAATGGTCCAAGGGGCGGTGCTGGTGCTCGGGCTGACCCTTGCGTTCGTTATCCAGAACCCGCCCAGGGTGCGGGGTCTATTGGCGCGGTTGCGGGGCTCGAAAGCCCCGCAGGAGCCGTCTGCCGCCGCGTAATCCAAGTAGGAGGAGAGAAGAAACACATGGTCCGTAAGACGATGGCAGGTAGGTGGTACCTCGCCCTGCTGATGTTGGCGCTCGTCGCCGTCCTGGGCGTGGTCGCCGCGGGCTGCGGTGGTGGAGGAAGCTCCAGCTCCAGCGAAAGCACGCAGTCCGAACCAGCCGAAGAAGAAGGCGCCGGGAGTGCCGAAGAAGGCGAAGCCGAAGACGCTTCCGCGGGCTCGGCCGAAGTCACTCCGGCGACCGAAGAACTGATGTCGAAAGCGATCGGCGTGCCTTACGAAGAAGGCGAGTTCGAAGAAGTCGGGATTGAAGCATTCAACAAGGCGGCCGAAAGCCTCGAACTCACCCCGGCACAGGAAAAGCTCGCGTTCGAATGCTGGGAAAAGTCGTCGTGCACCCTCGGCTCAGGCGAACTGACCCTCGGCGTCGCCGACGGATTCGGTGGCAACACCTGGCGAAAAATGACCAAGATGGAATCGATCCTGCAGGCGATGACGTACCCCGAAATCGGCAAGTACGTCTACCTGGACGCGGAAGGCGACCTGGCGAAAATGCAGGCCAACATCCGCAGCCTCAGCGCCCAGGGCGCGCAGGTGATCCTCACCTACGACGACTTCGGTACCGCGGTCGTCCCCGCCTACCAGGCCGCGCAGCGGGCCGGAGCGGTGATCTCCAACTACGTCGGCCCGGTCGACGGCGCGAGCACCGATGCGCTGACCAGCCAGGTCGTCGTCGAATGGTGTCAGACCGGCAAAACGATGGCCGACTCGGCCGCCGAAGTCCTGCACAAAAAGGGCAGCATCGCCCTCTTCGGTGGGCCTCCCGGCAACCCCGAGGGTGAAGTGTGGTGGGGCTGCGCCGAAGAAGAGCTGAGCGAAAAGTACCCGGAACTGTCCGTGTCCTATAAGGGTGACACCGAATGGACCCCGGCCAGTGCGGCCAAGGCGGCCTCGGCGGCGATCGCCTCCGGCAAGCCGATCGACGCAATCCTGTACGACTACGCCGAACCGAGCATCAACATCGTCGAAGCGTACGAAAAGGCGGGAAAGACCCCGCCCGCGATCATCGCCGTCAACCAGAGCAACGGTCTGGTCAAAAACTGGTCGGAACGTCAAGGGACGAAGAACGCGTACGCGCTCGAGCAGACGTCCTCGCTCGCGTACGCCTCGCGGATCTCGCTGACCGCGCTGATGCGGAAGGTGAACGGTGAAGAAGTGCCTGCGGAAATCGCCCTGCCGGTGGTCTTCGTGCCGGCTGACAAGTCACAGTACGAACAGGGCAAACCGGGGTCGTTCCCAGGGCCGACGGTCCTGGTGCCGAACTCGCTCGTCGAAAAGATGCTCGCGGCGGGCTGATCCACGTAGGTGTTGGGGCCCGGGGGCGCAGCGCCCCCGGGCCCGCGCCTCCGCATCCCACCCCACGCCACGACAACCACCGAGGACACCGATGTCCGTCAAAGACCAGAAGACCCCCACCGACCTCGCCGCGCTCGACGTCCGCGGGATCGCCAAGGCCTACGGCGTGGTCCGCGCCCTGGAACCGGCGTCGCTGGTGCTCCGGCCGGGTGAGATCCACGCGCTGGTCGGTGAGAACGGCTCCGGCAAGTCGACCTTCGTCGGCATCGTCAGCGGCACCGTCCGCGCCGACCAAGGGTCCGTCACGGTCGGTACCGAGACGCTGGCCCGGGTGAGTCCCGCGGTCGCCCAGAGCCACGGCGCCCTCACCGTCTTCCAGGACGGTTCGATCCTTCCGCAGCTCTCCGTCGCCCAGAACCTCTACCTCGGCACCCCGGCCGAGCAGCGGCCGGCCTACCGCCGGCACGAGAAGTGGGCGGCCGAGCGGCTCGGCGAGTGGGGCCTCGGCCGGCTCGACGTCACCGCCGCCGCGGCGACCCTCTCGCCGGGCGACCGGCAGAGCCTCGAGATCACCCGCGCGGTCGCGGCGCGCCCGCGCCTGCTGCTGCTCGACGAGGCGACCTCGGCGCTCGACGCGAATGGCGTCGACAACGCGCTCGAGCTGATGCAGCGCGCCGCCGCCGAGGGTTGCGCGGTGATGTTCGTGACCCACCGCCTCTCCGAGGTCTTCCGCGTCGCCGAGAGCATCTCGGTGCTCCGCGACGGCAAGTGGCAGGGCACCCATCGCGCCGACAGCACCGACGCCAAGGGCCTGGTCGAGCTGATGGCAGGCACCAACGTCGACACCGAGTTTCCTCCCCACGCAACCCCCGACGAGGTCGGCGGGGTCGTGCTCAGCGCCCGCGAACTGGCGGGTCCCGGGTTCGGCCCCGTCGACCTTTCCGTCCGCGCCGGCGAGATCGTCGGCGTCGCGGGGGCCGATGACAACGGCCAGGTCGGGCTGCTCCGCGGCCTCGCCCGGATCGGTGCGCCCTCGGGCGGGCTGACGATCTGCGGCAGGTCGGTGGCGGGCTACGGTGACGCGATCGACGCCGGGGCGATCTACCTCTCCGGTGACCGGGCCGAGGAGTCGCTCTTCCGGTCGCTGCCGATCCGCGAGAACATCACCGTCGGCATGCTCGACCGGCTGAGCCGCTGGGGCGTGATCGGCTGGCAGGGGGAGCGTGACCTGGTCAGCGAGACGGTCAGCAACTTCGGGATCCGGATGGGCTCGGCGGAGGCACCACCGACCTCGCTCTCCGGCGGGAACCAGCAGAAGGTCGCGCTCGGCCGCGTGCTCGCCGGCGAACCGCGACTGCTCCTCGCCGAAGAGCCGACCCAGGGGGTCGACGTGCGCTCCCGGGTCGACATCTACAACCTGCTCCGCGATGCCGCCCGCAAGGGCCTCGCGGTCGTCCTCGTCTCCTCCGACGCGTCCGAGCTGGTCGGCCTCTGCGACCGGATCGTGGTCATGTCGCGCGGCCGGCTGGTCGCCGAGCTGGCCGCCGAGGGCGCCTCCGAGCAGTCGGTGGTCGACTCCTTCACCGCCGCCGGCCACGGTGAGGTGGGTCCCGACGCCGTGGCGGACGAGCGGCCCGCGGCCCGGCCCGGGCTGGGGCGGATCAGGGAGCTCTTCCAGCGGCACGAGAACGGGCCGCGGCTCGGCCTCCTGGCGCTGATGCTGGTCCTGATCGGCGCCTACGCGCAGAGTCAGAACGGCATCTTCCTCACCCACGCCAACGTCTACAACCTGCTCTTTTTGGCGATGCCGCTGGCGGCGATCGCGGCGGCCGAGTTCGTCGTCCTCTTCGTCGGTGAGATCGACGTCTCGGTCGGCGCGGTGATGGCCTTGACGATCGTCCTGATGTCGGAGTTCGTGCAGAGCGGCGCCCTGATTCCGGCGCTGCTGCTCTCGCTGCTGATCGCGATCCTGCTCGGCTGCGTGGTCGGCTCGCTGAACGCCCTCCTGGTCGAGGGGGCGCGGCTCTCGCCGTTCATCGCCACGATCGGCATGCTCGGCATCGTCAACGGCGTCGGCCTGACGATCCGCCCGACCGCCTCCGGCGTCATCAGCCCGGCGCTCCTCGAAGGCCTGGCGAAGGAAGTCTGGGTGGTGCCCTGGGCCTTCGTCGTCCTCGTCGTCCTCGCCCTGGTCGCCGACTGGGCCCTGCGCTCGACCGGCACCGGGCTGCGCCTGCGCTCGGTCGGGCTGAACGCCCAGTTCGCCCACCGGCTCGGGGTCAACTCGCGGCTCGTCCGGTCCGCCGCCTTCGTCGTCGCCTCGGCGCTGGCGGGCTGCGCCGGGGTGCTGCTGTCGGCCCAGATCGCGACCGGCGACCAGACCGTCGGCGCCAGCTACCTGCTCCTGGCGATCGCCGCGCCGGTCCTCGGCGGCGCCAGCCTGGCGGGCGGCCACGGCACCTTTGTCGGCTGTCTGCTCGGCGCCTGCCTGCTGATCGTCGTCCAGAACCTCACCGCCACGCTCGGCATCAACGATGCCTACGCCTACCTGTTGACCGGCGGGCTGACGATCGTCGCCCTGCTGCTTTACACGAGCAGCGCCGGGGCGGCGATCGGTAACTACGTCCGTTCGCTGCGGCTGCGCTTCGGCAACGCCGCGGCGGCCGAGGAAGGAGCAAGCTGATGGCCGAGCCGGTCAAGGTCCACGACCTTTTTGCGCATAAGCCCGACATCTCGGTGGAGGAGTTCCACCGGTACTGGGCCTCCGGTCACGCCGAGCTGGCCTGCACGTTCCCGCAGATCAAGCACTACGTGCAGAGCCACCGGATCGACGGGGTCGCGCCGCCCGCCGGATTCGGCCCGACCTGGCCCGACGGCTGTGCCGAGACCTGGTACGACGACCTCGCCTCGATCGAAGAGATGGTCGCCTCGCCGCGCTTCTCCGCCGAGCTGATGGTCGACGAGACCAGGTTCATGAACCTCGGCAACCCGCGGCCGTTGCTCGTCTCGCGCGAAGCGCTGCTCGACGAGGACGGCTTCGAGCCCGAGGGCGAGCGCGGGGTGAAGCTGCTGATCTTCGCCGCCCGCCCCGCGGGCACCGGCCGCGACGAGTTCCTCGCCGCCTGGGCCGGCGACGACGATGTCGCCCTCGGCCGCAGGCTCGGCGCCACCCGGCACGTGGTCTGGACGCCGGTCACCGAGGGCGGTGTGCTGATCCAGAACGAGCTCGACGCGGGCGACGAGCAGCAGGACAGCGGTGGTGGGTCCTACGACGCGGTGCGCGAGCTCTGGTGGCCCGACGAGGCGGCGATGGCCGCGGCGACGGCCGCCGAGAACGACGACTGGCAGGCGCTGCTCCGGCCGGCGGCAGCCGACGCCGCGCGGTCGATGACCTTGCCCGCGCGAGAGCGCGTGATCATCCTCTGACGTGGTGACGCCGCCTCAGGGCAAGGGAGGTGGCGCGGCGACCTCCGTGCGGCGCGGCGGGCGCCGTAACCGCCGGCCCGAGCTGATCGACGCGGCGATCGCGGTCTTCTACGAGAAGGGCTACGCGTCCGCCTCGATCGAGGACATCGCCGGGGCGATCGGCGTTCGCAAGGGCAGCGTGTATCACTACATCGACTCCAAGGAAGACCTGCTGGCGCGGATCTTCGAGCAGTCCGACGAGCAGTCCTTCGGCCTGATGCAGGAGATCGGCGCGCTCGACCTGCCGGCGACCGAGCAGCTGTACGCGTTCGCCCGCACCTGGACCCTCTGGTACATGGCGAACATCGAGCGGGCCGCCGTCTACCTCCGTGATTGGAAGCACCTGACCGGTCCGCGCCGCGACAAGGTGCGGGCGGTCCGGCGCGAGTACCTCGACCGGGTCGAGGCGATGGTCGAGGACGTCAAGCGCGAGGGCAAGGCCGACCCGGCGCTCGACACCAAGTTCGCCGGCTTCTTCCTCTTCTCGGTGATCAACGGGCTGGTCTCCTGGTACCGCCGCGACGGTCCCGACTCCTCCGTGGCGATCGCCGAGGCCTACGCCGAGATGATCGTCGGCACGATCGTCGGCACCCGGGTCGGCCCGGGCGCCTAGCTCGTCTCGTATCGAGACAGCGGCCGCGCCGTCTCTGCCCGAGGATTCAGGGATGATCGTCGACCTCCGCAACGTGCCGCCGCCGAGCCCTGACGTCGGCGTCGGCGAGCTGGTCGCGCGCAGCGCCGAACGCACGCCGGACAAGCTTGCGCTGAAGCTGCGCGAGACCGGCGAGACCAGCACCTACGCCGAGCTCGACCGCCG
Organism: Actinomycetota bacterium; assembly: GCA_018268415.1. Classification (GTDB taxonomy): domain Bacteria; phylum Actinomycetota; class Thermoleophilia; order Solirubrobacterales; family 70-9; genus VAYN01. The sequence goes on along the minus strand of JAFDWO010000131.1, from coordinate 1,922 downwards.
CAGCACGCAGCTCGCCAACGGGCTGCTCGGCATCGGGCTCGCCCGGGGCGACCGGATCGCGACCTGGGTCGAGGACTGCGCCGAGTACGTCGAGCTCTACCTGGCGGCTGCCAAGGCGGGGCTACTGGTCGCGCCGATCAACGGCCGCTTCGTCGCCGCCGAGGCCCGCCACATCCTTGAAGACTCCGGTGCCGCGGCGCTCGTCTGGACGCCCGGGATGGTGGGGCAGGTGGCCGCGCTCGGCGAGGGCGCCGCACCGGCGATCACGATCGGCATCGGCGGCGCGGCCGCCGGGCACGCGCTCGAGGACCTGATCGAGGCGGGCTCCGAGGAGCTGCCGCCGGCCCCCGACCCCGGTGAGACCTTCATCCTCGGCTATACCAGCGGCACCACCGGGACGCCGAAGGCGGCGATGCTGAGCCACCGCGCGGTCGTCGCCGCGGGCCGCGCCAACTACGTCTCCTACCGGCTCTCGGCGGACACCGTCTTCGGCCTGACCGGCTCGATGTCGTTCGTCGCCGTCGTCCCCGCCCACGTGATCTGCGCGCTCGGCCTGGGCGCGACCCTGGTGATGATGGGGAAGTACGACGTGCCGACGCTGATCGAGACGATCGAGCGCGAGGGCGTCACCTTCACCTACTGCGCCTCGCCGCTGCTCGCCGAGTTCGCCGCCGCCGTGAAGGCGGCGCCGGAGCGGGTGCGCACCCTCCACTCGGTGATGCACTCGGCCTCGAAAGCCGACCCGGCGGTGCTGAAGGCGGTCTACGAGGCGGTCGGCGACCGGCTGATCGAGGGCTGGGGGATGACCGAGAACTCGGGCTCCCTGGCCACCGCCACCGTGCCCGCCGACTATCTCGACGCCGACTCCGACGAGACCGTCTTCGCGACCGTCGGTCGGCCCGCGGTCGGCTGTGCGGTGCGGGTCGCCGACGAGGACGGCAACGAGCTGCCCCACGACGGCGAGACGATCGGCAACCTCGCCTTCCGCTCGCCCGGCCAGGCGAGCGGCTACTGGAACCGCCCCGAGGCGACCGCCGAGGCGATGGTCGACGGCTGGATCTTCACCGGCGATCTCGGCTCGATCGACTCGCGCGGCTACGTCTACGTGACCGAGCGGCGCACCGACCTCATCGTCAGCGGCGGCATGAACGTCTACCCGAGCGAGGTCGAGCAGTGCATCAAGGCGCTGGACGGAGTCGTCGACGCCGGCGTCGTCGGCGTCCCCCACGAGCGGTGGGGCCAGGCCGTGGTGGCCGCCGTCGTGGTCGCCGATGGCGGCCCGGACGAAGCCACGATCATCGCCCACTGCCGCGAGAACCTGGCCAGCTACAAGAAGCCGAACGAGGTCGTCTTCATGACCGAGCTGCCATATACGGCGACCCTGAAGCTGGCGCGGGCGGCTCTGCGCGAGGAGCTTGCCCAGGGACGGGTGTGATCCGCGGCCCGGGGCACCCGGCCGAGGTGCGGTGCGGGGGCGCGCGGCAGCGCGACCCCGGCCCGTGCACCCGTCCGAACTGCCCCCCAACCCCGGCCCCTGCGCCCGTCCGAGATGCGTCCCGGGCGCCTCATGGCGCCCCTGGCAGGCTGTGAGCGCCATGAGGCGCCCGGGACGGGAGGGGTCGCGGGGAAGGCGGGCACGGGGACGGGAGGGGTTCGTGAAAAAGGCGAGACAGGGACGGGGGGAGACGCAGGGACGGGGGAAGGTCGTGAAAAAGGCGGGACAGGGATGAGGGGGACACAAGGACGGGAGGAGGTCGGACTTCCGTGACGGGTCCGTGCGGGAGGGGCCACACCCCACCCCGATCGGTCACGAAGACGCCGGGAACGTCACCCTTTCCGCAACCTTCGGTCCGTTCCCGGGCCCGGAAAGAGGGCCCGGGAACGCGTTCCGTACTTTGACCCTGCCATGGCAGGGTCAAAGT
>JAFDWO010000130.1 GCA_018268415.1 Actinomycetota bacterium | reverse complement strand
GGCGTGGAGTTCCCTACGTCTCCGTGACGGGATCCCCGTTCCGTGACGGTCCCGTGACGGATCAGTGGTGCTCCCGTGGGTTTCCCGTGGGCCTTCCTCCACCGCTTTCATACCCGGCCGTCTCGGCCACGGCCACAGCCTGCCAGGGCCGTGGACGAGACGGCCGCATCCCTTGTCGCCATGGGCGACAGCTCGAGGGGGTGGCATCCCCTTCCCTCGGGCGCCGGCCCGAGAAGGCCACGAATCTTCCCCGGGCGCCGGCTCCAGGGCCTCGGAGGCCCGCCCCCTACCCCGGCTCGCCCCAGGCCGTGGCCACCACCGAGCGGGCGCCGCCGTGATCGCGGTGCTCGCACAGGTAGATCCCCTGCCACGTCCCGAGCGCCGGGCGGCCCGCGCGCAGGGGCAGGCTCAAGGAGGGGCCCATCAGGGCCGCCTTTACGTGGGCGGGCATGTCGTCGTCGCCCTCCAGGGTGTGGGTCCAGTAGGGCGCGCTTTCGGGCACCGCGCGGTCGAGCCAGGCGTCGAGGTCGGCCCGCACTTCCGGCGAGGCGTTCTCGTTCAGAGACAGCGAGGCCGAGGTGTGCTGGATCAGCAGGTGGAGCATGCCGACGCCGAGGTCGCGCAGCTCGGGCAACGCCTCGATGACCTCACCGGTGACCAGGTGGATGCCCCGCGGGCGCGGCGCGAAGGTGATCGTGCGCTGCAGCCACATCAGCGCGCGACGCGGAACCAGAGGTGGGTCGCGGTCGGGCCGACCTCGACCTCGGTCCGCTCCAGCACGACCTCCGCCCCGCCCGGGTGGTCGAAGAGGCGGACACCGTCGCCGAGCAGGATCGGCTCGACGTAGGTGACCACCTCGTCGAGCTCACCCAGCTCAAGGCAGCCCCGCGCCACCTCGGCGCCGAGGACGCAGACGTACTTCTCCCCCGCCGCCGCGCGAGCCGCGGCGATCGCCCGGGCGAGGTCGGTCTCGAAGGTGACGTCGGGCGGTGAAGACGCGGGCGGATCGTGGGTGACGACGAACTGCGGGCCGTGCCAGGTGCCGCCGAAGGCGCCTTCCTTCTCCTCGTCCCCCCGGTTGGGATCATCGCCGCCCCAGGTGCGCCGCCCGACCAACAGCGCCCCCACCCTCTCCGGCAGCGCCGCGGCAGCCTCATCCGTGGGCCCACCCATGAAGCGCCCCAGCCACTGCATATCCCCGCCGGGCCCGGCGATGAAGCCGTCCAGCGACATCGCCGCCGAGTAGAGGAGCCGTGCCATCGGCGTGAAGCTACCCGGCCTGCCCGGATGCAAGCTCGGGGAGGGAAGGTCGGGCGTACCGACAGACCGCTCGATCATCCGTCGAGCAAAAAGGATTCCTCACGCGATCGTTGAACAGACCCACATCATGTCCGATTCACGTCGCATGAAGTGGGACGACATCGCGGTCTACGCGCTCGTCCTCGCCGGGATCTACCTGTTGGTCGGGATCCTCTTCTTCTACGCGGGCAAGGAGAAGATCATCGATGGCCACGGGGCACCGCCGCCGATCGAAAAACAGTTCAGCGGGACCTTCCTCGACACCATCCCCGGCGTCGACGCCGCCTGGACGATCCTCGGGATCCTGGAGTCGCTGATCTTCATCCTGGTCGTGGTCAGCCTGGTGCGGCTGGAGTTCATGCCGGACCGCCGCAAGGGCTTTCTGCTGAGCGCGCTCGGCCTCGCGATCTTCACCTTCTCGATCCTCGCCATGGGCCAGAACGTGGTCGGCGAAAACGAAGGCGTCGCCGAGCTCTTCACCTACGCCGGCGCCACCGGCGTCCTGATGTTCCTGGTCCTGATGATGCCGCCCTACCGGGCCGGCGACTGGGTGAGCCGCGTACGCGGCGATTCCGGCCAGGATCGGCACGGGCCCGCCACGCCCGACTGAGCGCCCCCCGGCGCCCCGCCCTAGGGCTCGACGACGACGCCGTCGGCGGCCAGCTCGAGCTCGAACCATTCGCCGCTCTCCGCCTCGACCAGGCGGAAGACGCCGGGCAGCGCTTCCCACTCGAGTCGCGCGATCGCGGCCCCGACCTGCTCCCACCCCTCGAGCTCGATCAGCCCGAGCGGCTCCCAGCGCCCCATTTCGACTTCATACGCAACGAGGTAGTTCATGGCTCCGAGAACACGTCCCACACCCAAAGGTCTCACCGACGTCGACGACGAGGTCAGGCGAGCCGTTCGATCGGCGGCAGCTCGTACCCGCCGTCGAAAATCGCGTCCTCCGGCTCGTAGACGCGCAGGAGCGGGCGGAACCTCCCCGCCGGCGTCGGCAGCCAGTTCGCCCTGGCCTCCGGCTCCTCGGGCTCCTCGGGCTGCATGTAGATGGTGAGCGACCCGTCCTCGCCGCGCCGAAGGCCCGCGGTGCGATCACCGATCGAGTAGCGCTCGATCGGGTTCGCGACCAGGAAGAAGTCCGGCATGTCGTACATCGTCACCGACCAGAAGGCACCGCAGGGCGGCTCGGTCGGGAAGCGCAGCCGATAGCGCCGGGAGCCGTCGAGCGGCGCTCTCTCGCCGTCGACGTAGACCATCGCGTAGGCCGCCTCGTAGCCGTGGTTGCCCCAGAGCCCACCGCGGGCGGCGAGCGCGCGGGCCGGATAGCGGACCTTCGGATCCTCGATCTTCCAGCGGTCCTCGTCCAGGGTGCCCACCCCGAAGAAGTCGAGGTTGTAGTCGAAGGCGTGGTAGGTCAGCCGCCAGCCGTTCTGTTCGGGGCTGTCGCCGTGCTCCAGCGCGTACTCCATCTTCTCCCTGCCCGCCACGAGGCCCGCGCGGAGATCGGCCGCCAGCGCCTCGTCGTCGACCGCAAGCGCCGCCTCGAAGAGCCCCAGCGGCCGGAAGCGCTCCTGGTAGGCGAGGTCCCGCGCGGCCGGCGGAAACGCCTGGCACCAGGCCCGCAGCCGCTCGAAGAAGGCGAGGTCCTCCGGAACCCCCGCGTCCGGGGTCGCCGGCCCGGCGTAGCCATCGCCCTGCGGGCTCAGGGTCAGCTGCGACTGCAGCTCGCGCACCGCGGGCAGGTCGTCTTTGTCGGCCACCGCCCAGCGACCGACGATCGAGCCGACCGCGGTGGGGAAGCGGACCACCTGCGCATCGCCCGGCTCCTCGCCCTCCCAGTCGGGCGCCACCAGCAGGTAGGACTGGCGCCCGGTCCCGGTCGCCCGGTGGCCGACGTAGGCGAAGTTGTCGGTCCACGCGTCGACGAACTGGAGGACGTAGTAGCGCCCGTCGGCGTCGGGCACCTCGAGGCGCACCGGACCGCCGCTCACGTCCACCTGGGCGATCGAGTAGACGGTGTCGTTGTTGATCGAGACGAAGGTGTCCCGCGGGCCTGCCAGCTGGGTCGCGTGCGAGAACTGGTTCATCGGCGCGGCGGGCAGCGCCCCGATCCCTTCGCGCACCGAGCGGTCCACCTGTTCGAGGTTGAAGACCAGCGGGAATCCGTAGATGAACGCCTCGGCGGCGAGGGCGGTGCGGTCGTCGGGCATCGGGGCTCCTTGTCGTGGGCCCGCAATCTAACCCGGCGCGGACCGACGCGGTCAGCCGGTGACGACCGGCGGGGGCGGCGGCGTCGGCCGCGCCCGAACCACCGTTTCGGCAGCGGACTGGTTGTTGCCCACGTTCGGATCGCGGCTGTCGGCGGTGACGGTCGCCGTGTTGCGCAGGCGACCCGGCTCGAGCACCATGGCCTTGATCACGATCGTCGCGCTCACCCCCCGCCGCATCGTCCCCAGCCCGCATTCGAGCGGCACGCCATCGCCGCAACGGCCGCGGCTCGGATGCACGGAGACGATCTTCAGCCGGTGACTCCAGCCGTCGATCAGGTGGGCGTCGATGGCCTCGTCGGGCCCCTGGTTGGTGACGTGGAGCGTGTAGGTCACGGTCTGGCCGACCCTGGCGGTGGTGCGGTCGACCCGCTTGGCGACCGCCAGGTCGGCGATCGCCTGCGGCCTCGCCGGGCCGAGCTCGGGCGCGCCGCCGGCGGGCGGCAGGGGTTTGGGCGTGAGCGGGTCGACCACGATCTTCGCCGTCGCGCTGTTGTCCTCGGGATTCGGATCGACCTCGCCGCCGACCACCCGGGCGGTGTTGGGGATCGTCCCTTTCGCGCTCGGCGCCACCTGGGCGGTCACCAGGATCGTGGCGTTGCCGCCGGCGGCGATCCGCCCCAGCCCGCAGATCAGGCCGTGGGCAAGGTCACACGACCCCTGACTCGGCCGTGCGGTGAGGAGGTGGATCACCCGCGCCGGCGGGTCGGTGACCGTGACGCTCGTCGCCGCGCTGGGTCCGGCATTGTGGACCGAGAGGACGTAGGTGACGTGGCCGCCCGCCGTCAGGTGCGGCGGCCGGGCAAGCTTGGTGATCGCCAGATCGGCTTCCGGCTGCAACGGCAGCGGCACCGTGGCGCTGTTGTTGGAGAGGTCGGGGTCGGGCGTCGGGCTCCCCACCGTCGCCGTGTTGACGAAGCCCTCTTCGGCCTCGCGCGGGATGCGGACGACGAATTCGAGCGACCTGGAGTCCCCGTTGGCGAGCGAGCCGAGCGGGCAGGTGACCTCACCATCGGCCTCCGCACACGGCGCCTCCGCGGAGACGAATTCGAGCCCGGCCGGGACCGGGTCGGAGACGACGACTTCTTTGGCGGTGTCGGGGCCGTTGTTGGTGACCTGGAGCGTGAAGGTCGCTTCGCCGCCGGGCCTCCCCGGGGTCGGGGAGACGCTCTTGCCGATCGCCAGATCGGCGTTGTCACCGAACTCCACGGGCGCCTCGCCCGGCGGTTCGATCCCGGTCTCGGTCACGTTGTCGGGCCCGTTCACGTATCTCGCTTCTTTCGCGGAGGTGACGTTGACCGCGACCGTGCAGTAGGACATTTCGGCGGCCAGCGTCCCCTTCACGGTGACCGTCCCGCCACCCGCACCCGCGCCGATCGTGGTCGGTTCCGCACAGGTGGTCGAGCCCATCGCCGGAGTCGCCACGACCAGCCCTTCCGGCAGCGTGTCGGTGAAGGACCACCCTTCCTTCGCCGCCAGCTCACTCGTGTTGGTGATCGTGTAGGTCAGCTGCGACACACCGCCGACGTTGTTGATCTCGGGACTGAAGGACTTGTCGAGCTGCGGCGTGGCGTCGAGCACCTCGATGTTGTCAAAGGCCGCGTCATTGCCGGTTTCGCTGATCTGCCCGTTGCGCATCCGGATCCCCAGCGAGGTCCCGCTGAAGAGCGTCGCCGCGTTGCCGGCAAAGGTCCCGGCTTTGAATGGTTCCGCTTTGGTGCCGAGGGTCGGCGGTTCGATCACTTCCGCGTTCACGGCGCTGCAGGGGTCGATCGGCGAGGTGAAGGTGGGGATTTCGGTGGCGCCTTCGACCAGGTAGAACTTGAATTCGGCGTGGTTTTTCCCGCAGTTGGTCTCGGTCGCGTCGACGGAGAAGGTGATGAACCGGCCGTTGGCATCGACCGGGATGGGTTTCAGCGTTTCGAACTGGACCGCGTTTTCGGGGAGGGTCGCTTTGCCGTCGGTGTAGGCAGAGACGGCATGGTTGGCGAGCGGTTCGGTGCCGCGCAGTTTCCCCAGCACCCAGGCCATCTGGCGGACGCGGTTGAAGGCGACTTCGGCGCAATCGGTTTTCGCGACCCGTTCGTTCGATTCGAACTGGACGATGAAGCCGTTGCAGTTCTGAAGGAAGCGCTGGTGGGCGCCGTAGGTCATCAGCAGCGGCGGCACGCCCTGGTAGCTGGTCAGCAGGACCGGCGACCGGCCCATCCCGTTCTCGAAGTCCTCCGAGTAGAGGACCTGCGGCGCCTGCGGGATGCCTGCCCGGAGAGCCCTCGCGCCGGCCGCCGCACGGGCGGGCCCGGCGTCGGCCGGCGCGGCGAGTGCCAGGGAGAGGAGCGCAACGATCCCCAGGGCCGCGACCCAAGCCCGGTCGCAGCGAAAGCCAGGAGCAGTCGCGGGTTCCACAATGCCTCCTTTGCGCCTGAGCGCTCTGGAAGGTTCCTGGAATCGAGCTTACGCCCGCCCTTCAAACGGCTCGTACGAACGTCCGCCGCGATCAGCCCCTGGCCAACCCCCGACTCTCGCAATCATCGCCGCCCCTCCACCCCCGGCCCGATCGCGTGGCCGGCGGCCGCGAGCCCACCGACGCCTCGGGTCACTGCACGAGAATGAGGGCGATCGCCGCAAAGCCGAGGACGACCCCGACGGTGGCGAGGACGAGCATCGAGCGCATCGCGGGGCGATCGGCAGGCGGCACGCCGAGCTCGTGGTTCAGCGACTCGATCCGCCGCGTGCCGAAGCCGATCAGGGCGATGCCGTAGAGGGCGAAGCCAATTCCGACCAGGACATAGGGCCAACGCGGCGAGTCATGCGCCAGCTCGGGGAGCACGCGACCGACCGCCAGGGCCACCGCGATCGCGGTGAAGCCGGTCCGCCACCAGGCGAGCAGGGTCCGCTCGCCGGCGAGGGATACGCGGCGGTCGACGCCGTCGGACTTGGTCTGGATCTCCCCGGACACGAGGCCGAGCATAGCCCTGGGTAGGGTTGCGAAGGAATGGTCGACTGGCGAACTCGAAGAACGATCGGAGGGGCTGGATGAGTCAGAGGGACGACAGGGGCCGTGCCGACGCGAGCGCCGCGACCCGCGCCGCGAACGAGGCGATGGCGGCGGACCTGCCATTCGAGGAAACGCGCGACTTCGACGACGCGGCGCGCGGGCTGATCGCCCCGCTACCGGACGGCGGCCGCGTCAAGGGTGCCGACGGCGGGCTTCTCTGGGACCTCTCCCGCTTCGAGTTCCTCCACTCCCACGAGGACGCACCGGCCACGGTCAATCCCAGCCTCTGGCGGCAGATGCGCCTCACCGTGCAGGGCGGCCTCTACGAGGTGGTCCCGGGGCTCTACCAGGTACGCACGCTCGACCTCTCGAACATCACCTTCGCCGAGGGACCCGACGGAATCGTCGCCTTCGACCCATTGATCTCGGCCGAGACGGCGAAGGCCGCGCTCGACCTCTACTACGAACACCGGCCGCATAAGCCCCTCGTCGCCGTCGTCTACTCGCACAGCCACGTCGACCACTTCGGCGGCGTGCGCGGGATCGTCGACCAGGCCGACGTCGACGCGGGCAAGGTGCGCATCTACGCGCCGGAGGGATTCCTCGAGGCGGCGATCGCGGAGAACGTGCTGGCGGGGAACGTGATGAGCCGTCGCTCCAGCTACATGTACGGGAACTTGCTGCCCGCCGACCCACGCGGGCAGGTCGGGGCCGGGCTCGGCGTCACCACGTCCTCCGGGGCGATCGGCCTGATCGCCCCGACCGACATCGTCTCCGAGACGGGACAACGGGAGCGGATCGCGGGGCTCGACTTCGAGTTCATGATGGCGCCCGACAGCGAGGCGCCGGCCGAGATGCACTGGTTCATCGAGCAGTTCAAGGCGGTGACCGCAGCCGAGAACTGCTGCCACACGCTGCACAACACCTACACGCTGCGCGGCGCGAAGATCCGCGATCCACTCTCCTGGTCCAAGCATCTGGAGCGGACGATCGACATGTGGGGCGAGCGAGCCGAGGTGATGTACGGAATGCACCACTGGCCGGTCTGGTCGAACGAGCGGGTGCTCGAGATGCTCGGCCTGGGACGCGATGGCTATCGCTTCATCAACGACGAGACGCTGCGGCTCGCCAACCACGGCCTGAACGCCGCCGAGATCGCCGAGCAGGTGCGGTTCACGCCCGAGCTCGATCGCCACTGGGCGATGCGCGGCTACTACGGCTCCCTGAACCACAACGTCAAAGCGACCTACGTCAACTACCTGGGCTGGTTCGACGGCAACCCCGCGAACCTCCATACCCTGCCCCCGGAGGAAGCGGCGAAGCGCTACGTGGAGTTCATGGGCGGCGCCGACGCGGCATTGGAGAAGGCACGCGTGGCCTTCGAGGCCGGTGAATACCGCTGGGTCGCCGAGGTCGTCAACCACGTCGTCTTCGCCGACCCGGACAACGAGGCGGCACGGGGGCTGCAGGCCGACGCGCTGGAGCAGCTCGGCTACCAGTCGGAGTCCGGACCGTGGCGAAACTTCTACCTGAGCGGCGCGACCGAGCTGCGCCAGGGCGTCCTCGACCTGCCCGCGCCCAACGCCTCCAGCCCGGACAACGTCACCGCGATGACGACGGAGCTCTTCTGGGACTTCCTCGGCATGCGGCTGAACGGCGCCGCCGCCGGCGACCGTCGTCTCACCCTCGTGTGCAAGCTGCCCGACGTCGAGGAGACCTGGACGCTGATGCTCCGGCACGGCACCCTGAGCCACCGGCCCGACGACGACGACGAGGCCGACGCGACCGTCACCATCGATCGCTCGGCCCTCAATCGTGTGATCCTAGGGGCGGCGAAGCTGGACGACCTACTGGCCGACGGCACGGCGAAGATCGACGGCGACGCCCAGGCCCTGCACGACCTCCTCGGTCTGCTCGACGAGTTCGAGTTCTGGTTCAACATCGTCACCCCGTAGGTTGGAGCGGCGCCCGTGGTCGGCCGCTGCGCTCAGCCGCCGTTGAGCTCGCGGGCGACGCGGACGACCGCGGTCCGCTCGTAGAGGTCGACGGCGACGATCGCACCTTCGATGCCGCGGTCCCGCGTGTAGCGGCGGATCCGGTAGCGCAGGAACGCTCTCCGGCCGATCGCCCTTTGCACCTTCCGTAACGGCTGCTTCCGCCCGACGCTGAGGCGGCGTGGGCCAGCCTCGCAAGGACGCCGGGAAATGGGGTGAGGGGAGCGCACACCATTGCGTGACCCGAACCGAATGACCGAGGACGCCGCGAGGCGCCCCCACGCCGCCTCAGGCGATGCGACGACCTCGACAACTGTGCGCGTCATCGAGGCCGCCCGGCGCAATTCAGGGGCGCTTTGGAAGGTGGTCCCCTGGGGATTTGCGACTTGCGTCGCTGCGCGCTGACCCCTCGGACCTGGGCGAGCGGGCGAAACGTTCCCAATTTCCGTATGTCATGCCGGATTCATACAAGCTTGTGCTTGACATCACATGGGTTCCGAGGGACGCTCCTAGCCGTAGCCCGGGACGAGAGGAGAGCGTCCCGCCACAAGGAGTTGAGGACGATGTTCCACTGCGAACGGTGCGGGATTCGGTTCAGCACCGGCGCCCTTTCCGGCCGAAGGGACTGCCCCCGATGCAAATCCCGTGACGGCGTCACGGTGTTGCTGACGTGGGAGCCGCTCCTCGCCGCCCGTACGGCGGCGGCACTCGCCGAGGCCCGCCCCAAACCGGAGCGGGTCGCCGTAGTCCCCGGTCCGTGAGAGAAAAGGACGAGCCAGGCCGGGCGGACGCGGGGGCCCGGCCCTCGTCCACGCCTCAGAGGCCGCGCTGGACCTCGAGCTCGCCGCGCTTCTCCGCCTCCAGCAGGGCCCTGTAGTCCCGTTCGTTCTGGTCGGCATAACGCTCGGCGAACTCGGCGATCGCCCGGTCGAAGACGCTGCCGCGGCCGAGGTAGGCGGCGATCGCGAAGCGGTCGCCGGAGCGGGCGTGCGCGCGGGCCAGGGTGCGCGCGCAGAGCGCCCCATAGAGCCGGAGCTCTTCCGGCGACACCCGTTCGACGTCGACCGACCCCTTGCCGTCCCACAGCTGGCGGACGTAGAAGCAACGCTGCTGCGAGTCGAGCCCCTCCGCCTCCACCCAGCCGAGGAAGATGTCACTCGCCGCCTGCATCAGCCGCTGCCCCTCGACCACGCGGCGGCCATGGTTCTCGTAGTCGCTCTTGCCGGCGTAGGGCTCGAGCACCGAGGGACCGGCTTCCTTGGCCTGCAGGAAGAGCGGGTCGCCCGAATCGCCGCCCAGCATCAGGACGATCCAGGCGCGCGTGCCGACGCTGCCCACCCCGACCACCTTGCGCGCCGCGTCGACGTAGTCGTAGGAGTCGACCAGCCAACGGCGATCGTCGGAGAGGCTGGCGGTGTAGTTGTCGAGGATCGAGCGCAGCCCCGCGATGCTGTCGGCCCCGGTGGTGAGCTCGGCGAGCGGCGTGATCAGCGGCGGTTCGGAGACGATCCGCAGTTGCCCCTCGCTGTCCGTGGTGGTCAGTCTGCGCAGCGCCCGCAGGCTGTCCTTGGCGCGGGCCTTGTCGAGCTGCCGATCCATCCGCCGTCGGCGCGAGGCGGTGAGGGCGTCGCCCAGGCGTTCTTTCTGCTCATCGACGTCGATCCGCGCGTACCAGACGTCGAGGTTGCGCATCGTCGCGAACCACCGCATCGCTTCGCGATAGGCCTCCGCGGTCGCCTCCACCGCACGACGACGATCGGCGACGCCGAAGCCGCGCTCGCGCCCGGCGATCGCGATGCTCGCGGCAAGCCGCTTGACGTCCCACTCGAAAGGCCCCGGCAGCGTCTCGTCGAAGTCGTTGCAGTCGAAGACGAGGCGCCGGTCGGGCGCCGCGAAGACGCCGAAGTTGGAGAGGTGGGCGTCGCCGCAGAGCTGCGCGCGCAGGCCGGTGTCGGGATCGGCGGCGAGGTCGGCCGCCATCACTGCCGCGCCGCCGCGGAAGAAGGCGAACGCCGAGGTCAGCATGCGGCCGTAACGGATCGGGACCAGCTCGGGGACCCGGCTCTTGTCCTGGGCGGCGAGCGTCGCGAGCGGGTCGCGACCGGCGGGCGGCTCCCACTCGCCGTGGCGGGAGCGCGGCACTTCGCGCCGGCGCTCCTTGCCTCCTGCGGCGAGACCGGCCTCGGTCTCTACCGCTGCCGTCGCACCGTCACCGGAAATGCTGCTCGCCGAAGTATCCACGGCCGCGAGCTTAGTCCTCTCGGTTGCACAAGCAAGTTTGCCTTTCGTATGCGTAACCCGAAAAGTCAATCCCCGCTTTTTGGCACCCAAGCGACCGAATAAAAAAAATACTGGGGTGTCCTACGAAAATCAGACTCAAGTCGAGATAGCTTCGGCCTATGGTCATCGCCGATCGTGATTCGCGCCGGCTTCTGGAGATCATCCAGGTGCAGAGCGAGATAGCGGCCGGCGACCTCGATCAGAACCGGACGATGCAGGTGATCGTCTCCCAGGTGTCCGACCTGCTCGGCGCCGACGGCGCGCTGATCGACGCTCCGGACGGCGATCTGCTCGTCTTCCGCGCGGGCTCCGGCGTCGACCCGAGGCTGATCGGCTGGGAGTACCGGCGCGACGGCAGCCTCTCCGGCCGGGCACTGGAGCGGCGCTCGGTGCTGATCAGCCACGACACGCAGCTCGACCGGCGGGTCGAGGCGCACACCTGCGCGAGGCTCGGAGCGCGGTCGCTGCTCTGTGCCCCGCTCGTCCACCGCGACGAGGAGCTCGGCTCGCTGACCGCCTTCGCCGCCCGCCCCTACGCCTTCGACGAGAGTGACCGGCACGCGATCGACCTCCTCGGCCGTTCGCTCGCCGCCCACCTGCACCACGCCGTCGGCTTCTCGCTCGCCTCGCACGAGAGCCGCCACGACCACCTGACCGGCCTGCAGAACCGCCGCGCGTACGAGTCGCGGCTCGAGGCGGAGTCGGCGAAGGCCGCGTGCCGCGGCGAGAAGCTGGCCCTCTGCCTACTCGACCTCGATCGCTTCAAGGCGGTCAACGACCGCTTCGGCCACGTCGCCGGTGACGAAGTGCTGCGCGCCGTCGCCCGCGGCTTCGGACATCGCCACCTCCACAACGAGGCGTTCCGGATCGGTGGCGACGAGTTCGCCGTCGTCTTCCCGGGGCGGGATGCGGCCGCCGCGCGAGGCGCGATCCGGCAGCTGGTCGAGGAGCTCGATCTCGCCGACCTCGCCGCGCGCGGAATCGACTTCGGGGTGTCGTTCGGGGTCGCCGCCGGCGTGACCGATCCGCAAGCCCTGCACGCCGCCGCCGACGATGAGCTGACAGCATCGAAGCGGCTCGGCCACCTGCGCCAGGCCGTCCCGGAATCAGTTCACACCGACGACGGATGGGTAAAACTCAGTGCGTGAAGCGACTCCTTCGCGCAGGCATCGTCACCGCGACGCTGGTCCTGGCGGTCGCCGGCTGCGGCTCCGGTAGCGTCGCGACCATCGGCGGCTCGGGCGGCGGTACCGCGGCGATCCTGGCGGGGCTGGGCGGCGCCGCTCCAGGCGGCCGCGAAACGGTGACGCTGACCGTCCCGGCCGCGATGCGCGGCGGCGAACTCTCCTCCCCGCACCGGCTGAGCCTGCCGAAAGGCTGGACGGCGAGCGTCTGGGCGCGGCCGCAGGGGGCGCGGATGGAGGCGATCACCCCGGAAGGAAACCTGCTGGTCAGCACGCCGAGCACCGGGGCGGTGATCGAACTCTCCGGCAGGTCCCAGGCAGAAGGCGAAAAGGTGGTCCTCGCCGGGCTCGAATCGCCGCAGGGCCTCGCCTTCGCCAGGCGCGGCGGTAGCTGGGTCCTCTACGTCGGCGAGTCCGACCAGATCGACGCCTACCCCTGGCGCGGTCACGGCAAGGTCGGCCCGCAGAGGGTGCTTGCCCAGAACCTGCCCGACGAAACGCCGAAGGGCGACGACATCCACCGCCAGAAGGACGTCGTCGTCGCCCCCGACGGGAGGATCTACTTCGACGTCGGCAGCTCCTCCAACGCCTCGCCCGCCGACCGCGGCTACCACCCGCCGCGCGGGGTGATCGACTCGGTCGGGCCCAATGGCGGCAAGGTAACGGTGGTCATGATCGGCGTGCGCAACGGCGAGGGGCTGGCGGTGGCCCCCGACGGCACGGTCTGGACCGCGGTCAACAACCGCGACGAAATCCCGTATCCGTTCCACGGCGAAGCCGAAGGGCAGGGCGAAGCGTTCGGACAGGTGATCCGCTCCTACGTCAACGACCACCCGCCGGACGAGGTGGTGCCGGTGAGCCAGGGGCGCGATCTCGGCTGGCCCTACTGCAACCCCGAACAGGGGAAGAGCACGCCGCCCGGCTCGCTGGCGAACGTGCCGCTGATCCCGGACTCGGTCACCAACCAGGGCGACATGAATCTGAACTGCGCGAAGCTGGCGCCGATCGAGGTCGGGATCCCGGCGCACGCCGCGCCGCTCGGGATGTCGTTCCTGGAGGGGACGAAGGTGCCGGCACCGTGGTCGGGCGGCGCGGTGGTGGCCGCGCACGGATCGTGGGACCGCCAGGAACCGCGCTCGCCGGCGGTCCTCTGGATGCGCTGGGACGCGAAGCGCCGGACGCTCGAGCCGGCGCGGGCCCTCGTAACGGGCTTCCAGAAGCCGAACGGCGAACGCTGGGGGCGGCCGGTCGACGTCGTGCCAGGCCCCGAAGGTGCCCTGTTCGTCAGCGACGACACCGCGGGCGCGATCTACAAGCTGGTGCCGCCGCGCCCGGAATAGGCTGGCGGTCATGAAGACCCACCACACCCACCTCAGATCCGCCGTCGCCGCGGCCGGCCTCGCCGCCGCCGCGCTCCTCGCAATGCTCGCCCTCACCGGCGCCCCGGCCGCCGCGGCGAAGCCGAAGATCTACGAGTGCCAGCACCCCGTCGTCACCGGCATGGAGGCCGTGAACCCCAAGGGCGTCACGCCGCAGGAAGCCTGCAAGGTCGTCCGCTCGCTGGGCAAGTTCCTGAGCAAGCCGGCGAACATCAGGAAGCTCTACGAATGCAAGGGTGCCGGGGGCCACACGCCGGTCCTCAAGATGGACGAATTCGAAGGCTGGAAGCTGAAGCTCCAGAATTACAACTTCATCATGTACAAGCCCGGCGCCTCCTTCCGGGTGACCGGTACCGACTTCCCGGTCAACTGCAGCTGAGCTGAGCCGACCGGCGGGCCGGGCTCACTCGGGCTCGGCCCCCTCGGTGGCCGTGTAGTCGAGCGCCTGGCCGCCGGCGACCGCCACCGCGCCCTTGGCGACGAGGATCGCATCGTCGGGGCTGCCCGCCTCGATCTTCAGGAAGTGCCGATTCATGCCGTCCCCTTCGTAGCCCAGTTCGGGCTCCTCGTGCAGGTAGACGCCGGCGTTGCTCAACTGGGTGACGACGCCGCGGGCGAGGTTGCCGCGGCAGGTGACGGTGTAGGTCGGCATCCCGGCAAGGCTAGTCGACGCTCCCGCGCGTCGCGTCGCAGAAACGGGTGCTGTGCGGGGATATTCGGGAACGCCCACGCGGTCGTGCCGAGCCCCGGCGTCCGGGGCTCGCGCGGCACCGTCACCTCACCGCAACGGGCTCCGGCCGGGCCCGGCGAGGCCGCGGCGGGCCGCGGCGCGAGCGCGAACGCGGCGAGAAAGGCGATCGCGACCGCGAGCGAGGCGGTCCGCGAGGAGCGGTGGCGTCTGGATCGGCGAGCGGGTTCGGGCATGGCGGCCATCCTGGGCCATCGCCCGCCGGCCGGAAATCGACCAAAGTCTCCTTTCGACCCCTCCCGAGGTATCGAATCCGAGGCGACTTAGGGCTGGGCGCTCAGGCGCCCGAGCCCGGCGCGAGAGCGGTGGGCAGCTCGCGCACCACCTCGCCCGCCGCCTTGTCGTCACGCAGGCCCAGGTACCGCGGGTGGCGCAACTTGCCGTCGCGGGTCCATTCGCTGAAGCCGAACTCGCCGACCAGCTCGGGGCGGATCCAGGTCGCCTCGCGCGGGATCGCCGAGCCCGCGGTGAAGGGGCACGCGGACTGGCGCAGCGCCTCCATCTTGTCGCCGAGCATCGCCAGCGTGCGGTGGTCGAAGCCGGTCCCGACCTTCCCCGCGTAACGAAGGTCGTCGCCTTCGTGATAGCCGACCAGCAGTGCCCCGAAGCGTTCGCGCGAGCCTTTCGGCGGGGTGAAGCCGCCGATCACCAGCTCCTGCTCGAAGGAGCACTTGATCTTCAGCCAGTCGCGCGAGCGGCGGTGCTGGTAGGTCGAGTCGGCGCGCTTCGCGATCAGCCCCTCCCACCCTTTGCGGCAAGCTTCGAGGAAGAGCTTCTCCCCCTTCTCGTTGCGGTGCGGCGTGTAACGGACCGGGCCGTGGAATTCGAGGTTCGCCTTGAGCAGCGACTTGCGCTCGCGCAGCGGCAGGCCGGTCAGATCACGGCCTTCCAGCTCGAGCAGGTCGAAGACGTAGATGAAGACCTCGATCCCGGTCAGCCGCGCGAGCCGCGGATCGCCGATGCCGAGGCGGCCCTGCAGCTTCTCGAAGCTGGTGCGCGAGCCCTCGAAGGCGACGATCTCGCCGTCGACGACGAACTCCCGCGCCGACTCGGCCTCGAAGGCCGCGGTGAGCTCCGGGTACCCGTCCATGCGGCGACCGGTGCGGGACGTGATCGTCGCTCCCTTCGGCGTGCGACGGACGGCGGCGCGGACGCCGTCGAGCTTGCGCTCGAAGACCCAGGCGGGATCGCTGAACGGCTGCGCCGTCAGCGTCGCCTTCATCGGCTCACCATCGACCGGCATGGCGCTGAGCGTACCCGGGCGGCGGGCGGGCTATTCGGGGGCTGTCGGAGAGCCACTATGCTCGCGTCATGAGCGAAGAGCCGGGCGAGAACCCCGTCACCGAAGCCGCCGAACGCGAAGTCGACGCGGAGCCCGCCTTCAAGGAGGGCGAGGAAGTCTGGGTCCAGGACGCCGACGGCAACCGTCACTCAGGCGTCTTCGTCGGCATGAACGAAGCGGCCGGCTGGTTCGGCGGCGGGCCGAGCGCCTACGTCGTCCACCCCGAGGGCCACCAGGCCGAGGTCGTCTCGCTCTTCCGCATCACCCCGCGGTCCTGAAAAGAGGCCCGCCGCGCCTGGGCGCGACGGGCCGGACCAGCTGCCGGAGCAAGCTTCGTCAGCAGGTGGTTCCTTTCGAGTTCGTTGGGAGTTTCGGCAGGAACCCGCCGAGCACGAGGTTGAGGGCGCTGGTCAATTCGCTCACCGCGGCGGTCAGGGCGTTTGCCTGGGTGACGACTTCGTTCAGCGCGCCGCACTGACCGGTGACTTTCGTGGTCAGCGTTTCGGTGGTGGTTTTGAGGCCGTTCACCGTCGTCGTCACTTCGCCTACTTTGCTGGTGGCCGCGGCCGCGGCCGTTTCGGCGGCTTTGGCGGTGCCCGAAACGACCCCGACCGTGCCTTCGAGGGCTTCCAGGCCTTTCGAGTTGCCGGTCAGCGTTTCACCAAGGCCTTTGACCGTGCCTTCCACGGTGCCGACGGTTTTTTCGAGGCCGGTAAGGCCGGAGAGCGCGTTGGTCGCCGTGGTTTCGACGCCTTTGACGGTGGTTTTCACCCCGTCGACGGCACCTTCGAGGCCGGTGACCGTGCCCCCAAGACCGCCGAGGGTCCCTTCGAGGCCGCCGACCGTGCCTTCGAGGCTCCCGAGCCCGCCTTCGAGGTTGGTCAGGCCCTGGACCGTCGTGCCGACCGTCTGGCCCAGTCCGTTGACCGTCTGACCCAACCCGTTGACCGTCTGGTTGATGCCGCCGACGGTGCCTTCGACCCCTTCGACCGTCCCTTCGAGGTTCACCAGTTCGCCGGTGAGGTCGGTGACTTTCGTGGTCAGGTGTTCGATCGTTTTGCTCTGGGTGACGACCGTTTCCTTGAGCTGTTCTTCGACCGTCCCCGCCGCGCCCTTTTCACCCGTGCCCCCCGCGGCCCCGGTGGCACCCGCCGGGCCCTGCGGACCCGTGGCTCCCGGGGCGCCTGCCGGCCCCTGGGCACCGGTGGCACCCGTGCCGAGGGTCCAGGTGAGCGCCTGTTCGCCCTTCTTCGCCTTGCACTGCTTGGGCGAGTTGACCACGTGGATCGTCCCCCGCTGGGACTTCTTGCCCTTCGTCTTCAGGCAGGCGTGGACGACGCCGTTCGTGATTTTCAGGCCCTTGGCGGCCGCAAGGGGCACCGCGATGAGGCCGACCACGGCGAGGGCGGACAGACAGGTGAGGATCCATTTGGTTCGCATGCTTCCGAGTCGGCAGCGCGAATCGGATTCCGGGATGACGAAGGTATGAAAGAGGTAGAGCGGACTCCCGTACCAGCCGCGGTCACGATGCGTGCACGGCCACGGCCTTCGGTGTGTCGGTTCCTACCCGCGACCCGAACCGCTCCCGTTGCCCGCGTCTTGCCTCACCAGGCGCGGGCGGTAGCGATAACCGACCCCGCGCACGGTCTCCACCGGGTCGACTTCGGCGGCCCCGCCCAGCTTGCGCCGCAGATAACTGACGTAGAGCTTCACCTCGTCGCGCTCGCGGATGCGATCCCCCCAGACCAGTTCAAGCAGCTGGCCGTGGCCGAGGACGCGACCGGGGTTTTCGGCGAACGTCGCCAGCATGCGGAACTCGATCGGGGTCAGCGCGACCTCGTGGCCGAGCACCATCACGCGATGGCGGACCCGATCGATCTCGACGTACTCGTCGGTCAGGATCACCGGCCGCGGATCGCTGCGGCGCGGCCGCCGCATCAGCGCCTCGATCCGTGCGTCGAGTTCGGCTTCCGGCAATGGCTTGGAGACACAATCGTCGGCGCCCGCCCGCAGCGCCGCCACCCGGCCCTCCTCGGCGTCGCCGGTCACCGCCAGAACCGGGACGTCGGAGAGCGAGCGCATCGTCGCCAGGATGTCGAGCCCATCGGCGTCGGGGAGCTCGAAATCGAGCAGGACCAAGTCGGGCTGGCGCTCGTAGAACGCGCGCAACCCGTCGCTGCCATTTTCGGCACGGACCAGCTCAGTCCCGGCTCTATCCGAGAGCCCTCGCAGTACGCCGCACTCTCCGAGGTCTCGCCCGATCGCCAGAACCTTGCGCCTTCCGTCGCCAGATCCTCTCGATAGCGATTCCAATTTCTAACCAGATCTTCACTTTAGACACGAGTTCTTGTCAAGTCGGTATTTCCAACTGTGTCGAAATTGAGTATGGGCCGTGTCGTTTTCGCGCGAGCCCGTTCGTCCTCCGTATGTCAGGGTCGTCTCACGGGCGACAGAACGAAATGAGACTGGAGTACCAAATGCGTTTCATGATGTTTATGTATCCGGAAATCGAGGAGTCGGAGTGGAATCCCTCGGCCGAGGCGGTCGAGGTGATGTCGCGCTACAACGACGAGCTACGTAAGGCGGGAATGCTGCTGGCGCTGGACGGGCTGCGGCCGCCGGAGGACGGGGCGTCGGTGAGCTTCCGCGACGGCAAGGCGACCGTCACCGACGGGCCGTTCGCCGAGGCCAAGGAGGTGGTCGGCGGCTACTGGATCATCCAGGCGCGCTCGACCGAGGAGGCGATCGAGTGGGCGAAGCGCTGCCCAGGTGAGAACTGCCGGATCGAGGTCCGTCCGATCTTCGAAATGGAGGACTTCCCGCCCGACGTGCGGGAGGCCATCGGCTACGACCCCGATCTTCATCCCGGCGACTGATGGCGGCGCCGGCCGATGCCAGGGCGGCGGTCGAGGCGGTCTGGCGGATCGAGTCCGCCCGCCTCGTCGCCGGCCTGGCGCGGCTGGTCCGTGATGTCGGGCTGGCCGAGGATCTGGCGCAGGACGCGCTGCTGGCGGCCCTCGAGCGCTGGCCGCGCGACGGGGTCCCCGACAATCCCGGAGCCTGGCTGATGGCGACGGCGAAGAACCGGGCGATCGACCTGGCGCGGCGCGCCTCCACCTACGAGCGCAAGCGCGACGAGGTGGCGCACGAGCTGGGGATCATGCTGGCGATGGACGGTGCCGACCTGGCGGCGCAGGCCGACGACGAGGTCGGTGACGATCTGCTGGCACTGATGTTCACCTGCTGTCACCCGGCGCTCTCGACCGAGGCGCGGGTGGCGTTGACGCTGCGCCTGCTCGGCGGGCTGACGACGGCGGAGATCGCCCGTGCGTTCCTGGTCGGCGAGCCGACCGTCGCCCAACGGCTGACGCGGGCGAAGCGGACGCTGCGCGAGGTGCGCGCGGACTTCGAGGTGCCGGTCGGAAGCGCCCTGCGGGCACGGCTGCCGGACGTGCTCGAAGTCGTCTACCTGATCTTCAACGAGGGCTACGCGGCGAGCTCCGGCGAGCGGTGGGTGCGGACGGAGCTGTGCGAGGAAGCGCTGCGGCTCGGGCGGATCCTCGCCGCGCTGGCGCCGGAGGAGCCGGAGGCACATGGACTGATCGCCCTGCTGGAGATCCAGGCCTCGCGGCTGGACGCGCGACTGGGGCCCGACGGGGAGCCGATCCTGCTGCTCGACCAGGACCGCTCGCGCTGGGACCCGCTGCTGATCGTGCGCGGCGTGGCGGCCCTGAAGCGGGCCGAAGAGCTGCCCGCCCCGCTCGGGCCCTACGGCCTGCAGGCGGCGATCGCGGCCTGCCACGGGCGGGCGCTGGAGGCGGCCGACACCGACTGGGTGCGGATCGCGGCGCTCTACGAGGCGCTCGCCGCGATCGCCCCGAGCCCGATCGTCGAGCTGAATCGCGCCGTGGCGGTCGGCATGGCCTTCGGCCCCGAGATCGGCCTCGCCCTCCTCGAACGCACCGCCGCCGATCCCGCCCTGCGCGATTACCACCTCCTCCCCAGCGTGCGCGGTGACCTCCTCGCCCGCCTCGGCCGCGACGAGGAGGCCGCCGCCGAGTTCCGCCGTGCCGCCGAGCTCACCGCCAACGTCCCCGAGCGCGCGCTCCTCCTCCGCCGCGCCGCCGATCCCGGCCGCGCCGGGGGGTGAGCTGAGGACTCTCGCTCGCTGAGTTAAGGGCGTCCTGGCGCCCTTAACTCAGCGAGCGACCGGGCCCATCCTTTCGCTCTACTCGCCCGCGGCGAGGGCACGCATGCCGTCGACCTCGAGGCGCAGCATGCGCCAGTCGTCGAGCCGGTGGGCGCCGAGCTTGGCGTAGAAGTTGAGCGCCGGTTCGTTCCACTCCAGGGCACACCACTCGAGGCGGACGCGGCCGCGCTCGAGGGCGATCGCGGCGAGGTGCTCGAGAACCTTGCGGCCGACGCCGCCGCGGCGATGCTCGGGCCGCACGTAGAGATCCTCCAGCCAGATCCCGGCGCGGCACTCGAAGGTCGAGAAGGTCGTGTAGAAGAGCGCGTAGCCGACGGGCTCACCCGCCGATTCGACGATCAGTGCCTCGGCGTCGCCCCGCTCGAACAGCGACTCGCGCAGGACCTCCGCCGTCCCGACGACTTCGTCGCGGAGTTTCTCGTAGGTCGCCAGCTCACAGATCAGGTCGAAGATGAGCTGGGCGTCGTCCTCGGTCGCGGCACGGATGGTCGGCGTGGCGGTCGGCTCGGACATGTCCACGGAATCTACTGACGGCCCGGAGCGGCGGTGGAGGTCCCGCCGGACGGTCGCGGTAGGGTCAGCTCCGATGGGTGTCATCGATGAGCTGGTCGCAAACAACGGGGCTTTCGCGGCGGGATTCGAGAAGCGCCACCTGCCCGTCCAGCCGAGCAGGCACCTGGCGATCGTCACCTGCATGGACTCGCGGCTCGACGTGTTCGCGGCGCTCGGGCTGAACGACGGCGAGGCCCACGTGCTGCGCAACGCGGGCGGCGTGATCACCGACGACGTGATCCGCTCGCTGGCGCTCTCGCAGCGCAAGCTGGGGACGCGCGAGGTGATGCTGATCCACCACGACGACTGCGGCCTGCAGACGATCACCGACGACGGCTTCCGCAACGAGCTGCGCGAATCGACCGGGGTGGCGCCCGCCTTCGCGATCGAGTCCTTCGTCGACGTCGAGGCCGACGTCCGCCAGTCGATCCTGCGGGTGCGCCGCTCCGACTTCCTCCCCCACCGCGACCGCGTGCGCGGCTTCGTCTACGACGTCGACACGCACGCGCTGCGCGAGGTGGTCGCCGGCGAGGACGCCGCCTGAGCGTGGCAACGGTCGCCCCCTACGGGTCCTGGCGCTCGCCGATCGCGCCCGCCGACGTGGCCCGCGGCGGGCGACGGCTGGGCGGCGCGACGATCGCCGCCGACGGCGCCGTCTGGTGGGCCGAGGGACGGCCGGCCGAGGGCGGGCGCAGCGCCTTGATGCGGCGTCCGGCGGGCGGCGAGCCCGAAGAAGTGACGCCGGCCGGGGCCAACGTCCGCACCCGCGTGCACGAGTACGGCGGCGGCGCCTGGAAGCTGCTGGGGCCGGAGCTCGTCGTCTACGTCGACTTCGCCGACCAGCGCGCCTACCGGCTGGAGCTGGGCGGCTCGCCGGTCGCGATCACGCCGGAGCCGGAGGAGCCGGCGGGGCTCCGTTACGCCGACTTCGAGCTCCACCCCGACGGGGCGACGCTCTACTGCGTGCGCGAGATCCACGACGGCGGCGCCGAACCGGAGAACCAGGTGGTCTCGCTACCGCTCGACGGGTCGAAACCGCCGCAGGTGATCGCCGCGGGGCACGACTTCTACTCGTCGCCGCGGGTCTCCCCGGACGGGCTCTGGCTCTCCTTTGTCTGCTGGGACCACCCCAACATGCCGTGGGACGGCACCGAGCTGTGGGTCACGCCGGTGCGCGACCCGGGCGCGGCGCGGCCGCTGGCGGGTGGACCGCGGGAGGCGGTCTTCGCGCCGTCCTGGGACTCGCAGGATCGCCTGCGCTTCGCCTCCGATCGCGACGGCTGGTGGAACCTCTACCGCACGATCACCGACCTCGGCGCGCCGGATGCGGCCGAGGACCTGCCGGCGCTGGAGCAGTTGACCGCCGAGCGGGCCGACCTCGGCCACCCGCAGTGGCTCTTCACGATGCAGACGCACGCCGAGCTCGAGGACGGGACGATCGTCGTGATCCGCACCGAGGACGCGACCGAACGGCTCGCGGCGCTCGACCGCAGCGGCGGCGCGGTGCGCGATCTCGGCCTCCCCTTCACCGCCTTCGGCGCGCCGTCGATCACCGCCCGCGGCGGGAGGGTCGCCTTCGCGGCGGCGACGCCGGCCAAGCAGCCCGAGGTGGTCGTCGTCGACGTCGCCTCCGGCGCGGTGGAGACGATCCGCACCACGTCCGAGGAGACCGTCGACCCGCGCCTGGTCGCCGAGCCGCGTGCGATCGCCTACCCGACCGGCGACGGCGACACCGCGCACGCCTTCTACTACCCGCCGACCAACCCGGAGTTCGTCGGGCCCGAGGGCGAAAGGCCGCCCCTGATCGTGGTCAGCCACGGCGGGCCGACCTCGCATGTCACCCCCGCGCTCGACCACGAGTTCCTCTTCTGGACCAGTCGCGGGTTCGGCGTCGTCGACGTCAACTACCGCGGGTCGAGCGGCTTCGGCCGCGCCTACCGCGACAAGCTGCAGGGCACCTGGGGCATCGTCGACACCGAGGATTGCGTCGCCGCGGCGCGCTTCCTCGCCGAGACCGGTGAGGTGGACGGCAGACGGCTGGCGATCCGCGGTGGCTCGGCGGGCGGCTACGCGACGCTCTGCGCGCTGGTCTTCCACGACGAGTTCGCCGCCGGGGCGAGCTACTACGGGGTGGCCGATGCCGAGGCGCTGGCGCGCGACACCCACAAGTTCGAGTCGCGCTACCTCGACGGGCTGATCGGCCCGTATCCGGAGCGCGCCGACCTCTACCGGGAGCGTTCGCCGATCCATTATGTTGAGCGGTTGGGCTCGCCGGTGATCCTCTTCCAGGGCCTCGAGGACGAGATCGTCCCGCCCAATCAGGCGGAGACGATGGTCGCGGCGATGGCCGCCAACGGCATCCCCCACGCCTACCTCGCCTTCGAGGGCGAGCAGCACGGCTTCCGCAGGTCGGAGACCGAGATCCGTTGCCTCGAAGCCGAGCTCTACTTCTACGGCCGCATCCTCGGCTTCGAGCCCGCCGACGAGCTGCAGCCGGTCGAGATCGCAAGCTGAGCCGCGTCACAAAGTCGTGCACCGTCCCGGTTGACGGGCCGAAAACTCAAGCCATGCTTGAGTTTTCGGCCCGTCAACCTCGGGGTCGCGCGAAAGTGGGTCAGTTGACGACGCAGTGGGCGCCGCCGGGGGATTCGCCCTTTGCCGGGAAGGCGTGGGCGAGCGCGTGGGCGATCAGCTCGGCGCGGGCGGCGTAGCCGGGCGAGGTGAAGTGGATGCCGTCACTGATGTACCACGATTCTTTGACGTCTTTGGCCCAGTCGTAGACGCGCATGCTCGGGTAGCGAAGGCACGCTTTTTCGAGTTCTTCGTCCCATTTCTTCATGCCTTCCTCCGAATAGAATTCGGTCGCGTCGGGGAGGGTTTTGACGTTGACCCAAAGCGTCGGTTCGCCGCCGATGATGTTCATCATCTTTTCGATGCGTTCCGCCAGGCCGACGTTGGAGCCGGCCGCGACGTCGGCGGCCTCGTTCGTCCCCAGGGCCAGCACCCAGCAACCTTTGTAGCCTTCGGCCTTCCACGCCTCGGCGACTTCCTGGGCGTTCGGTTCACCTTCGAAGCGCTCTTCGATCGAGCGCGCGCCCTGCACCTCCATGTGCGTTTCCTTGACGCCGACTTCCCGATAGCGGTTTTCGATCCGTTCTTTCGGATTCGGGAGGTATTCGGCCGAGTCGAGCCCCTCGGAGGTCGAGTCGCCGATGTGCACCACGCGCCTGCACGAGGTCATCTGCGAGTCGGCCGCCTGCTGTGGGGTGAGCGGGACCGGGCCCTTGGCCGCCGTCGCTTCCTTGACCCGGATCTGTTCGCCTTCCGCCGTGGCCTTGTTGAGCCCCGCCATGCCCGCGATGGCGACGACGAAGAGCACCCCGAGCCCGACCAGGACGACGCGGCCCTGCGGCGTGAAGGTCGCCCAGCTCCAGCCGAGCCGGCGGCGACGGGCGAGCAGGCGCCCGATCGCGCCGTGACGGATCGGCTCCTCGACGAATTTCCAGGAGAGCGCGGCGATGATGAAGATCGCCGCCACCTGGAGGACGTCGCGCACCAGGCTCCGGCCGTGCGGGCCCTGCGGCGAGGTGAGGACGATCACCGGCGTCTGCCAGAGGTAGATGGCGTAGGAGCGGACGCCGATCCAGCGCAGCGGCTTGCAGCCGAGGACGTTGCCGAGCCGGCAGGCGGGATGGGCCAGCGGCATCAGCACCATCACCGTCGCCAGCGAGAGGACGATGAAGCCGCCGCGATAGAGGAACTGGGAGAACTCGCCGGTCCGCCAGATCATCAGCGCGATGATCAGCAGCCCGACGCAGCCGAGCAGGTCGAGATTCTTGCGCGCCTGCGGGGTGATCCGTTTGCTGAGGCGGCGGCTCGGCCAGACCATCGCCAGGGCGGCGCCGAAGAGCAGCCCCGCGGCGCGGGTGTCGGTGCCGTAGTAGACGCGGGAGGGGTCGAGGCTCGGGTGGTAGAGGACCGCCATCAGGATCGAGGAGGCGATCGCCAGGCCCAAGGTCCAGAGGGCGAGCCGCGGGCGCAGGACTTCGTCGTCGCCGCGCTCGCGCACGAGCTTCAGCCCGATCAGCAGGATGAAGGGCCAGAAGATGTAGAACTGCTCCTCCACCGACAGCGACCAGAGATGGTTCAGCGGCTGTTCGGGCGCGAAGCGCGCGAAATACGACACGTTGGCGGCGATCTGCTGCCAGTTGTTCACGTAGAAGATCGCCGAGACGACCGCCTTGCGGAACTGATCGGGCTGGGCGGGGCCGAAGATCGTCACCCAGGCGAGGACGACCAGCAGCATCAGGAAGAGCGCCGGCAGGAGGCGCCGGGCACGGCCGAGCCAGAAGCGGCCGAGGTGGATCGCGCCCCGACGCAGGAACTGGCCGAGCAGGATGTCGGTGATCAGGTAGCCGGAGAGGGTGAAGAAGATGCCGACGCCGAGCAGCCCGCCGGGCGCCCAGCCGAAGCCGAGGTGGAAGAAGATGACGGCCAGGACCGCGATCGCGCGCAGGCCGTCCAGCCCTGGCATGTAGCGCTCGCCACGCGTAATCGGTTCGGGCATCGGACCGATGCATGGTAGGGACGGGCCAGGCTGATAGTTTTGCGCGCCTGATGCAGGCGCTTCTCGGATTCCAGACGATTTCCCGATTCGAACCGCGGCGGAGCCGGGCCGCGCTGATCGCGCTCGGTGCGCTGGTCGTGACGGTCGCGGCCGCGCTGGCCTTCGGCGCGCGCCCCGCGAGTGCCGCCGCGGCGCCCGCGGCCGCCCCGAAGAGCTGCCCCGGCTTCCGCGTCCTCCACAACGATCGCATCGGCGCCGCCGTCTTCCCGGCCGGCAGCTACACGATCAGCCTCGAAAGCCCGACCCTCGACTGCAAGTCGGGCGCCGAACTCTTCGCCCGCTTCCTCGAGGACTTCGACGGCGACCTGACCCCGCCGTGGAAGATCTCGCCGGAAGCCTCCGGCAGGGCGGCATTCCTGCGCGGGAGCCAGCCCGGTTTCTCGGTCGCGCTGACCAAGAAACAGTCGAGCGGCGAAATCGAAAAGGAAGGCGCCACGAGCCCCGATCTCGGCACGCTCTGTCGCAATCCGTTCACGGTCAATCACACCACCGTGATCCGTCCGCTGCGCTTCACCAAAGGTCAATTCCTGATCTACCTGCCCGCCGGCTCGACCATCAGCTGCGAACAGGCGGTGGTCTTGTTCCAGCGCTTCCTCGGGGCCAGCCCCACGCTTCCCTCGCCCTGGAAGCTGACCACCGAATCGGCGACGTTCTACAAGCCGGCGAGCCCGACCCGATCGGCCTTCCGGATCGAACCGCTGTCCGGCGCCGGCCCCCGCTAGGGCCGGCCGAACGAAGATCGCTCAGCGA
This sequence comes from Actinomycetota bacterium, assembly GCA_018268415.1. GTDB lineage: Bacteria > Actinomycetota > Thermoleophilia > Solirubrobacterales > 70-9 > VAYN01. The sequence continues at coordinate 17,124 of JAFDWO010000130.1, read as the reverse complement.
CGCCAGCGGCGCCACCGCGAGGCGCGGCCGTCCGCGGATCGCTGGGCGGTCATGGTTTCCTCGTTGCCGAGAAAGGAGGTTTCGCGGCTGAGCAGCTGCTCGAACTCGCCGCGGTCGAGGAAGATTCCGTGGCATTTCCGGCACTGCTCGATGGTCACGCCGTTGCGTTGATGGGCGCGCATCTCACCGCCGCATTTGGGGCAGGTCAGCGCGGTTCCGGTCGTCTTCTCTTGTGGAGTCGTGTCGCTCATCGTTCGCTCGCCCTACCCTCGACCAGGCTTGCGTAGGCATCCGGCCGGCGGGTGGTCAGGAACGGGAAGAGCTCCAGCCAATCGGCGCGCTGGTCGAGATCGAGGTCGGCCACCAGGACCGCCGCCTCGTCGCGTGGGGCCTGCACCAGCACCCTCCCGTACGGGTCGGAGATAAAGGAGGAGCCGTAGAAATCCAGCGGCGGCTCGGAGCCGAAGCGGTTCACCGCGACCATGAACGTGCCGTTGGCGATCCCGTTGGCGACGATCACCCGCTCCCAGAGCGGCTGGGTGTCGAAGTCGGGGTGGTCGGGCTCGGAGCCGATCGCGGTCGGGTAGATGAGGACCTCGGCGCCGGCGAGGCTGTAGGCGCGGGCGAGCTCCGGGAACCACTGGTCCCAGCAGGTCGGCAGCCCGAGCCGCGCCTCGCCCAGGGCGACCAGCGGAAAGGCGTCTCCCTCGCCGAGCGGCCCGGGGCGGAAATAGCGGTCCTCGTGGTAGCCGGCGGTGACCGGGATGTGGAGCTTGCGGGTGCGGCCGAGGAGGCTCCCGTCGGGGGCGACGACGATCGCGGTGTTGAAGCCCAGCCCGTCGTCGCCGTCGGCCTGCTCGAACAGCGACGCGTGCACGTGGACCCCGGTCTCCGCGGCCATCGAGGCGGCGAACTGGTACGTCGGCCCGCCCGGCAGTTCCTCCGGCTCGACCCCGACCCCCTCCGGACCGGCCGGATCGACCGCGAAGTAGGGCGACAGCGTCAGCTCCTGCAGGGCGACGAGGCGGGCGCCCCGCGCCGCCGCCATCCGGATCCCGGTCGCGAGCGCCTCGCGGTGCTCATCCGGATCGGGCCGCCAGCGCTCCTGCACGGCACCGATCCGAAACGGCTCGCGCCCCGGTGGCCGCTTCCGCGCGAGCGACTCCTCCACCCCGGTCTTCTCGATCAGCCTCGGCTCGCTCACTCCCTCGACTGTAAGCGGTCGGACCCGCGGGCGACAATCCCCTAGGCCAGGGTCGTTTCGGCCCCGCCCTCGCCCGAGGCCCGCACCGACTTCTGCACCAGCATGCCGTCGCCGTCGCTGAAGCAGAGGCGCACGAGGTGGTCGGGGGCGTCGCTCAGCTTCCAGAAGCTGCAGGTCGATTCGCGGGGCGGTGGCGGGAAGAGGCGGACGAGGTCGAATTCTTCGACTTCGTCTTCGCGGATGCCGGAGCTGCCGAGTTGCCTGACGACCGCCGGCTCGCGCTCGCCTTTGTGGAGCTGTTCGTACTGGGTCGAGGACATTTCCCAGGTAAAGAGGTGGATGGCGGGGCCGGGACCGGCACTCTTGTCGTCGCCGCCGAAGGCGATCCCGACGACGACCAGGGCGACGACGACGCCGAGGGTCGCCCAGGCGATCACCGCGCGGCGCCGCTGTCGGCGCCGGTAGAGCTGTGTCGTCGCCGTCGAGTCCACCCACGGGGAGGATCGCAGACGACCGGCGCCCGCTTTCGCTAGCTTCCAGCCCATGAGTGGAGACACGGACTTCCGACGCGAACTTGGCCAACAGCTGCGGGTTGATTCGATCCGCTCCTCCGACGCGGCAGGTTCGGGCCATCCGACCTCCTCGATGTCGGCGGCGGACCTTCTGGCGGTCCTGATCGACGGGCATCTGAAGCTCGATTTCGACGCCCCCGAGGATCCTCGCAACGACCACCTGATCTTCTCCAAGGGGCACGCGTCGCCGCTCTACTACTCGGTGCTGAAAGCGGTGGGGGCGATCGAGGACGACGAGCTCCTCACCTTCCGCAAGCTCGGTTCGCGGCTCGAAGGCCACCCCACGCCGATCCTCCCCTGGGTCGACGTCGCCACCGGGTCGCTCGGCCAGGGCCTGCCGATCGGCGTCGGCGTCGCCACGGCGGCGCAGATGGAGCGGATGCCGTCGCGCATCTGGATCCTCTGCGGCGACTCGGAGATGGCCGAGGGATCGATCTGGGAGGCGGTCGAGCACGCCGGCAAGCAGGGCCTGGGCAACCTGACCGCGCTGATCGACGTCAACCGGCTCGGCCAAACCGGCGAAACGATGCACGGCTGGGACCTCCGCTCATACGCGGCCCGCGCCGAGGCGGCGGGCTGGACGACGATCGAGATCGACGGCCACGACGTGCAGGAGATCGAGGACGCCTACAACGCCGCCGAAGCCGGCGACCGGCCGACGATGATCGTCGCCCGCACCAAGAAGGGCAAGGGGGCCAAGGAGGTCGAGGACCTGCCCGGCAAGCACGGTAAACCGCTGGCCGACCCGGCCACGGCGATCGAGGAACTGGGCGGCGAACGGAATCTCCACGTCGACGTGGCGAAGCCCGAGGGCGACGCGACCATCCACCGCTTCGAGACCCCCGGCGGCGAGATGCCGACCTGGGAGAAGGGCGAGAAGGTGGCGACTCGGAAAGCCTACGGCGAGGCGCTGGCGGGCCTGGGGGCGCGGCGTGACGACATCGTCGCGCTCGACGGCGAGGTCGGCAACTCGACCCACTCGGAAGACTTCAAGAACGCCTTCCCCGACCGCTTCATCGAGGTCTACATCGCCGAGCAGCAGATGATCGCCTCGGCGGTCGGCTTCCAGGTGAGGCGCCACTGGACGCCGTTCGCGTCGACCTTCGCGGCGTTCCTCAGCCGCGCCTACGACTTCGTCCGCATGGCGGCGATCAGCCGCGCCGACATCCGCCTCTGTGGCTCCCACGCCGGCGTCTCGATCGGCGAGGACGGGCCCTCGCAGATGGCGCTCGAGGACCTCGCGTCCCTGCGCGCCATCCACGGCTCCACCGTCCTCTACCCGAGCGACGCGAACTCGACCGCGGCGCTGGTCGAGATCATGGCCGACACCGCCGGGATCTCCTACCTGCGCACCACCCGCGCCGCCACGCCGGTGATCTACGACGCCGGCGAGGAGTTCCAGGTCGGCGGCTCGAAGACCGTGATCGACGGGACCGACGTCACCATCGTCGGCGCCGGGATCACCCTGCACGAGGCGCTCGCCGCCGCCGAGCGGCTGGCCGGCGAGGGCATCTCGGCGCGGGTCATCGACCTCTACTCGGTGAAGCCGGTCGACGCCGACGCGCTGGTCAGGGCGGCCGAGGAGACCGGCGCGATCGTCACCGTCGAGGACCACTGGAAGGAGGGCGGGATCGGCGAGGCGGTGCTGGCGGCGCTGGCCGAGCACGGCGCCTCCGCCGCGGTCCGCGTCCTCGCGGTCGAGGACATGCCCGGGTCGGCGACGCCGACCGAGCTGCTGCGCGCCGCCGAGATCGACGCCGAGGCGATCTACGCCGCGGCAACCGAGATCGTCCGCACGAAGGTCGAGTCCTAGCGCGGCGCGGGGGCGGAGCCGGAGCTGGAGCCGCCCCCACCGCCGAGCACGAAGACGTCGACCGCCAGGTCGGGGTCGAAGTGGATGGAGCTCAGGTACGCCTCGACCGGGCTGCCCAGCACCGCTTCCATGCGACTCCTGTACGCCTCCTCGGTGACTGTCTGGTGGGCCGCCCGCGTCTCCCGGACCCGCGCCTCCTGGCCCGCGTCGATCAGCGTCCGCTCGACCGGGGTGAAGACATCGGACAACACGCAGACGACGAGGCCATCGGTGACGTGCGTCTTCGCCGCCCCGGGGCCGCGGCCGAAATGCTCGCGGTGCAGCGCCACCGCGGTGTTGGAGATCGCGGTGAGCTGGGAACGACCGGCGGGCGCCTGCTCCTCGAGCGCCCCGCTCACTTTGTCATCAAACTCGGCAATGCCCACGCGTACCAAAAGTACTACGAGGAAGTGTGCAATCCACACAAATGGGATTGACCGTTGACCGCCGGGATCGCCCCGGCCAGCGCATAAGCTGGCGCCCATGGGCGGCGACCGCGACCTCTTCCTCCTCTTGCAGATCAGCGATCTCCACATCGGGGCGGACTGGGACGGAGCCGACCCGGACGAGTGCCTCCTGCGCGCGGTCGAGGCGATCCTCTCGCTGCCCGACCAGCCCGACGCGCTCCTCGTCTCCGGTGACCTCGCCGACAACGGCACGCCGGAGGAGTACCGGCGGGTACGCGAGCTACTGGCGCCGCTCGACCTCGAGCCGCACGTGCTGCCCGGCAACCACGACCTCCGGGCGCCCCTGCGGGAGGCGTTCGGCCTCCCCGGCGCGGGCGAGGAGCCGACCTCCCACGCTGTCGACCTCGGCCCGCTGCGCCTGGTCTGCCTCGACTCGACGATCCCGGGCTCCGAAGCCGGCTCGCTCGACGGCGGGCGGAGCGCGTGGCTCGACGCGACGCTGGCCGAGGACCCCCGCACCCCGACCGTCCTCGCCCTCCACCACCCGCCGCTGCGGACCGAGATCCCGACCTTCGAACGGATCGGGCTGGCGCCGGAGTCCTGCGCCGAGCTCGCCGAGGTGGTGGCGCGCCACCCACAGGTGACGCGGATCGTGGCCGGGCACGTGCACCGCTCGATCATCGCCGAGCTGGCCGGACGCGCCGTCGTCACCGTCCCCAGCACCTACCTTCAGACGGCCCTCGACTTCACCGCGCCGAAACTGAAGATGCGCCCCGACCCCCCCGGCTTCGCGATCCACGCCCTCCGCGATACCTCGCTCGCAACGCACCTCCAGCGAATTCCGTCGCTCGGGTAGCCGGACGGCAGGTCGGCACCCGGGAAGGGGTGGGGCCCGAGGAAGCACGGGGCTCGAGGAAGGATGGGGCCCGAGGAAGCTGTCGCCCCTGAAGGGATGGAGCCTGGGAAGCCCGCGCCCGGGAGAGCCGGTTCGGCCCTTTTCAAGTGATGAGCAAAGGGATGCGGCCCCCTGAAGATGGCACCCGGGGGAAGGGATGAGGCCCGGGGAAGCTGGCGCCAGTGGAAGGGCCCCGGCCCCCTCGAGCTGTCGCCCGCAGCGACAAGGGATGCGGCCGTTTCGTCCACGGCCCTGGCAGGCTGTGGCCGTGGCCGAGACGGCCGGGGTGCAGGGAGCGGGCGGGGGTACGGGGAGCGGCCGGGGGAGCACGGAGGGCCCCCGCGGGAGGGTGCGGCGGATCCCTCACGCGAGGGACACGGCGCTCCCACGGACCCTCCCGATCCCGGCGTCCGGGGGCCGGAGGGTGCCACGGACCCCCTGATCCCGGCCCCGGGGCCGGAGGGTGCCACGAATCCGTCACGGGACCGTCACGGAAGAGCGACCCCGTCACGGAGACGTAGGGAACCCCACGCCTCCTTCCCTGTGCCCGACGCCCACGGACGCGCTGCGTGGGTTTTCCACCGTATGGGGGGGTCGATACACGCAGCGTGTCCTCGACCCCCTTCTCCGACCCGCCCCACCGCCCGGGGATCTCCGTGGTTCGAAATGGTCGCCATGCGCCCATTTCGAACCACGGAGGCGTCGGGGACCCCGACGCCTCCCCCTCCCGGGTCCCTCCATGATCAGGGATCTCCGCGGCGGATCTCGGGTCCCCGGGACCCGAGATCCGCCACGCCTACCCCACCCTCGGGCATACCCGTCACGGAAGTCCGACCTCGTGACGTCCCGTGTCGTCTTCCCCACGACCCCCTCCCGTCCCGGGCGCCTCATGGCGCTCACAGCCTGCCAGGAGCGCCATGAGGCGCCCGGGACCATCTCGGACGGGTGCGGGGCCGGGGTCGCAGCGCGACACGGACGGCCGCGGGGGCCGGGGTCGGGCCGCATCTCGGACGGGTGGGGTGGCCGGATCGGGCGGCATCCCGGACGGGCGGGGAGGCCGCGGGTCGGGACGCAACTCGGACGGCCGCACCGGCCGGGGGTCGCGCCGCCATCTCGGGAGCGCCGCAACTCGGACGGGCGCTCCGCCCAAGGTCGCGCCGCAACTCGAACGGCCGCGCGGGCCCGGGGGTGGCGCCATCTCGGACGCTCCGCCCGGCTGCGGATCGCGCCCGTCCCCCGTCACACCCCCGTGTTGATGGGCCGAAAACTCAAGCCATGCTTGAGTTTTCGGCCCATCAACACCGATCAGTAGCGGAGGATGGCGGCGACGCCTTCGGCCTCGCCGAGGGCCGCGGCGGCGGGGCCGTGGACCACGCTGACTTTGGCGCTGACGTTGAGGGCGCCGCGGATCAGGGACTCGGCGGCCTCGCCGAGCGCGGCGTCGATGACGAGGCGCTCGACGCGCCCTTCCTCGACCGCCTCGCCGACGTCCTGCAGGCCGCTCGCCCCGCGGCCGCCGCCGCGCACCTCTTCCAGCGCCGCCGCCACCAGCCGCGACTCGCGCTCCGCGTCGGCGTTCTCGACCGCGGCGGCGACGGTGTCGTGCAGCTTTCCGGTCGGGACCGAGATCAGGTCCGCGGTCTCCGCCACCGCGAGCGTCACGTTCGGCGCGTTCATGCCCGACTCGAAGTGCTCCAGGTCGATCGCCGGACCGAAGGCCAGCGCCCGCCTGATCCCGCGCTCTTCCAGCTCCCGGCCGACCAGCGCGCCGGCCTCGCCGAGAAAGCGATGGCGGTTGTGGTCGAGACGATCGCCGTATTCATCCTTGCCCGAGGAGCCGACCCCGTGGGTCGGGCCGCCGCCGGACTGCGCCTTGCGCTCGCGCCAGTCGAGGCTCGTCACCTCCAGCTCCCAGTCCTCCAGCTCGCTCAGCCGGCCTTCGGCGAAGCTCAGCAGGCGGACGCGCTCCAACGAGACGATCGCGATCCCGCGCGCCTCGCCGCGGCAGGCGAGGTCGACCAGCGGCGCCAGCGCCGGGCGCTCGCCGAGCTTGACGCAGGCGCTCGCGTGGGGCGCCGCCCCGGTCCCCCACCAGTGCTCTTCGCCGCCCTTCTCGGCGACCTCGACGAAGCCCGCTTCGCCGCGCGGCGGTGGCCGGTGGTCGCCGTCTTCGTAGCGGTCGATGATCCGCTTGGCGACGGCCCGGAGGGCGATGCGGCGCTCGTGGTCGGCGTCCTTGGCGGCATCGAGTAACGCGTCCAGGCCGTTGCGCAGCTCGGTGCGCCAGGCGCCGCCGCGGTCGGCCGGGTCGAAGGCCAGGTAGACGGAAACGAGCCCCAGTGGGGGCCGCCAGTCGCTGAGACGACGCGCGTCCTCAAAGGTCGGGTGGGCCATCGGCGCTCCTCCTCCTCGGTCGTGGTCGGGGTCGATCACCCCGCTCCCGGTTGCTGGAACCTATCGTCCGGCGAGGCGACCGCGGACGCGCGTCCGAGGCACCGCGGGAGCGCGGGCTAGGAGGCGTCGCGGGCGACGCGGAAGCCCATGTTGCCGGTCGAGCTGTCCGGCGTGTTGAAGCTGCGCGCCGCGACCCGATAACGGTTGCAGTAGGAGGCGTGACAGAGGTAGGAGCCGCCGCGGATCGCCCGCGCCTGGCGGTCGAAGCGGTCGGCGCACCATTCCCACACGTTGCCGCTCATGTTCATCATCCCGTGGCCGTTCGGCTCGTAGGCGTCGACCGGGGCGGTGCCGAGCCAGCCGTCGTCGCCGCTGTTCCGGGAAGGGAAGGTGCCCTGCCAGACGTTCATCGCGTGGCGGCCGCCCGGTTCCAGCTCGTCGCCCCAGGGGAAGCGCGCCTGCTCGAGGCCGCCGCGGGCGGCCATCTCCCACTCCGCCTCGTGCGGGAGGCGGGTTCCCGACCAGGCGGCGAAGGCTTTGGCGTCGTTCCAGGACACGTGGACCACGGGGTGGTCGAGGCGGTCCTCGACGCTCGAGGCGGGGCCCTCCGGGTGGCGCCAGTCGGCGCCGAAGACCTGGCGCCACCAGGGGGCGGCGGCGATCCCGCGGGTCGGTTCGAAATCGGCCGGCAGGAAGGCGCCGAAGACAAACGACCAGCCGGCCTTCTCGGCGTCGGTGCGGTGGCCGGTCGCCCCGGCGAACTCGGCGAAGCGCGCGTTGGTGACCGCGACCGGGTCGATCCAGTAGGGCGGCAGGTCGACCTCGCGAATCGGCCCCTCGCGATCCTGCGGGAAGCCGTCGGCGTCTTCGGTCCCCATCAGGAAGCTGCCGCCAAGGCGGACCATGCCGTCGGTGGCGCCGTCGTTGGCGCTCTCCGGCGCGGGTGCCGCCGCGGCCGACGGAGCGCGGCCGGGGGTACAGCAGGCGTGCCCGGCGTTCTCAATTTCGCTACCAGCGTGGTCGTCCATCTGGTCAGAGTCTGCCGAACCGGCGGCAGGGGACGGTGCTCCGCCGCCGAATCTGGCTGCGTAAAGCGGTTTTCGCAGTGTCCCGACCCCAGATAAAGGAGATTGACGTGGAAGTGAGAGGCGAGGCGCGCGCGATGTTCGCCGCCATCCTGTTGCTCATCGCCGGAGTGCTGAACGTGATCTACGGCATCGCCGCGATCAGCAACGGCGACTTCTTCAACCACCAGACGTCGTACGTGGTGTTCGGCCTCGGCTTCTGGGGCTGGGTGACGTTGATCATCGGCCTCGTGCAGCTGACCGGCGGCTACTCGCTGTTCAGCGGCGGCGTCTACGGCCGCACGATCGGCATCATCGCGGCGACCCTGGGCGCGATCGAGTCCCTGCTGTCGATCGGCGGCAGCTACCCGTTCTGGTCCCTCGGCATCTTCGCCCTCTGCCTGATCGTCCTGCACGGGCTGATCGTCTACGGCGAGCCGCTGGAGCGCTAGCATCACGAAGTCATAACTTGCTCCTTATATAAGCGTTTGCTTGAATATAGGGGTGAGCGCGAATGGGAGCTCCGTCTTCGACGCCGTCGCCGAGGGATCGCGACGGGAGATCCTCGACCTGCTCGCGGCCGGGCCGCGGGCGGTCGGGGAGATCGCCACGGAGACCGGCCTCAGTCAGCCGAACGCCTCGCGGCACCTGCGCATCCTGCGCGAGGCGGGGCTGGTCGAGCCGCGGGTGGAAGGACAGCGGCGGATCTATGAGCTCCGGCCCGCCGGCCTCGCCGAGCTGATCGGCTGGGTCGCCCCCTACCAGCGGCTCTGGCAGGGCAGTCTCGACGCGCTCGCAGCGCACCTCGACAGCGACACCGACGAGACGAAGGAGTAGCCCCATGCCCGACAAGTACGCCCGCCTGGAAGAAGTCGACGGCCGCCCGGCACTGCGCTTCGAACGCGCCCTCCCCCACCCGCCCGAGCGGGTCTGGACGGCGCTCACCGACACCGCGGAGATGTTCGCCTGGCATCCCACCCCGGCCGAGTTCGAGCCGCGGGTCGGCGGCCGCGTCGTCTGGGACCCGAAGGGCCACGTCGCCGACATGCCCGACAGCGAGGTGACCGCCTGGGACCCACCGCGCCTGCTCGGCTACACGTGGTCGACGCTGGAGACGCCGAATCCGGATCACCTGCTCTGGGAGCTGCGCCCCCACGACGACGGCTGCCTGCTGGTCCTCGTCCACACCTTCGACGATCGCCTCAAGGCCGCCCGTGACGGGGCCGGCTGGCACGTCTGCCTGGACGCCCTCGCCGCCGACCTCGGCGGCTCGCCCGCGCCACCGAGCGGCGACCCGGGCGAGCCCGGCCCCTGGGTAGGCCTCAACAGCGAGTACCAGGGCCGTTTCGGCATCTCCCCCGAGGAGGCGACGCCGCCCCCCGTCCGCGACTGAGTCACCGCGCGGGGGCAGGCCGCCGCAGTCTCACTCGCCTCCCCACGCCTGCGGTTTCGCGTACATCAGCGAGCCCGGCGTGGTCAGGTCCTCCCCGGTCTCCAGCAGCGTCTTCAGGCCGGAGAGGATCATCGGCCAGCCGCCCCAGAGTTCGCTGTTGGCGCCCTCGTCGAGCTGGTCGTGGATCACCCGCAGGAGGCAGGAGTCGTCGCCGACCGGCTCGATCTCCCAGGTCACCCGGGTCGTGCCCTCGCGCTTCACGCCCTCGCTCCAGAGCGCGGTGAAGGTCTGCACGAGGCGCCGCGGCGGGTCCACCTCGACGTTCTCGCCAGTGGCGATGTCGATCACGCCGGGGACGCCGGAGCGGTACTCGGAGCCGGGCGTCCAGTCGGACTCGGTGCCGACGCCGAAGCTGTAGCGCTTGCGCATCTCGCCGTCGGTGATCGCCTCCCAGAGGCGCTCCGGGCTGGTCTTGATGTAGATCTCGAAGGCGGTCATGGTGCCGCGGCCGCCGACCACCGTGTAGAGCTGCTCGTCGTTCATCGCTGATCCTCCTCCTCGAGGTCTCGTTTGAGCCCGGTCAGGGCCGAGGCCCAGGGCTCCGCGTACTTGCTCACCCAGCGGTCGTGGACTTCGCGGATCGGCACCGGGTTGAGGAAGTGCAACTTCTCCCGCCCGCGCCGCCGCGTCGTCACCAGGCCCGCCCCCTCCAGCACCTTCAGGTGCTTGGCGACGCCGAACCGGGACATCGGCAACCGCTGCTCGAGCGCGCTCAAGGTCTGGCCGTCCCGCGCGAACAGCTCGTCGAGCAGGAGGCGGCGGGTCGGATCCGCCAAGGCCTTGAACACGTCGTCGATCATGGGTCCGAGAATAGGTGACCAAATGGTCACATGTCAAGAGCGGCCCCTCAGCGCATCGGTCGGCGCTTCACCGGGGCCCGGCCGGGCGGCTGATGGACCGGCTCGGCAGGGGGCTCGGGTGGCGGGCCCGGGCCGAAGCGGAGACCGTCGGCGGTCAGCTCGACCTCCTCGTCGAAGTGGTGGAAGCGCAGCGGATCGCCTTCCAGCAGCGTGTACGTCGTCCCTGCCCCGGTCACCTCGACCAGCAGCCGGCGACCGCGGAACGCGAGGCGGAAGGCGAGCCGGTCGAGGCGTTCCGGCAGGCGCGGAGCGAAGCGGAGCATGCCGTCGTGATCGCGCATGCCGCCGAAGCCGCAGACCGCCGCGATCCAGGTGCCCGCCAGGGAGGCGATGTGGAGGCCGTCGCGGCTGTTGTGCTCGAGGTCGTCGAGGTCCATCAGCGCCGCCTCGCCGATGTAGTCGTAGGCGAGCTCGAGGTGCCCCGTCTCCGCCGCCAGCACCGCCTGCACGCAGGCCGAGAGCGAGGAGTCACGCACGGTCAGCGGCTCGTAGTAGGCGAAGTTGCGGGCCTTCTCGGCGGCGGTGAAGGACTCGCCGCGGACCAGCATCGCCATCACCAGGTCGGCCTGCTTGACGACCTGCTTGCGGTAGAGGTCGAAGTACGGGTAGTGGAGCAGCAGCGGGTAGTGGTCGGCGCCGGTGTGCTCGAAGTCCCAGCGGGCATGGTCGGTGAAGCCCTCCGCCTGCGGGTGGACGCCGAGCTCCTCGTCGTAGGGGATCGTCATCGACTCCGCCGCGTCGCGCCAGGAGGCGATCTCCTCGTGGTCGACCCCGAGCGCGTCGGCTCCCTCGACGTGGCGCTCCGCGAACTCGGCGGCGGCACGCAGGTTCTTCTGCGCCAGCAGGTTCGTGTAGACGTTGTTGTCGGCGACGGCGGAGTACTCGTCCGGCCCGGTGACGCCGTCGATGCGAAACGCGCCGTGGGCGTCGTGGTGGCCGAGCGAGCGCCAGAGCCGCGCCGTTTCCACCAGCAGCGGCAGGCCGACCTCGCGTTCGAAATCGGGGTCGATGTTCAGGTCGCAATAACGGCACACCGCCTGCGCGACGTCGGCGTTGATGTGGAACGCGGCGGTGCCTGCGGGCCAGTAGGCGCCGGTCTCGTCCCCGCTGATCGTCCGCCAGGGGAAGGTGGCGCCCTCGAGGCCGAGCACCCGCGCCCGCTCGCGCGCCGCCCCGATCGTCTCCAGCCGCCACCGCAGTGCGTCGGCCGCCGCCGCGGGCACGGCGTAACAGAGCAGCGGCAGCACGTAGGCCTCGGTGTCCCAGAAGGTATGGCCGTCGTACCCGGGCCCGGTCAGCCCCTTCGCCGGGATCGCCCGGCCCTCGCCGCGGGCGCTCGCCTGCAGCGCGTGGAAGAGGCCGAAGCGGACCGCCTGCTGCAGCTCGGCGTCACCCTCGAGCTCGACGTCGGCCCGCTCCCAGAAGTCGTCGAGGTAGGCGCGCTGGGCCCGGCAGAGCTCGTCCCAGCCGGTGTGTCGGGCCTCGGCGAGGGCGGCGCTCACCTGGTCGCGCATCGCCGGCACCGAGCGTTGCGCCGACCACCCGTAGGTGACGAACTTGGTGATCGTCAGCGGTTCCCCGGGCGCCGGGGTCGCGTTGATCGTCAGCCTGCCGAGGTCCTCCCAGGCCTCCGCCTCGTCGGCCTCGCAATCGGCGGGGCCGTCGATCTCGTGGCCCATCGCCGCGGCCGCGCGCAGCTTCGACTCCTTGGTCGAGTGGACGAGCACGGCGCGGGCGTCGTCCCCGGCCCATTCCTCGGCTTCGAGCGGCGCTTCCAGGGCGGCGGCGGCGCGCGGGTCCTTGGAGGTCGCCGGGCGCGGCTCGTTGGTGACGAGCTCCGACTGGACGACGACGCGGAGCGGCGCCGCGGTCGGCTCGACCGTGTAACGGATCGCCATCACCGCGCGCTGGGCGAAGGACACGAGGCGCTCGGAGGTGACCCGCACCGTCTTGCCGGTCGGCGAGCGCCAGAGCACGGTCCGGCGCAGGATGCCGCTGCGGAAGTCGAGCCGGCGCTCGTGTTCGAGCAGCTCGCCGTAACGGATGTCGAACGGCGAGTCGTCGACCAGCAGGCGGATCACCTTGCCGTTGGTCATGTTGACGATCGTCTCGCCGGCCTCCGGATAGCCGAAGCCGGCCTCCGCGTAGGGCAGCGGGCGTGCCTCCCAGAAGGCGTTGAGGTAGGTGCCGGGGAGCGCGTGGGGCTCGCCCTCGTCGAGCGTGCCGCGCACGCCGATGTGACCGTTGGAGAGGGCGAAGACCGACTCCGACTGGGCCAGCTGGTCGAGGTCGAGGTTGGTTTCGCGGATGCCCCAGGGCTCGACCGTGTAGCGGGGGTCTTCGATCACGAGGCGCTCCCCTGCCGGTCCAGGATCAGCTCGGCGAGGTCGGTGACGACGACGTCGGCGCCGTGCGCGCGGAGGGCGTCGGCGTGGTGGACGCGGTCGACGCCGACCACGTGGCCGAAGTGCCCGGCGGCGCCCGCCTCGACCCCGGAGAGGGCGTCCTCGAAGACGCAGGCGGCAGCGGGCTCGACCCCGAGCGCCGCGGCTCCCGCCAGATAGGTGTCGGGGGCGGGCTTGCCCCGCAGGTGGCGCTCGTCGGCGACCTTGCCGTCGATCCGCGCCTCGAAGAGCCCGGCGATCCCGGCCGCCTCCAGCACCTCCCGGCAGTTGGCACTGGAGGAGACGACCGCGCCCCGCAGCCCCGCCGCGCGCGCCGCCTCGACGAAGCGGACCGAGCCCGCGTAGGGCTCCACCCCGTCTTCGTCGATCAGGCTCATGACCAATGCGTTCTTGCGGTTGCCGAGGCCACAGACGGTTTCCACAGTAGGTGGGTCGTCGGGCCCGCCCTCGGGGAGCTCGATGCCGCGCGACGCGAGAAAGGACCGCACGCCGTCGTAGCGCGGCCTGCCGTCGACGTAATCGTTGTAGTCGGCGTCGGGGTCGAAGGGGACGAAGTCCTCGCCGCGCGCCGCGGCCCTGGCCTCGAGGAACGCGTCGAAGGTGCGCTTCCAGGCCTTGTCGTGGACGACGGCGGTCTTGGTCAGCACCCCGTCGAGATCGAAGAGGAGCGCCGTGATCGCATCCGGCAGGTCGAGCTTCGGAGGGACGTCTGCCATCGAGCGGACCCTAGCGATCGGCCGGCCCGCAATCGCGAACAAGGGGTTACCGCGGCCCCACAGGGGACGTTCACAACTCTGTCGCAACTCGCCAACCGTCGTTTAACAACCTGCGGATACCCGACTCCTAGCCTGGCCCCCGTCTGGGGGTTCGGCCCGTCCCGTCCAGGTGTGTCCTTCCCTCAAACGATAGGAATCGGAAAGAAATGAAACGGATTCCCGTTGTGCTGATCGCGCTGGCGGCGCTCTCCGCGCTTGCCGCCTCGGTAGCACTCGCGTCCCCGGGCGGCCCCACTGCCCAGCCCGGCACCAACCAGCAGATGCTCACCTTCGGTGGGCCCAAGACGCCGATCACCCACGTGGTCGAGATCTTCCAGGAGAACGTCTCCTTCGACCACTACTTCGGCACCTACCCGAACGCCGCGAACACCGACGGGCAGGCCTTCCACGCCCTCCCCGGGACGCCCGCGATCGACGGCCTGCTCCCGGCCACCAGCCCCAGCCTGCCGCCGAGCCTGCGCCACTCCACCAACCTGCTCACCTCGAACCCGAACGCGGCCCTGCCGAAGCGGCTCGACAGCAGCGCGACCGGCCTGCCGGGGAGCGCGGGCGGCCAGCTCACCTGCGACCAGGACCACAACTACTCCGACGAGCAGAAGGCGTTCGACAACGGTCAGATGGACAAGTTCATCGAGAGCCTCGGCACCGGCGGCGGCTCCTCGCCGTTCGGCGCTCCCTGCAACAAGGAAACCGTCATGGACTACTACGACGGCAACTCGGTGACCGCCCTCTGGAACTACGCCCAGCACTACGCGATGGGCGACAACTCCTACGGGACCACCTTCGGCCCGTCCTCACCCGGGGCGATCAACCTGATCTCGGGCAACACCGGCAACGTGGACATGGCCCACATCGCCAACAACCCGTCGATCGCGACCCCGACCAGCCCGAACGCCGACCTGACGCCGAACGGCAAGGGCGGCTACGCGCTGACCAGCGACGCGCAGCCCTACTGGGACGACTGCTCGACCCGCGATGCCGTCGCCCTCTCAGGCAAGAACATCGGCGACCTGATGAACGAAGCGGGCCTCTCCTGGGGCTGGTTCGAGGGCGGCTTCCGGCCGACCACGTCCTACCAGGCGGCGCTGGAAGCGACCGGCCACGCGGGCCAGTCGACCAGCACCTTCATCCCGGACGAGTTCAAGGCCGCCGAATTCAACAAAGCGGTGCCGCACGCCGGCAACCAGGGCCTCTGCAACGCCGTCACCCCGGTGGGCGAAGGCCTCGGGGGTACCGGCCAGTGGGGTTACAAGGACGACTACATCCCCCACCATGCCCCGTTCCAGTACTACGCCTCGACCGCCAACCCGCACCACCTGACGATCCCGACCAACAGCAAGGGCCACGACACGCTCGCGGGCCTGGCGACGATCGGCACCGACACGCAGTCCTACGTCGGCGGTCAGCCCCAGTTCAACACCCCGAACCACAACTACGACACCAGTGATTTCGACCAGCTGATGACGGCGATCTCGAATCACGAACTGCCCGCCTCGGCGATGCCGGCGGTCAGCTTCATCAAGGCGCCCGGGTTCCAGGACGGGCACGCCGCCTACTCGGACCCCCAGGACGAGCAGGAATTCCTCGCCCACACGATCAACGAGATCATGAGCTCGCCCGACTGGAAGCACACGGCGATCGTGATCAACTACGACGACTCCGACGGCTGGTACGACCACGCCAATCCCGGCGTGCTCAACCAGTCCCTCTCGGCGGCCGACAACCTGACGAACACGACGCTGACCGGGGCCACCTCCGGGCAGTGCGGCCCGAGCCCGCAGACCACCGCTCCGCTCGGCGGGGAACAGGGCCGCTGTGGCCTCGGCCCGCGCCTCCCGATGCTCGTGATCTCACCGTTCTCGAAGGGCAACTCGGTCGATCACAACCTCAGCAACCAGGCCTCGACGATCAATTTCGTCGAGTACAACTGGGGGCTGCCGGGCATCTCCGGGTCCTTCGACCAGGCCCAGGCCAAAGTCGACCAGTCCGAGCACGTCCCGTTCGACCTCGCAGGCATGTTCAAGTTCAACGGCCACCCCGACCCAACCCTGCCGCTGAACCCGGTGACGGGCCAGCCGGTCGAACTGGAAGAAGAAGAAGAAGGCAACGAAATGCCGCACGGCGGTAACGGCTGGGGCGACCACCACCATCACCACCGCGGTCCGCACGGCGCGTAGCGCCGAGCGACCAGCCGGCCAGACGGAGCACGGGCGCCCGCGGGCGCCCGTGCTCTTTGGGACGAGGCGGCCTGGGCTCGTTCCGCGGCGCGGAGCGCGTGGAGGCGCGAGGCGCGTAGGAGCGCGGGGCGCGTGGGGGCGCGGGGCGCGGGGCGCGGGGCGCGTGGGAGCGCGGGGCGGAGCAGGGCAGCGCGGGGCGGAGCGACGCGGGGCGCGGGGCGGCGCGTGGCGGCGCGGGGCGTGGCGGCGCGGGCGCGGCGGGGCGGACGAGGCGGGGCAGCTGACCGAGGTCCCGTGCGACCCCGACCGGGGGCCGTCCGAGTTGCCTCCCGGTCCCGACTCCCGCGGTCGTCCGTGTCGCGGCGCGACCCCGGCGCCCCGCGGTCGTCCTTCGGTCCGACTGCCGGACGCCCCCTCCCAGGATCGCCCCGCTGTTCCTTATGCGCCTATGAGGCGCATAAGGAACAGCGGAAGGGGCGGGCCTGTCGAGGAGGGACGGGCGCGACTCGGGGCCGGCCCTGCCCGTCCGAGTTGCGGCGCGACCCCGGGCGGGGCGGCCGTCCGAGTTTGCGGTGCGGGCGCGCGTTACCCCCCGACCCCGACCCCCGCACCCGTCGAGTTGCGCCGCGACCCCCGACCCCCCACCCGTCCGAGATGGTCCCGGGCGCCTCATGGCGCTCCTGGCAGGCTGTGAGCGCCATGAGGCGCCCGGGACGGGAGGGTCGTGGGGAAGGCGACACAGGGACGGGAGGGGGTCGTGAAAAAGACGACACAGGGACGAGGGGAGACACAGGGACGGGAGGAGGTCGTGAAAAGGCGGGACAGGGACGTCACGAGGTCGGACCTCCGTGACGGGTCCGTGCGGGAGAGGCCACACCTCGCCCCGATCGGTCACGAAGACGCCGGGAACGTCACCCTCCCGGGACCCTTCGGTCCGTTCCCGGGCCCGGAAAGAGGGCCCGGGAACACGTTCCGTACTTTGACCCTGCCATGGCAGGGTCAAAGTACGGAACGCGTCCGTGAGCGTTGGACAACACGGGAGGAGGCGTGGAGTTCCCTACGTCT
>JAFDWO010000012.1 GCA_018268415.1 Actinomycetota bacterium | reverse complement strand
CGGCATCCTCGTCACCGATCGGGGCCAGGTGTGGCCTCTCCCGCACGGACCCGTCACGGAGGTCCGACCTCCTCCCATCCCTGTGTCCCCCCTCATCCCTGTGTCGTCTTTCCCACGACCCCCTCACGTCCCTGTGCCCGCCTTCCCCCCGACCCCCTCCCGTCCCGGGCGCCTCATGGCGCTCACAGCCTGCCAGGAGCGCCATGAGGCGCCCGGGACCAGCTCGGACGGGTGCGGGGGTCGGGGTCGCGCGCCATCTCGGACGGGTGTGGGGGTCGGGGTTGGGAACGCAGCGCGCCCCGGGCGGCATCTCGGACGGGCGCCGTGGCCGGGATCGCGCCGCCACGCGCCCCGCGCGGCATCTCGGACGGGTGCGGGGGTCGGGATCGCGCCGCACCTCGGACACCCCCCGGCCCCGAGCGACGCCCACGAGTCGCGCCCGCCCCTTCCTGACCGCCCCGCCCCTTCCGCTGTTCCTTATGCCGCCCAGGGCGACATAAGGAACAGCGGAGCGGTCCCGGGGACGCCGGGGCGGCCGCGACCGCGCCGCCAGGCGCCCCCGGGACGCACCTCGACCAGCCGCCCCGGCCGAGACCGCACCCGTCCCGGCCCCCCGCATCGCACTACTCCGGCTCCCGGATCGACCACCCAACTACACCCTCGCTTCTCTTTGCCAATTCGTCAAACGACCTTGTCAACTCTCTCCACGCCGCCCACACTGCCCGCATGAACGACGAGAGCGGGTCCACGAGCATCTTCGAGCCCCCGGCCTGGGAAGAGCGGTACTCGGGCGACGGGACGATCTGGAGCGGCGAGCCGAACGCGCAGCTGGTCGCCGAGGCGTCCGACCTCTCCCCCGGCACCGCGCTCGACGTCGGCTGCGGCGAGGGCGGCGACGTCATCTGGCTGGCGCGCCGCGGATGGACCGTCACCGGCGCCGACTTTTCCGCTGCCGGTCTGGCCCGGGCGTCGCGGCTGGCCGCGGAGGCCGGCATTGCCGAGCGCACCGACTGGTGGCAGGTCGACGCGCGCGAGTTCGAGGCCGACGGCCGCGCGTACGACCTCGTCACCACCCACTACCTGCATGCGCCCGACGGGGGCATGGTCGACGTCGTCCGTCGCCTCACCGGGGCGGTGGCGCCGGGCGGCCACCTGCTCGTCGTCGGCCATGCCCCACCCGCGAGGTCGCACCACCACCACGACAACCACGGCGAGGCCGAGCGGCGCGCGATGTTCCTCGCCGCCGACCTCCTCCCCGGACTGCCCGAGGACTTCGAGCCGCTGGTGGTCGAGCAGCGCCCGCGCCGCGTAACCCGGGGCGAGAAGACGATCGAGATCGACGACTCCACCCTGCTCGCCCGCCGCGCGAAAGGCTGAAAACCGGCTTCGCGCCTACGGTCGCGCGGTACGATTGAGCGTGGTCGTTCCGGGCGCACCCCACGGCGGCGCCCCGATAAATGAAGGACGTCGGCCTCCCGGCAGGGACGCCGACCGGCCTCGCCGCACCGAAACCGCACGGTTCTCGTCCTCTCTGCGACGGACCTGTAGCGAATGGAGCACGAGGTGGCCTCCACGAGAGGAATCGCCGGCACCGAGAAGGCGCATGAGGGGCGCCCCGGCACGGGTGAGGGCTTCCGCCCCGACGTCGAGGGCCTGCGGGCGGTGGCGATCGTCGCCGTCGTCCTCTGCCACGCGGGCATCGCCTGGCTCGTCGGCGGCTACGTGGGCGTCGACGTCTTCTTCGTCATCTCCGGCTTCCTCATCACCGGCCTACTGATCGGCGAGCTCGGGGCCCACGGCTCGATCTCCCTCCCCCACTTCTACGCCGCCCGCGCCCGGCGCATCCTGCCGCTCGCCGCGGTGCTGCTGACCGTCGTCGCGGTGCTCGCGCTGCTGCTGATGTCCCCACTGCGGCGGATGGAAGTGTCGAGCGACGTCGTCGACTCGGCGCTCTACGTCGTCAACTGGCACTTCGCCGCCGAAGCCGTGAACTACTTCGCCAAGGGCGCCGAACCGAGCCCGGTCCTCCACCTCTGGTCGCTCTCGGTCGAGGAGCAGTTCTACGTCCTCTGGCCGGGGGTGCTGCTGGCCGTCGCCTGGATCGGCCGCCGGCTGCGGACCCCGGGGCGCGTCCTGCCGGGACTGGCGATCGGGGCGATCTTCGCCGCCTCCCTCCTCCTCGCGGCGCGCCAGGCGGCGAGCGACCCCGCCGCCGCCTACTTCTCGACCTTCGACCGCGCCTGGGAGCTCGCCCTCGGCGGCATCCTCGCGATCACCCTGCCGGTACTGCCGCGGCCGCCCCGCGCCCTCGCGATCGCGCTCGGCTGGGCGGGCCTCGCGGCAATCGCCTACGCCTGCCTCGAGTACACGGCGAACATGCAGTTCCCGGGGCCGGTGGCGCTCCTGCCGACGCTCGGGGCGGCGGCGGTGATCGTGGCGGGCGCGACGGCGGCGGCGCGGACCCGGGCCTCGGCCGCGGCACCGCTCTCGCTGCCACCGGTCCGCTACATCGGCCGCATCTCCTACGGCTGGTACCTCTGGCACTGGCCCGCGCTTGTCTTCGGCGCCCTGCTCTTCGGCCCCCTGACACCGCTCGAGGGCGTCGCCGCCGTCCTCGTCGCGCTCGGCCCGACGATCGTCTCCCACCAGCTGGTCGAGGACCCGCTGCGCCACTGGCGCACGCTCACCAAGGTGCCGATCAAGGGGCTCGCGGTCGGCTGCTGCTGCATGGCGACCGCCGTCGGCGCCGGGGTGATGCTGCTCCGCACCGAGCCCCACTGGCGCACGCTCCCCGAAGCCGACGCGCCCGGCGCGCTCAACCTCGTCAACGAACCGCGCCCGGAGAACGTCGCGCTCGCCCTCCGCCCCGAACCGCTGCTGACGGCGCAGAACCTCCCCGCGCCGGTCGGGGCGGGCTGCCTCGCCGGCGTCGCCGGAACCGAATCGGGGTCATGCGAATACGGCGACCGGGCGGCGCACCGCGCCCTCGTCCTCTTCGGCGACTCACACGCGATGCAGCACTTCCCGGAGCTCCTGCAGATCGCCGAGCGCAACGAATGGCGCCTCGTCGTCCTGACCAAGCGCGAATGCACGCCGGGGGAGCAGTCGATCCTCGGCAACGAAGGCGGCGAATACACGCAGTGCAACGCCTGGCGACACAACGCCCTGTGGCGGATCGAAGCGACTCCGGGGGCCTTCGCGGTGGTGATCAGCGGCGACACCGCCGAGCAACCCGTCGGCCCCGGCGGCAAGCCGATCGGCGGCCACGCAGGCGCCCGGCTGATGCAGGCAGGCTACGAACGGACGATCCGTCGCCTGCAGCGCGCCGGCCTCGCGGTCGTGGTGATCGGCGACACGCCGAGGGCTCCCGAGGACATGCCCTCGTGCGTGTCCGAAAACACGAATGACCTCGCCGCCTGCTCGTTCCCGGAGCCGCACCAGTGGAGGCGCGGCTTCGACCTGCGGGCGGCGCGCCAGACGGGCGCCATGGCGATCCCGATCGCGCCCGAGATCTGCCCCGGCGGCGTCTGCCGAGCGGTGATCGGCAACGTCGCGGTGTACCGCGACAACGCGCACCTGACCGCGGATTTTGCGCGAACTCTCACCTTCTGGATGGAACCTCGACTGAAGCAAGCAATCGAAGGAGGACGCGATGCGCCCAGAAAGACGATCTTCCCGGCGCGCCCGAGGTGACCCGGCCACGCGGCCCCTGTCGGCCTGGGTGCTGCCGGTGGCCCTGCTGGCAGCGGTGGCGGCGAGCGTCGTCACCGCCCACACCCAGGCGCCGAAGGCGGCGGCGCGCGCCTCGACCGCGGTTTTGACGACGATCTCGACTGACGCCTTCCGGCCCGCACCGGGCCAGGCATCGCAGGACCTGCCGAGCCCGTTCCACCAGGGCTGCATGATCGGCGTGAAGGGCACCGAAACGCACGGCTGCATCTACGGCGACCGCTCCGCCAAGGACACCGTCGTCCTCTTCGGCGACTCGCACGCGCTGATGCACTTCCCCGCCCTGCAGATCGTCGCCAAACGCAACGGGTGGCGGCTGGAGGTGTGGACGAAGCGCGAATGCACCCCCGCCGAGACGACGATCCTGAGCGACAAGGGAGGCCCCTACTCGACCTGCGACACCTGGCGGAAGCGGATGCTGAAGCGGCTTGAAGCCGAACGCCGGCCGACCACGGTGGTCGTGGCCGGGGAGTCGAAGACGACCGCGCTCGGGTCCGGAGGACGGGCGCTGCACGGCGCCGCCAACGCCCGCGCGCTGGAACGCGGGTACGTGGCGACGCTGCGCCGGATCCGCGCCGCGGGCGACCAGGTGGTGATGGTCGAGGACACGCCGGAAGGCCCCTACGACGTCGCCGATTGCGTCGCCGCCGACCCCGGCAACCCGAGCGCCTGCGACTTCCCGAAGCCCCATCGCTACGACCGCGAATTCGAGCTGCGCGCGGCAAGGCAGGTGCGGGGCGCGCGCGTGATCGACCTCGACTCGACGATCTGCCCCCACGAAAAGTGCCGCGCCGTGATCGGCGACGTCCTCGTCTACCGCGACGCCGCTCACATCACCGCCGACTTCTCCCGCACCCTCGCGCCGCGCTTCGAAAAGGTGCTGAAGCAGGTGGTCGGTCGGTAGCCTGAGGCGCGATGTCCTCATCCACGCCCGAGGAGCCGGTGTCGTCGACGCCGCGCCCCGGCGCCCACGTCCTCTGGACCGAGGTCGAGCGCGACGGCGAGCGCGACGCGGTCGCGGTCGAGGAGCCGCTGGAGATCCGCGTGGACGGCCGGCCCCTCAGCGTCACCATGCGCACTCCGGGCCACGACGAGGAGCTGGCGCTCGGCTTCCTCCTCGGCGAGGGGCTGATCGACGGGCCCCACGCCGCAGGCCTCACCGAGGACTTCGCCGCCAACACGATCGAGGTCGCCGGGCCGCTCCTCCGCGACCCCGGCGAGCGCCGCTTCTACACCACCTCCTCGTGCGGGGTCTGCGGCAAGGGGGCGCTGGAGGAGGTCGCGGTCGCGAGCGCGCCGCTCGGCCCCGGCCCCGTCGTCGACCGCGCCCTGCTCGCCGGCCTCCCCGACCGCCTCGAGCAGCCGACCTTCGAGCGCACCGGCGGCGTCCACGCGACCGGCCTCTTCGACCGGGCGGGCCGGCTGCTTATCGCCCGCGAGGACGTCGGCCGCCACAACGCCATGGACAAGGTCATCGGGCGAGCCCTGCTCGACGGCCTCGTCCCGCTCACCGCAAAGATCCTCTGCGTCAGCGGCCGTCTTTCCTTCGAGCTGGTCCAGAAGGCCGCCGTCGCCGGCGCCCCGATCCTGGTCGGCGTCGGCGCCCCCTCGAGCCTCGCCATCGAACTCGCCACCGACCGCGGCATGACCCTCGCCGGCTTCACCCGCCGCGACACCACCAACGTCTACGCCGGGGCCGCACGGGTCCGGGGATAGGACGGGGAGCGCCGGGGCCCCCGGCGCTCGCACTTTGCCGTAACCGGTACGGCAAAGTGCAACGCGGAAGGGCTGCCGGCCGAGGCCTCGATAGGGATGAGGCCTTGCCCGCCGCCCTCCCGGAGTGATGCGGCCCTGAAGCTGGCACCCGGAAAAGGGATGGGGCCCCGGGGGCCGGCTGGCGCCGAGGGCAAGGGATGAGCCCCTGAAGGGGTCGCCCGGGGAAGGGATGCGGCCCGGCGAGGGGATGAGCGGCCCCCAGAAGCGGTCGTCCGGGGAGGCCCCAGACCCCCTCGAGCTGTCGCCCGGGCAAGGGATGCGGCCCCTCAAGCTGTCGCCCGGGAGGGAAAGGGATGCGGCCGTCTCGTCCACGGCCCTGGCAGGCTGTGGCCGTGGCCGAGACGGCCGAGGGTGCGGGGAGCGGGCG
>JAFDWO010000129.1 GCA_018268415.1 Actinomycetota bacterium | reverse complement strand
TACTTCGAGAAGCCGCGGACGACGGTCGGCTGGAAGGGCCTGATCAACGACCCGCACCTCGACGGCTCCGCCGACGTCAACGCCGGCCTGCGGATCGCCCGCAAGCTGCTGCTCGAGGTGGTCGACCTCGAGATCCCGGTCGGTTGTGAGTTCCTCGACCCGATCACGCCGCAGTACATCGCCGACACGGTCGCCTGGGGGGCGATCGGCGCACGCACCTCCGAGAGCCAGATCCACCGCCAGTTGGGCTCCGGTCTCTCGATGCCGATCGGGTTCAAGAACCGCACCGACGGCAACGTCCAGGTCGCGGTCGACGCGGTCCGCGCCGCTGCCGCCCAGCACGCCTTCGCGGGTATCGACGACACCGGCGCGCCGGCGATCCTCCACACGACCGGCAATCCCGACTGCCACATCATCCTGCGCGGCGGTCACGGGATGCCGAACTACCATGTGCCGGACGTCGAGGACGCGCTGGTCACGCTCGGCGTCGCCGGGTTGCCGGAGCGCCTCGTCATCGATGCCTCCCACGACAACAGCGGCAAGGACCCGGAGAAGCAGTTCTTCGCCGCGGGCGAAATCGCCGACCAGATCGCCGACGGCAACAAGGCGATCACCGGTGTGATGCTGGAGTCGTTCCTGGTCGAGGGGCGTCAGGACCTGCAGCCGGAGGGGGACCTCATCTACGGCCAGTCGATCACCGACGCCTGTCTCGGTTGGGAGGACACCGTGCAGGCGCTCGAGCGGTTCGCCTCCGCGGTCGAGGCCCGGCGCGCCTGACCGAGGTGGACGACTTCTCGGCGCCGCGGGTCGCCGTCCTCGGCGTCGGGCTGATCGGCGGCTCGATCGGCCTGGCGGCCCGCGAGCGTCTCGGCGCCCGGGTGGCGGGCTTCGACCCCGACGCGGCGACGCGCGAGGTGGCGCTCGCGACCGGCGCCGCCGACACCGCCACCGACTCGATCGCCGCTGCCGTCGAGGGCGCCGACGTCGTCTTCTGTGCGGCGCCGGTCGGGCGGTTGGCGGAGCTCGCCGCGGCGGCGCTCGCGGCGAGTGCCCCCGATACGGTCGTCACCGACGTCGGCTCGACCAAGCGCGACATCGTCGCCGCCCTCGGCGCCGATGAGCGCTTCGTCGGCGGCCACCCGCTGGCGGGCGCCGAGTCCGCCGGGGTCGCGAACGCCCGCGCCGACCTCTTCGAGGGGGCGCGCTGGTACCTGACCCCGACAGAGCGCTCCAGCGGCCTCCTCTACGACCGCCTGCAGCGCGCGGTGGCCGGGCTCGGCGCCCGTCCCCAGGCAATCGATCCCGCCCGCCACGATCACCTGATGGCAACGGTCAGCGGCATGCCGCACGCGGTCGCCAACGCGCTGGTGGCCGAGGCTGCCGGGGACCTGGGATCGGGCGAGCGGCCGCCCGAGGTCGGCCCGAGCTTCCGTGACGCGACCCGCGTCGCCGGCTCCAACCCGGCGATCTGGGCCGACATCTTCGCCTCCAACCGCGAGGCGATCGCGGACTCGGTCGAGGCGGTGGCGCGGCGGCTCGACGCGGCGGCGGCGCTGATCCGCGCCGGCGATCGCGAGGCGATCGGCGCCTGGCACGCGGCCGCGGGAGAGGACCGTCGGCGCCTACTGGAAGCCGAACGCCCCGACGGGCCCCT
Organism: Actinomycetota bacterium; assembly: GCA_018268415.1. Classification (GTDB taxonomy): domain Bacteria; phylum Actinomycetota; class Thermoleophilia; order Solirubrobacterales; family 70-9; genus VAYN01. Next base: position 13,773 of record JAFDWO010000129.1, on the reverse strand, counting down.
GTATGAGCTGCGGGTCATCGTCGCCAATCGGCCGGGGACGATGGCGGGGCTGGCCCTGGCGCTCGGCGAGGCGGGCGTGAATATCGAGGACATGGCCCTCCATCCCGCCTCCGACATGACCTCCGGGGCCGTCTCGCTGTGGCTGGCGGGAGAGGAGCAGGCCGAACGGGGCGCCGCCCTGGTCCGCAAGCTGGGCCACGGGGTGACCGTCGTCGGCGCGGGCGGATAGATAGCGTCGCGCCGATGACCGACCGAACCAACTTCAGGCCGCTCGGCGCCCTGCGCGGCGCGCTCCGGCCCCCCGCCGACAAGTCGATCTCCCACCGCGCCGCGATGATCGCCGCCATGGGCGAGGGGGAGACCGACATCGTCGGCTATCTCGACGCCGCCGACACCCGCTCGACGCTCGCCGCGGTGCAGGCGGTCGGGGCGCGGCTCGTGCACGAGGAACTGGCGACAGACGCGGTCGGCGAGGGCGACGGGCTCGGCGCCCCGAACCTGCGGATCGGCGGGGTGGGGCTGCGCGGCGCGCGCTCGGCGGCGATCGACGTCGGCAACGCGGGGACTCTCCTGCGCCTCTTGCCGGGCTGGCTCGCCGGGCAGCCCGAGGGCCGCTGGACCCTCGACGGCGACGAATCGATCCGCCGCCGCCCGGTCGATCGCGTCGCCGATCCGTTGCGCCGGATGGGGGCCCGCCTCGCCGCCCGCGAGGATCGCCTGCCACCGTTCGAGGTCGAGGGCGCGCCGCTCCACGGCATCACCTACGAGCTGCCGGTGGCGAGTGCCCAGGTCAAGTCCTGCCTGCTCTTCGCCGCCCTCCTCGCCGAGGGCGAGACCCGCGTGGTCGAGCCGCTCCCGACCCGCGACCACTCCGAGCGCATGCTCGCCGCCGCCGGCGCCGAGGTGCGCCGCGAGGGCGACACCGTCGTCGTCGCGCCTGCCCAGCGCCTCGAGCCGGGACGGATCGTCGTCCCCGCCGACTTCTCCTCGGCCGCCTTCTTCATCGTCGCGGCGACGATCGTCCCCGGCTCGGACGTGCTGCTCCACGACGTCGGTCTCAACCCGACCCGCACCGGCCTCCTGGCGATCCTCGAGCGCATGGGTGCGGCGGCGATCGAGATCACCCCGAAGGGCGAGGAGGGCGGCGAGCCGGTCGGCGACATCCGTGTCGGCCACTCGGAGCTGCGCGGCTGCGAGGTGGGCGGCGCCGACGTGCCGCTGGCGATCGACGAGCTGCCCCTTGTGGCCCTCGCGGCCTGCTTTGCCGAGGGGACGACGACGATCCGTGACGCGGTCGAGCTGCGCCGTAAGGAGTCCGACCGGATCGCGGTGGTCGCGGACGCCCTGCGGGCGCTCGGCGGGGCGGTCGAGGCGACCGAGGACGGCATGGTGATCGAGGGCGGCGACGGCCTGCGCGGCGGCGCGATCGACTCGCACGGTGATCACCGGATCGCGATGCTCGGCGCCATCGCCGGGGCGGCGTCGAGCGACGGGGTCGAGGTGCGGGACATGGCGGCGGCGGACGTCAGCTACCCGGGGTTTGAGGTCGACCTCCACTCCCTCCAGCACGGCCCGCCGCTCCGCGACCCGGTCCACTGACCCGGACCGCCGGCGGGCGCTTTGCTCGCGCACGGAGGCCGAGCGTCGGGGTGAGGCGCGGCCGGAGCGCGCCGACCCATACGCTGCCGCCATGGTGATCGCGATCGACGGCCCCGCCGGGGCCGGCAAGTCAACCGTTGCCCGCGCCGTCGCGGCCGAGCTGGGCTTCACCTACCTCGACTCCGGGGCGATGTACCGCTGCGTGGCGTTGGCGGCGCGCGAGGCGGGAGTCGACCCCGACGACGCGGCCGGCCTCGGGCCGCTCGCGGCGGGGCTCGCGATCGACTTCGACGGGCGCCGGGTGCTGCTCGGCGGCCGTGACGTCAGCGACGCGATCCGGGTGCCGGAGGTGAGCGCCGACGCCTCGCGCGTCTCCGTCCACCCGGCGGTGCGCGGGGCGCTGGTCGCCCGCCAGCGGGAGTTGATCGCCGCCGGCCGCTATGTCGCCGAGGGTCGCGACATCGGCACCGTGGTCAGTCCCGACGCGCCGCTCAAGGTCTTTCTCACCGCGAGCGACGAGGAGCGCGCCCGCCGCCGCGCCGCCGAGACCGGCGAGGACCTGGAGAGCGTGCTCGCCGCGCAGAGGGCCCGCGACGCTCGTGATATCGAACGCGAGCACGGTGCCCTCCGCGCCGCCGAGGACGCGGTGGAGCTCGACACGACCGGGCTCAGCCTCGAAGAGGTGATGGCCCGGGTGGTCGGCCTCGCCCGCGAGCGAGGTCTCGCATGAGCGCCACGGTCGCCGTCGTCGGCTTTCCCAACGTCGGCAAGTCGACGCTCGTCAACCGCCTGGTCGGCGGCACCGAGGCCGTCACGTCCCCCGAGCCGGGGGTCACCCGCGACCGCAAGCGCCTCGCGACCGAGTGGAACGGGGTGCGCTTCGAGCTGATCGACACCGGCGGCATCGACCTCGAGGACGAGGCCGAGCTGGCCCGCGACGTACAGGCGCAGGCGCGCCTGGCGATGGCCGAGGCCGACGCGATCGTCCTCGTCGTCGACGCCCGCGCCGGCCTCAGGGCCGGGGACGCGGAGCTCGCCCGCACCCTGCGCGGCTCTGAGGTCCCGGTCGTGGTCGCGGTCAACAAGGCGGACCGCCCCAACGATTATGCCGCGACCGCCGAATTCCACGCACTGGGCCTCGGTGATCCGTTCGCGATCTCCGCCACCCACGGCCTCGGCACCGGTGATCTCCTCGACGCGATCGTCGTGGCGCTCGGCGACCACCCGGCGGAGGAGGAGCCCGACGACGCCGTTCGCGTCGCCGTGATCGGCCGCCCGAACGTCGGCAAGTCCTCGATGGTCAACGCCTTTCTCGGCTCCGACCGGGTGATCGTCTCCGACCTGGCGGGCACCACCCGCGACGCGATCGACACCGAGCTGGAGGTCGAGGGACGCCGTGTCATCCTCGTCGACACCGCCGGACTGCGGCGACGCTCGAAGGTCGCCGGGACCGTTGACTACTACGCCCAGCTGCGCTCCGAACGAGCGGTGGAGCGCGCCGACGTGGCGATCGTCGTCTGCGATGCCGCCGACGGGGTCACGGCCGAGGACCTGCGCGTCGCCGAGATGGCGATGCGGGCGGGTTGCGCCACCCTGCTGGTGCTGAACAAGTGGGATATCGGCGAGACCGACATCGACGATGCGCGGATCCGGGTCGGCCGCAAGTTGCGGCTTCGCCCTGCCGTGATCACCGCCAGTGCGACGCGCGGGCGCAACGTCGGCACGCTCCTGCCGAAGGCGCTGCAGCTCGCCGACCGCGCCGCATCCCGCATCCCGACGCCGGAACTGAACAAGTTCGTCGCCGAAGTGGTCGGCAAGACGCCGCCTCCTGCCAAACGCGGGCGGCGCCTGCGGCTCTACTACGCGGCGCAGGTGGGGGAGAGCCCGCCGCGGATCGCGATCCAGGTCAACGACCGCAAGCTGATCAGCCGTGATTGGGCCTACCACCTGGAGAACCGGATGCGCGAGGCCTATGAGCTGGAGGGCGTGCCGCTCGTGATCGATTTCGTTCCGCATTCGGGCGGCCGCGGGCCCCGGGACAGGTAACGCGGCGCATATCGGTCACCTGCGCAGGTCCGGTCCTCTACGCTTGTGCGATGCCGACTTCCAAGCCACTCGCCGACGGCGAGCACCTCTTCACGTCCGAGTCGGTGACCGAGGGACATCCCGACAAGGTCGCCGATCAGATCTCCGACGGCGTCCTCGACGCGATCCTCGCCGAGGACCCGGGCGGCCGCGTCGCCTGCGAGACGCTGGTCAACACCGGCATGGCGGTGGTCTCAGGCGAGATCACCACCGACACCTACATCGACATCCCGGAGATCGTCCGTGACACGGTGCGGAAGATCGGCTACGACGCCGGTTATGGCTACGACTGCGACCACATCTCGGTCCTGACCTCGATCGACAAGCAGAGCCCCGACATCGCCCAGGGCGTCGACCACGCCTACGAGACGCGCGTCGACCCGGCCGACGACGACGAGCTCGACATCGCGGGCGCCGGCGACCAGGGGATGATGTTCGGCTATGCCTCGAACGAGACCGAGGCGTTGATGCCGATGCCGATCCACCTCGCGCACCGCTTTGCCGAACGGCTCTCCGCGGTCCGCAAGGACGGCACGCTCGGCTATCTCGGCCCCGACGGCAAGACCCAGGTCACGGTGCGCTACGCCGACGGCCGTCCGATCGCGGTCGAAAAACTCCTGATCTCCACCCAGCACGACGCGGGCGTCGACTCGCAGGGCACGATCCGTCCCGACCTCTGGGAGCACGTGGTGATGCCCGTGCTGGCCGCCGAGGTCCCGGGGATGTACGACGAGGGCGCGCTGCGCGACGACTTCCTGGTCAACCCGACCGGCAAGTTCGTGATCGGCGGCCCGGTCGGCGACGCGGGCCTCACCGGCCGCAAGATCATCGTCGACACCTACGGCGGCATGGCCCGTCACGGCGGCGGCGCCTTCTCCGGCAAGGACCCGTCCAAGGTCGACCGCTCGGCTGCCTACGCGGCCCGTTACGTCGCCAAGAACGTGGTCGCGGCCGGCCTCGCCGACCGTTGCGAGGTCCAGGTCGCCTACGCGATCGGCGTCGCCCACCCGGTCTCCCTGATGGTGGAGACGTTCGGCACCGGCAAGCTCTCCGACCAGCGCATCTCCCAGCTCGTCGAAGCGGAGTTCGACATGCGCCCCGGCGCCTTCCGCGAGTACCTCGACCTCCACCGCCCGATCTTCCAGAAGACCGCGGCCTACGGCCACTTCGGCCGCGAAGAGCCGGAGTTCACCTGGGAGAAGACGGATCGCGCCGAGGCCCTGAAGGCCGCTGCCGGCGCCGAGGCCGCCACCGCATAATCCGCATTCCTCCCGCGGCGAGGGGGGAGAGAACCGAGCGTTCCGGACTTTGACCTTGCTATGGCAGGGTCAAAGTCCGGAACGCGCAGCGCGGCGGCGTGGAAGTTGGCGCGTGCTCAGCATGGGGTGCTGACGCGGCGGGACTTGGAGCGGCTCGGGTTCTCGAAGATGGCGATCGAGCATCGGGTCGCGACGGGCCGTCTCCACCCGATCTCTCGGGGCCTCTATGCCGTGGGGCGAAGGGAGTTGACGTCCCGCGGGCGTTGGATGGCGGCCGTGCTCGTCGGCGGCGACCTCGCTGCACTGAGCCATCGCAGTGCCGCCGCGCTATGGGGTTTCGGGTCCGAGGAACGGGGACGGATCGATGTGACGGTTCGCCGGGAATGCCGGATCCGACGCCCCGGGCTGAAGGTCCGCGCCCGCGCGTCGCTGCCGGAGCAGAGCGTGGTAATCCATTTCGGTATCCCGGTCACGCACCCCGTGCAGACGCTGATCGACCTCGCCACCGAACTGAAGATCATGCGGCTGGAGCGGGCTGTGAACGAGGCCGACAAGCTCGAGCTGGTCGATCCCGAGACGCTGCGGAAGGCCCTCGACGCCTACGTCGGGATGCCGGGGGTGAAGCGGCTGCGGGTCATGCTCGACCGCCACACGTTCCGGCTATCGGACTCCGACCTCGAGATCCTCTTCCGGCCACTCGCCCGCGCCGCGGGCTTCCCGCTGCCGCTGACGAAACACCGGGTCCTCGGCTATGAGGTCGACTTCTGGTTCCCCGACCACGCCCTGGTCGTCGAGACCGACGGCCTGCGCTACCACCGCACGCCCTCCCAGCAGGCGCGGGCCGCGAGGCGGGACCAGAAGCACACCGCAGCAGGTCTCCGGGTCATCCGCTTCACGCACTGGCAGATCGCCCACGCGGCGGACGAGGTGACGGACGTCCTGCGGCGGATCCGCCGGCTGACCTAGACGCCCGGGGGCTGGGGCTCGCCCAGGCCGTGACTACCAGCGGCGCCGATGCCGGTCGCCTGATCCACGGCGTGCACCACGTCCTGGGGGTCGGCGACGCCGTAGAAGATGAAGTCATAGTCGCCGCCGCTCGCCGCGGTGTCGAAGTCCACGTCCCCGATCCGCACCAACCGCTGGTACACCGTCTGGCTCGTGTTGACGTTCTGGACCCGCTCCAGACGCGTCTCCTGGATCTCCCGCGAGATGATCCCGCGCTTGATGTTGAGGCGGCGCGTGGTGATCGTGTAGACGGTCGCCCAGCGTTTGAGGAAGCCGATCAGCAGGGTCAGGGCGAGGACCACGAGGACGACGCCGAAGACCGTCGCGGTGCTCGATACCAGCTTGGCGATGATCCCGAGGGCGATCGCGATCGCGAGCCCTTTGAGGTAGAAGCCGATGATCGCCCGCCACGAGGGGTGGCCCTGGAAGATGATCTGCTCGCCCGCGCTGAGGTTGACGGTCACCGGCGGCAGCATAAGCGCTGCGTCCCCACATATCCATAACCTCGGGCGGAGATGGCGATCCTCAAGGTCGAGCCGCTGACCACCGCCCGCGCTCTGCGGGGCCCGTTCGATTACCGCCGACCGGAGGCGATGGAGGGGCTCGAGGTCGGCAGCCTGGTGCGGGTGCCGTTCGGCCCGCGGCGCCTGCTCGGCGTCGTGGTCGAGCTGGCCGAGACCTCCGACCTGGCGCCGGAGCGGCTGGCGGAGCCGATCGAGGCGCTCGAGGCGGGTGCCTCGGCGGAGCTGGTCGAGCTCGGGCTCTGGGTGGCGCGGGAGTACTGCTCGACGCCCTCGCGCGGGCTCTCGCTGGTGCTGCCGCCGGGGACCGGCAGCGGGCGCTCCGGCCGCACGGTGCGGGCGAAGACCGAGCTGCGGGCGGAGATCACGCCCGCGGGCGAGGCGGCGCTCGAGGGTGGCGAGCGGCTCGGGGTGAAGCAGCGGGCGGCGCTCGAGGCGCTCGCCGAGGGCGGCGAGATGTCGGCGCCGCAGCTGGCGGCCGCGGTCGGGGTCGAGCGCGCGACCCTGCGCCGGCTCGCCGGGCGCGGCCTGATCGCCACCCGTGACGCCGGCGTGCGCCGCGTGCCGGTCGCGCCGGGCCTCCGCGCCGCGGCCGAGCCGCCACGCCTCCTCCCGGAGCAACGGGCCGCCGTCGACGCTCTCGTCGCGGCCCTCGACGGCGAGGCCGGCGCGCCCCGCGAGCAGCTCCTCCACGGCGTCACCGGCTCGGGCAAGACCGAGGTCTACCTCGCCGCGGTCGAGGCGGCTCTCGCCCGCGGCCGCGGGGCGATCGTCCTGGTGCCCGAGATCGGCCTCGCCCCGCAGGCCGTCGCCCGCTTCCGTGCTCGCCTCGGGGACCGCTTCGCCGTCCTCCACTCGGCCCTTTCCGACGGCGAGCGCTTCGACGAGTGGCAGCGCCTGCGCAGCGGCGAGGCGAGCGTCTGCGTCGGCCCGCGCTCGGCGATCTTCGCCCCGGTCCGCGATCTTGGCCTGGTCATCATCGACGAGGAGCACGACCCCTCCTACAAGCAGGAGGGGGACCCGACCTACGACGCCCGCGCCGTCGCCCGCCACCGGGCGCGGGAGCGCGGCGCCGTCCTCGTCGCCGGGACCGCGACGCCGCGCCCGGAGACCTGGCTCGAGCTCCCCCGCCTGGAGCTCCCCCGCCGCGTCGACGGCCTGCGCATGCCGCCGGTCAACATCGTCGACATGCGCGAGGTCGACCCGCGCTCCGGTCCGCTCCACGGCGACACCTGGACGGCTCTGGAGGGTGTTCGCGCGGCCGGGCGCAAGGCGATCGTGATGATCAACCGGCGCGGCTTCGCCCCCTGGCTCACCTGCCGTTCCTGTGGCCACCACTGGAGCTGTCCCAACTGCGATGTCTCGCTGATCGTCCACCGCGAGTCCGGCCGCCTCGTCTGCCATCACTGCGCGCACGCCGAACGGGCGCCGCGCGCCTGTCCCGTCTGCGCGTCGACGACCCTGGCGCGGGCGGGCGCCGGCACCGAGCGGATCGAGGAGCTGGTGCGCGAGCGCCTGGCGCCGATGCCGGTCTTCCGCCTCGATTCCGACACCACCGCCCAGCGCGGCGCCCACGCGCGCATCCTCGCCGAATTCGGCGAGGCGCCGAGCGCGGTCCTGGTCGGCACCCAGATGGTGGCCAAGGGCCACGACTTCCCCGAGGTGACCCTGAGCGCGATCCTCGACGCCGACGCGACCCTGCGCTTCCCCGACTTCCGCGCCGAGGAGCGGACCTTCGCGATGGTGGCCCAGCTGGCGGGGCGCTCGGGGCGCGGCGAGGCCGGGGGAGAGGTGATGGTGCAGACGCTGGCGCCGGGCGCCTCCTCGATCGAGCGCGCCGCCGCCCACGACTCCGCCGGCTTCCTCGCGGGCGAGCTGGAGCGCCGCCGCATCCTCCGTTACCCGCCCTACTCGCACCTCCTGCGGGTGAACCTCGCCTCGACCGTCGAGGAGAAGGTCGACGCCGCCGCTGCCGCGATCGCCGCCGAACTGCGCTCGCGCCTGCCGCTGGAATCGGAGCTGCTCGGGCCGGCGCCGATGTTCCGGGTGCGGGGAAGGCACCGACGCCGCATCCTGGTCAAGGCGCAGGACCGTGCCGGGACGGTCGCCGCCGCTCGCACCACGGTCGAGCGCCGCGCCGCCGACCGCGCCCTGAAGGACGTGTCGATCGGCGTCGACGTCGACCCCCAGTGAGGGGTCGGTCGGGTACGCGCGTGTCCGCGCGCCGACCGCGAGTCGGCTCCCCGCTTACAATCGTGCGGTGAGCGACGAGCAGGCGGTCGACGCCGATCCCAACGAGCAGGAGCTCCACCAGAAGCTCTTCGAACGCCGCGAAGCGGCGCTGGCCAATGTGGTCAAGTTCGGCGACCCGGTGCTGAAGAGCTGCGCGTCCCCGGTCCACGAGTTCGGCCCCGAGCTGCGCGACGAGGTCGAGCGGATGATCCACATCATGCAGGACGGAATGGGGGTGGGCCTGGCGGCCACCCAGCTCGGCGTGCTGCGCCGCGTGCTCGTCTTCCAGGTCGGCTCCGACAACGAGCCGACCGCGCTGGTGAACCCGAAGATCGAGTGGGTCTCCGACGAACTCACGATCGCCGAGGAGGGCTGCCTCAGCCTGCCGCGGGTGACGATGGACGTCGAGCGCCCGCTGCACGCGCGCTTCACCGGCCGCGACGTCGATGGCGAGCCGGTTACGATCGAGGCCTCGGGCCTCGAGGCGCGGGTCCTCCAGCACGAGATCGACCACCTCGACGGGGTGCTGATCCTCGACCGCACGCCGCGGCAGCAGCGCAAGGCGGCGCTGCGGGCGCTGCGCGCGGGGGAGAGCTACCACCCGCCCGCCGAGGACTTCGACGATCACGTCGAGGAGCTGCGCGAGCCGCGCACCGACGCGTGAGGACGGTCTACCTCGGCACCTCGGACTTCGCCGCGACCGTTCTTCGTCGGGTCGCCGGGTCCGCGCACGCGCCCGTCCTCGTCGTCACCCCGCCGGACAGCCGTCGGGGCCGCGGCCGGCGCGTCTCGCCGCCGCCGGTGGCCGAGCTGGCGAGGGAACTGGGGATCGAACTGCTGCAGGCGGCGAGCGTCAACGACGATGACGCCCTGGCGCGGATCCGCGCGGCGGAGCCGGAGGCGATCCTCGTCTGCGCCTTCGGCCAGCTGATCCGCGAGCCGCTCCTGAGCCTCACCGAGATCCTCAACGTGCACCCCTCGCTCCTGCCGCGCTGGCGCGGCGCGGCGCCGATCGAGCGCGCGATCATGGCGCGCGACGCGAAGACCGGCGTCTGCGTGATGCGGCTGACGGCCGGGCTCGACTCGGGCCCGGTGGCGTTGCGCGCCGAGGTGCCGCTGGAGGAGGACGAGGATTACGGTTCACTGGGACCCCGCCTGGCGGCGCTGGGAGGCGAACTGCTGGTGGAAGCGCTCGACCTGCTCGCGGACGGGACCCTCGCGTTCACCGAGCAGGACGACGCCGCGGCGACTTACGCGGAGAAGATCGACAACGCGGACCGGCGCCTCGATCCGGCCGCCCCGGCGGCATCCCTGGCGGCGAAGGTGAGGGCGTTGACACCCCACATCGGGGCCTACCTGGAGCTGGCCGACGGCGAGAGGCTGGGGGTGCGGGCGGCGCGTGCGGTCGATGGCTTCGTCGACGGGGACGGCGTCGGCCTCGAGCCCGCCCGGACCGCTGTCGGCGAGTCCGGAGAGCTCCTGGTCGGCACCGGCGAAGGGGCACTGCGGCTCGAACAGGTGCAGCCCGCCGGGGGCAAGCCGATGGCGGTCGCCGACTACCTGCGCGGGCACGACCCGCCGAATCTCGCGTGAGGTCAGGTACGCGCCTGGGCAGGAGCGTCTGCATCTACCCGTCGCGGGCGGGGGCAAATGCAGACGGAGGCGCGCTGTGCCGGTAGCAGCGCCGCGGGCGCTTGCGTTCGAGGTCCTGCGTGAGACCTTCGAGCGCGGCGGCCACACCGAGCTCGCCTTCCGCGCGGGCGCCGAGCGGCTCGGCCTCGCCGGGCGCGATCGCGCCCAGGCACAGCGGCTCGCCTACGGCTCCGTGCAGCGGCGCGGCACCTCCGACGCCGCGATCGAGCGGCTCTCGGGCCGCGCGCTCCGCCTCCTCGACCCGCCCGTGGCGGCGGCGTTGCGCCTCGGGCTCTACGAGTTGCTCTTCGCCGACGCGACCCCCGACCACGCCGCCGTCGACCAGGCGGTGGAGCTGGTGAAGATCGCGAAGGCGGGGCACGCCTCCGGCTTCGTCAACGCGATCCTGCGCCGCGCCGCCCGCGAGCGGTCGGCGCTGACCGAGGCGTTGCTCGGCGACGACTCGACCCCGGAGGCCGCCGCGGTGGCCCACTCGGCGCCGCTCTGGCTGGCACGTATGTGGTGGGAGGAGCTCGGCGCCGCGGCGGCGCGCTCGCTGCTGGCCGCCTGCAACGAGCCCGCCGAGGTGGCGATGCGCGCGGCGAGCGCCGAGGCGCGCGCCGACCTCGTCGCGCGCCTGCGCGGCGAGGGCATCGACGTCTCGCCGGCCTCCGGGCCCTGGCCGCTCGACGTCGGCGAGGCGATGGTCTTTGCCGGCCGGGTCTCCGACCTGGTGCCGCCGCTCGTCGCCGCGGGGGCCCTCACCCCGCAGAGCCGCGGCTCTGCGGCCGTGGTCGAGGTGCTCGCGCCGCGGGTGGGGGAGTCGATCCTCGACCTTTGTGCCGGCCCGGGGATCAAGACCGGCCAGATCGCCACCCGGATGGACGATCGCGGCGAGGTGATCTCGGTCGAGCTCGACGAGGCTCGCGCTGCCGAGGTGTCCGCCCAGGCGAGCCGCCTCGACCTCCACGGCGTCAGCGTCTTCGAGGGCGACGTGACGTCGCTGTCGCTGCCGGAGGGCTTTGACCGCGTCCTTCTCGACGCGCCCTGTTCGGACCTCGGCACGCTGGCTTCGCGTCCCGACGCGCGCTGGCGCAAATCACCGCGCACGATCGAGCGGGTCGCGGCGGTGCAGGAGAAGGCACTCGTGAACGCGGCGAAGCTGCTGGCGCCCGGCGGCACGCTCGTCTACTCGACCTGCACGATCTCCCGCCGCGAGAACGAGGATCGGATCGCCGCGCTCCTCGAAGCGGCTGCCGCCGGTCAGGTCCCGGCGCTCGAGCTCGAGGACCTCGGCGCCCTCGCGCCCGACCTCGCCTCCCCGCACGACCCGCGCACCCTGCAACTACGCCCCGATCGCGACCGCACGACCGGCTTCTTCATCAGCCGCCTACGCAGGCCGGCCGACTGAATCGGCATCATTGGCGGATGTCCGAGGCCTCCCGTGGCGGCAGTAGCGTTCTCGACCGGGCCCCGTGCCCGAACTGCGGCGAGCCCTGGCTGCGTCCCACCCAACTCCCCGGCCGCCTGCGCTGCGTCAACTGCCTCAGCCGCTTCGAACTCGTCTCCCAGTGCCCCGAGTGCGGCACGCACCAGACGATCGCCCGTATGACCCACACCGCCGACATGGAATGCCAGGAGTGTGGTGCCTCCATGCTGAAACCCACCTGAACGCGGATCCGGTCCTGGGCCGACGTGGGGGCGCCTGGCACTCCTCGGTCGTTCGCCTTCGGGGCACGCACTTGGGTGCGCTCCTCTTGTCATGCTCCCTGAGTCCTTGCCAGGCCGGCCCAGATCGGCCCAGGGGGCGTCGGTGGGGGCGTCGACGGGGCCTCAGTAGTCTGCGCGGCATGAGCGACCGATTTCGTGAGTTGACGGCTGCGCCGCGCGTGGCTCCCTCGATCCTTTCCGCCGACTTTGCCCGCCTTGGGGCGCAGGTCGAGGAGGTGATGGCGGCCGGGGCGCGGGTCATCCACGTGGACGTGATGGACGGGCACTTCGTGCCGCCGATCACGATCGGGCCGCTGGTCGCCGGTGCGATCGCCGACCTCGTTCACGAGGCGGGCGGGGCGATCGACGTCCACATGATGATCGAGGCGCCGGAGCGCCAGATCGAGGAGTTCGCCAAGGCCGGCGCCGACTCGATCACCTTCCACGCCGAGGCGACTCCGCATGCCAACCGCACCCTGGCCGCGATCCGCGACCTCGGCTGCTGCGCCGGCATCGCGATCAACCCGGGCACCCCGGTCGAGGCGGTAGCCGAGCTCCGCAATCTCGCCGACCTGGTCCTCTGCATGACCGTCAACCCCGGCTGGGGAGGCCAATCCTTCATCCCGAGCTCCCCCGACAAGGTGGAGCGCCTCCGTTCTCTGGTCGGCGATGCCGTGATCGAGGTCGACGGCGGCATCGACACCCAAACTGCGCCCCCGATCGCCTCCGCCTCCGCCTCGGTGTTCGTCGCAGGCTCCGCAGTCTTCGGCGCCGCCGACCCCGCGGCGGCGTACCAGGCGATCGCCGAGGCCGCCGGCGCCGAGTAGTCGCGGCCGGCGGGGCAGGTCCGAGGACCAGGGGCCCGGGGAGGGACGAGCCCCCGCACCCCGCCCGCGTTCGCGCTCCCTCGCAACCGACACGGCAAAGCACCAACACGCCGGAGGAATGGACGGGACCGTTGCGGCCGCCGTCCGCGGGAAAGGGACGAGGGTCCCCTGAAGCCGGCGCCCGCAGGACGGACGGGGCCCCGGGGAAGGCCACCGCCGTCAGGCCGGCGCCCGGGGAAGAGATGGAGCGCAGCCGTCCCGGCGGAGGGGCCTGCGCCGAGAAAGGGACGCGGCCCCTGAAGCTGCCGCCCGTGGGGAAAGGGATGCGACCTCGGGCAAGCTGTCGCCCGTAGGGCCAAGGGATGCGGCCCCCTGAAGCTGGCGCCCATGGCGGAAAGGGCCCCGGCCCCCTCGAGCTGTCGCCCGGTGCGGAAAAGGATGCGGCCGTCTCGTCCACGGCCCTGGCAGGCTGTGGCCGTGGCCGAGACGGCCGAGGGTGCGGGGAGCGGGCGGGGGAAGCACGGAAGGCCCCCGCGGGAGGATGCGGGCGAGTGAGGCGGATCCCCTCACGGATCCCCCCGATCCCGGCGTCCGGGGGCCGGAGGGTGCGACCGTTCCGTGACGGGACCGTCACGGAAGGGAGACCCCGTCACGAAGATGCCGGGAACGTCACCCTTCCTCCCACCCTTCGCCATCACTCAAGGATCTCCGTGTCTGGTTTCGGTTGCTCAGCAACCAAAACTCGACGCGCGTCCCACGGACCCCCCGATCCCGGCGTCCGGGGGCCGGAGGGTGCGACCGTTCCGTGACGGGACCGTCACCGAACGGGGACCCCGTCACGGAGACGTAGGGAACTCCACCCTTCCTCCCGTGTTGTCCAACGCTCACGGACGCGTTCCGTAC
>JAFDWO010000128.1 GCA_018268415.1 Actinomycetota bacterium | reverse complement strand
TCGGAGAAGGGGGTCGATACACGCTGCGTGTATCGACCCCCCTATACGGTGGAAAACCCACGCAGCGCGTCCGTGGGCGTTGGACGACACGGGAGGAGGCGTGGGGTTCCCTACGTCTCCGTGACCAGGTCCCGGATCGGCGAGGGATCCGTCACACCTCCCGGCCCCCGGGGCCGGGATCAGGGGGTCCGTGGCACCCTCCGGCCCCCGGACGCCGGGATCGGGGGTCCGTGGGACGCGCGTCCCGGATCCGTGGGAGCGCCGTGTCCATCGCGTGAGGGATCGGCCTGACCCGCCCGCACCCTCCCGCGGGGGCCTTCCGTGCTTCCGCCGCCCGCTCCCCGTACCCTCGGCCGTCCCCTCCACGGCCACGGCCTGCCGGGGCCGTGGACGAGGCGGCCGCATGCCTTGCCGCCATGGGCGACAGCTCGAGGGGGGGCGGGGCCCTTTCCGCCTGGGGGCGGCAGCTCGAGGGGGTCTGAGGCCTCCGGGAGGCCGGCCCGCAACGACCTCCGCGCCCGGAGAGCGGCTCCGCCTCTTCCCGGGGCGCCAGCTCCTTGGCGACGAGACTTGGGGCCCTTTACGCGGGCAAGGCCTCTAGGCTCGTCCCCTGGTCTGACGCTGCTGTTTCGCCACCGCATCGACCAGGACCGCCAGCAGCAGGACGCCGCCGGTGACCATGTATTTGATCGGCGAGGCGAGGCCGAGGAGGTCCATGCCGTTCGAGATCGATCCGATCACCAAGGCGCCGAGGAGGGCGGTCCAGACGGAACCGCGGCCGCCGAAGAGACTGGTGCCCGCGATCACCGGACCGGCGATCGCCAGGAGCAGCAATTCGTTCCCGCCGGAGTTCTGGTTGACGGCGAAGAGTCGAGAGGCGGCCATCACACCGCCGACGGCGGCCATCGAGCCGGAGATGGAGAAGACCGCGACCCGCACCCCGTTGACCCGGATACCGGCCCGCCGCGCCGCCTCGTCGTTGCCGCCGACCGCGAACACGTGACGACCGAAGGTCGTCTTCTGCACCACGTACTCCATCCCGATCACGAAGCCCAGGAGGATCAGTAGGGCGAGTGGCACCCCGCGGTCGGAGTTGAGGATCGCGACAGCGGCAATCACGATCGCCCCGACCAGCACGAATCGGGCCACCTGGGGCAACGGATTTTTATCGCCCAACCCGGCGGCCACCCTTCGTCGGTAACCGATCGCGAGCACCAGCCCGTAGGCGACGATGCAGACCACGGCGATGATCCAGCCGGTCGTGTTCGAGTAGAAGATGTTGGCGAGGCCGGTGATCTTCGAGTCGGTCACGTTCAGCGACCCGGTCTTGCCGAGCACCTGTAAGAGCGCTCCCTGCCAGGTCAGCAGCCCCGCCAAGGTGACCACGAACGACGGGACCACGAACCGGCTGAACAAGAAGCCCTGGGCACAACCGATCGCGGCCCCCACCGCGACTGCCGCGGCGATCGCCAGGTACGGATTCCACCCGTGTTTGACGTTCAACACGACCATCACCGCGCCGGCGAGCCCCGACACGGCTCCGACCGAGAGGTCGATCTCGCCGAGCAGCAGCACGTACACGATGCCGACCGAGATCAGCCCGATCGTGGTGATCTGCAGCATCAGGTTGGTCAGGTTCTCCGCCGACAGGAAGCGACTTTCCTGGACCTGGAAGATGAGCGCGATGACCGCCAGGCCGAGGATGACGCGAACAGAGGAGAGGTCACCCTGGACCACCCGCCGGACCATCTGGCGCGGATCGACTTTGACCTTCTCCTCTTGCTCGCGCGCCTCCGGGGCGGTCGGAGCCGGCGTGATGCTCATGCGTTCTCCTCCTCGGAGCCGCCGTCGGCGGCTTCCGCCTTGTCCTCGGCGACCTCGGCACGGGCGCCCGCGTTATTGCCAAGGCCGGTGATCGCGGCGACGACGTGCTCCTCCGTCACATCGGTGGAGCTGAAGTCACCGGACGGGCGACCGAGGCGAAGAACGAAGATCCGATCCGCGACCTCGAAGACGTCGGCCAGGTTGTGGCTGATCACGACGACGCCGAGACCCCGGTCGCGCAGGCGCTTGATCAGCGCCAGCACCTGTTTGGTCTGCGGCACGCCGAGGGCGGCGGTCGGCTCGTCAAGCATCACGACCTTCGGCTCACCAAGCAGCGAGCGGGCGACGGCCACCTGTTGGCGCTGTCCGCCGGACAGCGTCCCGACCTCGCTGCGGAGACTCGGGATCGTCACCGCGAGATTCCCCAGCAGGTCAGCGGCACGGTTCTCCATATCGACCTCGTCGAGCTGCCGGGTGATCACCCCCGGGCCACCCAGCGTCTGCTCACTGCCGAGGAACAGGTTGGCGACGACGTCGAGGTTGTCGCAGAGGGCGAGGTCCTGGTAGACCGTGGCGATACCCAGGTTCGTCGCATCCTGCGGTTTGCCGATCGACACCTCTTGTCCCTCGAAGAGGATCCTGCCGCTGTCGGGCGCGTTGATGCCGGCGATCGCCTTCACCAGCGTCGACTTGCCGGCGCCGTTGTCGCCGACGAGGCCCACGACCTCGCCGGCGCTGACGGCAAAGTCGACCCGGTCCAAAGCGCGGACCGGGCCGAACTGTTTACTGATCCCCTCCAGTTGGAGAAGGGGCTGACCTGGGCTCATGCTCAGCCCGAGATCCCTGCTTCTTTACAGGCCGCCGCGAAGGCGCCTTCACACAGTTCTGCCGGCGAGACGAACTTGTCGGCGATGACCGTGCTCTTGATGTTGTCTTTGAGGACCGGCGTCGAGGTGAGCAGAACCGAAGGCACTTCGGCCTTGCCGTTGTTGATGAGTTCGGTTTCTTCTTTCGTTTCG
The DNA here is from genome assembly GCA_018268415.1 of Actinomycetota bacterium. GTDB lineage: Bacteria > Actinomycetota > Thermoleophilia > Solirubrobacterales > 70-9 > VAYN01. The sequence goes on along the minus strand of JAFDWO010000128.1, from coordinate 36,041 downwards.
ACTTCGCCGGTTTCACCGAGGGAGATCGCCATTTCGGCGGCAATCTGAGCCTCGGGTTCGATCGGCTTGTAGATCGTCATGAACTGTTCACCTTTGAGGATGCGCTGCAGACCGGCGACGGTCGCGTCCTGGCCGGTGACCGGCTTTTCTTCCGGATTGATCCCGGCGCCTTTCATTGCCGCGATCGCGCCGCCCCCGGTTTCGTCGTTGGCGGCGTAGATGGCGGCGAACCCGTTGTTGCCGAGCGCGGTGATCGCCTGCTGTGCCTCTCGCTGGGCGTTTTCCGCGGTCCACCCGGGCGTGTCATATTCCTTGGCGATTTCGACGCCTTCTTTTCCGAACACGTTATGCGCGCCTTCTTTGAACAAGGCGGCATTCGGGTCGGCTGGATCGCCGTTGATCATGATGATCGGGCCTTTGGGTTTGCCGATTTCTTTCAGCTTTTTCGAAAGCGTTTCGGCCTGCTGTTCGCCGACGCGTTCGTTGTCGAACGAGACGTAACCGGCGACTTCGCTGTTTTCGATCAGGCGGTCGTAACTGACCGTCGGCACTTCTTGCGCGTGCGCTTTTTCGACGATGACCGCGGCCGCTTTCGAGTCCATCGGGTCGACGACCATCACTTCGGCCCCCTGGGTCAGCGCGGCTTCACCTTGGCTCGCCTGTTTTTCGGCGTCCCCTCCGGCGTTGAAGTAGCTGATTTCACAGTTAGGGCACTGCGCTTCTACGGCTTTGTAGAAGTCCGGTTTGTCGTTCGTTTCGTAACGCGGCGTTTCGTTTTCCGGCAGGAGCAAGGCGATCTTCACGCCTTCCCCGCCACTCGTTCCCCCGCCGCCGCCGGCGGATTCGTTCGCTTCCGTGGTTTCCTTGCCGCTACTCGAGCTGCCACCCCCGCAACCGGCGACCACAGCCGCCATCACGAGCAGCGCGAAAGCCGCGAAGAGAGCTCTCTTCATCCAGGCTGATTGGGGCATCACTCCTCCTTTTGATCTCCCCCAACGTTCCTTCCGACCATACCCCCGTGACTGATCGCCACTCCCGTTTGCAGGGGTTTCGTCCGAAAGGACAACGGATTCTTAATCCGCTGGCCCGAATGTCCTAAAGCGAACTACGCAGCGACCGGAAGTTTGGTCGCCTTGCCGGACTTAACCGGTCGAACCAAATCGACAAGAAACCGGCCCGTGTATGACTTCTCGGCGGCGGCGATCTCCTCCGGCGGGCCGACGGCGACGATCTCACCGCCGCCTTCCCCACCCTCGGGACCGAGGTCGATCAGCCAGTCGGCGGTCTTGATCACGTCAAGGTTGTGCTCGATCACCACCACCGAGTTGCCGGCGTCGACCAGCCTGCCGAGCACGTCGAGCAACCGCTGCACGTCGGCGAAGTGGAGGCCCGTGGTCGGCTCGTCGAGGATGTAGAGGGTGTCACCGGTCGCCACTTTGGAGAGCTCGGTGGCCAGCTTGATCCGCTGTGCCTCACCGCCCGACAGCGTCGTCGCGGGCTGCCCGAGGCGGATGTAGTCGAGGCCGACGTCACGCAAGGTGCGCAGACGACGGGCGATCTTCGGGACGTTCTCGAAGAAGCCGACCGCCTCGTCGACCGACATGTCGAGGACGTCGGCGATGTTCTTCCCTTTGAAGCGGACCTCGAGCGTCTCGCGGTTGTAGCGCTTGCCGTGGCACTGCTCGCAGGGCACGTAGACGTCGGGCAGGAAGTGCATCTCGATCTTGATCTGGCCGTCGCCCTTGCAGACCTCGCAGCGACCGCCCTTGACGTTGAAGCTGAAGCGGCCCGGCTTGTAGCCGCGCGCCCGCGCCTCCTGGGTCTGGGTGAAGAGCTGGCGGATGTGGTCGAAGACACCGGTGTAGGTGGCCGGATTGGAGCGCGGGGTCCGCCCGATCGGCGATTGGTCGATGTTGATGATCTTGTCGATCTGCGAGAGACCGTCGATCCCGTCGTGGGCGCCGGGGCGCAGTTTCGCCTGGTGCAGGCGGTTGGCGACCGAGGGGTAGAGCGTCTCGTTGACCAGCGTCGACTTGCCCGAGCCCGACACGCCGGTGACACAACAAAAGACCCCGAGCGGGATCGTCACGTCGACGCCCTTGAGGTTGTGTTCGCGGGCGCCGCGGACCGCCAGTGCGCCTTTCGGTTGTCGGCGCTCCTCGGGGACCTCGATCTTTTTCTTCCCCGAGAGGTACTGGCCGGTCAGGGAAGCGGGATCTTTGGCGACCTTCTTCGGCGTGCCCGCCGCGATCACGTACCCGCCGTGCTCGCCGGCGCCCGGCCCGAGGTCGACCAGGTGGTCGGCGGCCATCATCGTGCCCTCGTCGTGCTCGACCACGATCACCGTGTTGCCGAGGTCGCGCAGGCGATCAAGGGTTGCGATCAGCTTCTCGTTGTCGCGCTGGTGGAGGCCAATCGAAGGCTCGTCGAGCACGTACATCACTCCCACGAGACTGGAACCGATCTGGGTCGCCAGGCGGATCCGCTGTGCCTCGCCGCCTGACAGCGTCCGCGCCGACCGCGCCATCGACAGGTAACCGATACCAACGTTGTCGAGGAAGGTGAGCCGTTCAGTGATCTCGCGGACGATCAGGCGTGCGATCGACCGCTCGGTGTCGGTCATCTCGAGCTCCGAGATCCACTCCTTGGCGCGCCGCGCGGAAAGATCGCAGTACTCGGCGATACTGAGGCCACCGACCTTGACCGCGAGGGTCTCCGGGCGCAGCCGGGCGCCGTTGCAGACCGGACACGGCTGCTCGGCCATGTAGCCCTCGATCCGCTCGCGGTTGGTCTCCGAGTCGGTCTCTTCGTAGCGACGTTGGAGGTTGTTGACGATCCCCTCGAAGCGCACCTTGTAGGAGCGGCGGCGTCCGAAGCGGTTGGTGTAGGTGACCTGGTGGCGCTCGTCACCGGTCCCGTACAGGAAGATCTCTTTCTCGGATTTCTTCAGCTTCGACCAGGGCGTATCGAGGTCGACGTCGTTGGTCTCGGCAACCGAGGCGATCAGCCGGCGCCAGTAGGCGGTCACGCCGCGGTTCCACGGCTGCAGGGCACCCTCGCCGAGCGACAGGGTCGGGTCGGGGACGACCAGTTCGGGATCGATCACTTTCTGGAAGCCGAGCCCGTGACAGCCGTCGCAGGCCCCATGCGGCGAGTTGAAGGAGAAGATCCGCGGCTCCAACTCCGGGATCGAGGTCCCGCAGTTGAGGCAGGCGAACTGCTCGGAGAACAGCAGATTCTCGGCATCGTCGTCAACGAACTCGACTTCGATCAACCCGGCGGCGATGCCCGCAGCGGCCTCGACCGACTCCGACAGGCGCCGCCGCAGCTCCGGTTTCATCACCAGGCGATCGACCACGATCGAGATGTCGTGTTTGAACTTCTTGTCGAGGACGATGTCCTCGTCGAGACGGCGCAGCTCGCCGTTGATCTCGGCCCGCGAGTACCCCTCGAGCCGCATCTGCTCGAGCAATTTCCCGTATTCGCCTTTGCGCCCGCGCACGACCGGCGCCATCACCATGAATTTCTTCCCGTCCTCGATCATCATCAGCCGGTCGACGATCTGCTCCTGGGTCTGGCCGGTGATCTCCTCGCCGCAGTTCGGGCAGAACGGATGGCCGATCCGCGCCCACAACAACCGCAGGTAATCGTAGATCTCGGTCACCGTGCCGACCGTCGACCGCGGGTTCCTCGAGGTGGTCTTCTGGTCGATCGAGATCGCCGGCGACAGGCCCTCGATCGAGTCGACGTCCGGCTTCTCCATCAGACCGAGGAACTGCCGTGCGTACGACGACAGCGACTCGACATAGCGCCGCTGGCCCTCCGCGTAAATCGTGTCGAAGGCAAGGCTCGACTTACCCGATCCGGACAGGCCGGTGATCACGATCAGCGCATCACGAGGCAGCTCCAGCGAGACGTCCTTGAGGTTGTGCTCGCGGGCACCAGAGATGACGATCTTGTCCGAGACAGCCACGGATAACGAGTCTACCCAGGCGAACAGATGTTCCCCCGCCCATCGACCGGCCCCCGGCGGACGCCAGGTCGTCCACCACCCGGACTTCGCCGCGATTTGCGGCCTTTTCCGCCCGCCTCATGCCGCCAAGGGGGAGAACTCCGGGCGCGTCTCCACTTAGCCGTGCCATGTACGGAGAACTGAGAACGCACCGGCGGATGGCGGACCTGGCGGCGCGCCAATACGGCGTCGTCACCCGCAGGCAACTGACCAACCTCGGCTACACGGAGGAGATGATCGACCATGACCTGGCGACGGGCCGGTTGCAGGCCTGGCATCACAGCATCTTCGCCGTCGGCCATCGAGGACTGAGTCCCCATGGGCTTTGCATGGCCGCGGTGTTGTTCCGTGGGCAAGGCGCGCTGATCAGTCATCAATCGGCGATCTGGCTCTGGGGCCTGGAGTCGAAGCTGGAGATCCCGGTTCAGGTCAGTGTGCGCCGGCGCGGACGCGCCCAGGACGCGATCGGCCTGCATCACTGCCCTGCCCTGCGTGACGAGGATGTCGCCGAGACGGAGCGGCTTTCGGTGACGGCGGTGCCGAGGGCACTGCTCGATCATGCGGCGGACGCGAAGAGATGGCGGCTCGACCGCGCGATCGATAAAGCCGACCGCCTCGGACTGCTCGACCTCGGGGCCGTCAGTCGGCTCACCGACGAGGTGCGGGGCCATCGAGGCCGTGGGCCACTACGCCGCGCGATGGTCATCTACACCGAGGAGGGATTCACGCGGTCCGGTGGTGAGAAGCGAATGCTCGCGGCGCTCGCCGATGCCGGCATCCGTCGACCGGCGGTGAACAGCCTCATCGAGGGATACGAGGTCGACTTCTTCTGGGAGCCGGAGCGCCTCGCGGTCGAACTGGACAGCCGGGAACACCATCGATCCCGCCAGTCGTTCGAGGAAGATCGCGAACGCCAGGAGGCCCTCGCGATGGCCGGAATCGAGACGATCCGGATCAGCGGAACCCGCCTCCGACGGGAACCGCGGAACGTGGCCAACCGCGTTGCCGAACACCTCGACCGGCGCCACCGTGACAAAGCCGCGTAGGCGCGTTCGCAGTTCTCCGTCGTGGTTGCGGCCAGGCGCGAACGCCGGGGCGGCGCGGGAGCTAGAGGGCGGCGGAGAGCTTGCGGCGGTACTCGCGCGCGGTCGGATCGGCGGGATCGACGTCGGCGAGGATGCCGATGATCGCCTTGCGGATCAGGTCGCGGCGCTCATCGGGGTCGAGGTCATCCGCGGCGTCGCCGTTCTCGGACAACGCGACAAGGAGGGCGTCCAGGGCGGCGGTGCGCTCGCCGGCGTCCAGGGACGTCCACGCCTGCGGAGCGATACCGGCGCCGGCCAGCTTCACCCGGGCCGCGATGCCGGCGGCGCCGAAATCGTCGGGGAAGCCTTCGATCGCTTCCAGTGCCTCGGTTTCGGCGCCGCGCGCCAGGCGCGCCTTGGCAAGCGCAAGGGCGATGTCGGCGCGGCGGGGCTCCAATTCGGACGCCTCACGGAGGGAGAGCTCATCGCCTGCGGCCAAGAGCTGGTCGGCCCGCGAGGGCGCGAGGCCATCGAAGAAGGCTTCGACTTTGGCGGGCGGGACGGCGCCGACGAATTCGTCGACGACCTTGCCATCACGGAAGGCCTTCACCGCAGGGATTCCCTGGATGCCGAAGCGCGCCGCCAGCCCTTGGTTGGCGTCGGTTTCGACCTTCGCCAGCACCACCTCTCCCCCGCGCTTGCTCTCCGCCGCCTCCAGTGCCGGACCGAGCTGCCGGCAGGGCCCGCACCACTCGGCCCAGAAGTCGACCACGACGGGGACCTCCTTGGAGCGCTCGATCACGTCGCGCTCGAAATCGGCTTCGGTGATGTCGATAGGCATGCGAAAAGTCTAGGGAGCGGGCGGTGTCGGCCGCTCAGGCCCCCGCCGTCATGCCCTCGAGATCGCGCCGCAACTCGCGCAACTCATCACGAATCCGGCCCGCCTCCTCGAAGCGCAGGTCGTCGGCCGCCGCCAGCATCTCCTCCTCGAGGGCGACGATCGTCCTCTCCAGCTCCTCCGGGCTATCGAAGCGCTCCGCCGCCTTGCGTCGCCGCCGCGCCGGCGCCCGGTCTTCCATCGCCAGCAGCTCCGACATCTCCGAGATCCCCTTGCGCACCGTCGTCGGCGTGATCCCGTGCTCCTCGTTGTAGGCGATCTGGATCGCCCGCCGCCGGTCGGTCTCGCGCATCGCCGCGCGCATCGCGTCGGTCTCCTTGTCGGCGTACATCAGCACCCGCCCATTGACGTTCCGCGCCGCCCGCCCGATCGTCTGCACCAGGCTCGTCTCCCCGCGCAGGAACCCCTCCTTGTCGGCATCGAGGATCGCCACCAGCGATACCTCGGGCAGGTCGAGCCCCTCGCGCAGAAGGTTCACCCCGACCAGCACGTCGTACTCCCCCAGTCGCAGATCGCGGACGATCTGGATGCGTTCGAGCGTGTCGATCTCGGAGTGCAGGTAACGAACCTTGACCCCGTACTCGAGCAGGTAGGCGGTCAGGTCCTCGGCCATCTTCTTGGTCAGCGTCGTGACCAGGATGCGCTCGCCCTTCTCGGCGACCTTTTTCGCCTCGTTCATCAGGTCGTCGATCTGGTTGCGGGTCGCGCGCAGCTCGATCGCCGGATCGACGATCCCGGTCGGCCGCACGATCTGCTCGACCGTCCGCGACGATTCCGCCTTCTCGAACGGCCCCGGCGTCGCCGACACCATCACCAGCGACTGGACCCGCTCGAGGAACTCGTCGAACTTCAACGGCCGGTTGTCGATCGCCGAGGGCAGCCGGAAGCCGTAGTCGACAAGGGTCTGCTTGCGCGAGCGGTCGCCCTCGTACATGCCGCCGATCTGCGGCACGGTCTGGTGGCTCTCGTCGATGAAGCAGACGAAATCGTCGGGGAAGTAATCGATGAGGGTGTGCGGCGGCGTCCCGGGTTCGCGCCCGTCGAGGATCCGCGAGTAGTTCTCGATGCCGGAGGTGAAGCCGAGCTCCTTGATCATCTCGAGGTCGTAGGAGGTCCGCTGGCGCAGCCGGTGCGCCTCCAGCTGTTTGCCTTCGTTCTCAAGTTCGGCAGTCCGCGTTTCCAATTCCGCGCGGATCTCCTCGACCGCGCGCTCCACCGTCTCGTCTTTGGTGACGTAGTGCGACGCGGGCCAGACCGAAACGTGGTCGATCTCGTCGATCACCTCGCCGGTGAGCGGATCGAAGTGCTGGATGCCCTCGATCTCGTCACCGAAGAGGGCGATCCGGTAGGCCGTCTCGGCGTAGGAGGGCATGATCTCCAGGACCTCGCCGCGCACCCGGAAGTGGCCCCGACCGAGCACCGAGTCGTTGCGCTGGTACTGCATCTTGACCAGCTTGCGCAGCACCTCGTCACGGTCGATCTCCTTGCCGACCTGGAAGAGCTGCATTTTTTCGTTGTAGATCTGCGGCGAGCCGATTCCGTAGATGCAGGACACCGAGGCGACGATGATCACGTCGCGCCGCGCGAACAGCGAAGCGGTGGCGGCATGGCGCAGGCGGTCGATCTCGTCGTTGATCGAGCTGTCCTTCTCGATGTAGAGGTCCTGCGCCGGGACGTAGGCCTCGGGCTGGTAGTAGTCGTAGTAGGAGACGAAGTAGTTGACCTCGTTCTCGGGAAAGAACTCGCGGAACTCGTTGCAGAGCTGCGCGGCCAGCGTCTTGTTGTGCGCGATCACCAACGCCGGACGCTGGACCTCGGCGATCACCCCGGCCATCGTGAACGTCTTGCCGGTGCCGGTGGCGCCGAGCAGGGTCTGGAAGCGCTCACCCGCGCCGAGCCCCTCGGCGAGCCCCGCGATCGCCTTCGGTTGGTCCGCCGTCGGGGTATAGGCGGGGTTCAGCTTGAAATCCGGCACAGGTTGACGATAGCCAACGGGCAAGCCCGGAAAGCTGCGCCGCGACGAAACCCTCGCCGGGCGCCCGCCTCAGGGCAGGAATTCTTTGATCGCGTTGCCGATCCCGCCGAGGAAGCCTTCGCCGTTGAGGATCTTTTCGGCGTCCTGAACCAGTTCGATTCCCTCTTCAAGCGGCACCTGTTCGACCACGCCCCGCATCGGCCCGGCGAGGAACGCGGGAATCTTGCCCCGTTCTTCGGCGTCGTCGACGGCCCGCACCAGACCGGCGCGGATCGCCTTGGTCAGCTTTTCGTCGTCGATGTGGAAGTGCTTGGCAAAGCGTTCGCGACTCTCCTTGCCGGCGAGGGCGCGGGCGAGTCGCTCGCGGCTGACACCGAGGCGACAGGCCGCCCCGTCGAGGGCCGAAAGCGTGAATTCCTCGGCCACGCCTTCGAGACCGCCGCTGGTTTCGGTCTCCGGCCGCGGTTCGCAGGGATTGCGCACCTGCACCGGTTCGTAGGAGGCGCCGCCGGCGGCGGCGTAGATGCCGACCAGCGCCAGCGAGAGGACCAGCGCGCCCGCGACCAGGATCCGGGCGCGGCTCACAGGTCGATCCTCCGCGCCAGCCCGATCGGCACCAGCGCCAGGAGGCCGATCAGGGCGGCGATCCCGAAGGAGGGGCTGAAGGCGTGGGTCGCCCCCGCGTTCAGCTGCTCCTGCAGTTCTTCGCGCAGCTCCACCACTTCGCTCCGTTCCCCCTCGTCTTCCGGCAGCGGGTCGAAAACGTGGCCGAGGTTCGGCACTTTGCCGTCCTCGGCTTTGAGATGTTCGCTGATCTCCTTGGCCAGGGACAGCTTCAGTACCGGCTTGATCGGCGAGTCGAGGATCACCGACGTGCCGGAGTTGATCGCCTGCTTCTGCTGGACCGCGATGTCGTGGGTGAAGACCGGGGTCAGCGCGAGCAGCCCGACGACAACGCCGGCGTGCCTGGCGGAGATCGTCCAGCCGCCGTGGATCGCCTGCGGGGCACGGCCGGAGAGCGCCGTCTCGGTCAGCGCCGAGAGCACCAGCGAGAGGCCGACCCCGACCAGGATCTGCGGTGGCACGGTCAGCGCGACCTCCGCCTTCGGCAGCAGCGCCAGGGCCCCCAGCCCACCTGCCAGCAGCAACGCGCCGGCCGCCGCCCGCGCCCGCTCGTCGGCGACCCAGCCGGAGAGCCGGGCGCCGACCGCGGCCGCCAACGGCATCACCGAGACGACGATCGCGGCGCCGATCGGGCTCAGCCGCCACCCTTCGATCAGCAGCAGGACGAGGAGGAAGAGCGCGGCCGCGATCGACGCGGAGACCATCGCCAGCGCCACGTTCGCCCACAGGTGCGGCTTGCCCACGCGCTGGGTCAGCTCCCCTTCGATCACCCGCGTCGACATCTCGTGGCGGGCGACGGTCAGGATCGGCACCGCGGCGGCGAGCGCGATCGGCACCTGGATCAGGAAGATCGACTGCCAGGAGACGAGCTGGGTGAGGATGCCGCCCGCCGCCGGGCCGAGCGCCGCGCCGGTCGCTCCGGCGCTCGCCCAGACCGCGGTCGCGCGGCGCTCCGAGCCGACCGTCGCGGGCAGCAGCTCGAGCGCCGCCGTGACCGCCAGCGCGCCGCCGAGCGCCTGCACCGAGCGGGCGATGATCAGGGTGGAGAGGTGGTCGGAGACCCCGCAGGCCAGCCCTGCCCCGGCGAAGATCGCGAGCCCGACCGCCGCCGCCCGCCCCGGCCCGACCCGCCGCGCGACCATCGCCGCCGGCACCGCGGCGAGCGCCATCACCAGGTTGAACGAAACGAGGACCCAGGTGACACCGAAGACCGACGTGTTGAGGTCCCGGTAGATGTCGGGCAAGGCGAGGACGACGATCGACGAGTCGGCCAGCACGATGCCGACCGCCAACGCCAATGCCCACACCCGCGGACTCTTACCCCCCACCGTAGCCAAGCTCCGAAGCGTACTTTTCTCGGTATTCCTTCTGCCGTTCGAGCACGAGTTCGACGTAGGCGCGCGTTTCCGGGAAGGGGATTTGCTCGACCGAGAGCCCCGCTCCGCCCCACTTGTCGGCGTTGCCTGGGCCGGCGTTGTAGGCGGCAAGCGCCGCCGCCTTGTCGCCTTCGTAGCGTTCGAGCAATTCCTTCAACAGGAAGGTCCCATAACGGATGTTGATTTCCGGGTTGGAGAGATCGTTCAGCTTGAAGGTGGTGCCGCCGCTCTGTTTCTCGATGAACTGGGCAGCTTCGGGGGTGATCTGCATGAGCCCGCGGGCGCCGGCGCTCGATTCGGCGTTGGTGAACTTCGACTCGGTGTCGATAACCGCCGCGATCAGGGCCGCGTCCACCCCCTTTTCCTTGGCCTGCCGGCGGATGATGTCCTCGTGTTCGAGGGGCAGGGTGAGCGATTTGATCGCCTTGTCGAAGGTGCCCCCGGCCACCAGCAGCCCGACGACCAAGCCGACGACGACGGCGATCCCGCCGAAGAGCGGCCAGCGACTGCGGCGGCGGGGCCGCCCCCTCGAACTTGCCCTACTGCTCATCCCCTCAGCTTCGCCAGTAGCGCGGACAGGGCTGCCTCGAGGTCCTCGACCGAGCCGTCGTTGACGATCACGTACTCGGCCCGCTCCGCCTTTTCCTCCTGGGTCAGCTGGCGCGCCTCACGGGCGTCGACCAGCGCGTGGCCGCGGGCGGCGGCACGCTCGCGACGGACGTCCTCGGCGGCGACCACCGAGACGGTCGTGTCGAAGACCTTCTCGCGCCCACCCTCGAAGAGCAGCGGCACCTCGACGACGGCGACCTCGACGTCGTCGGGGAGCGTGGCCAGCCAGGTCGCGGTCTCGGCGCCCACCGCCGGGTGGATCTTCGACTCGAGCCAGGTCAGCTCCGCGGGGTCGGCGAAGACGATCGAGCCGATCCGCGCGCGGTCGGTGGGAGCGCCCTCCGGAGCCACCTCCTGGCCCCAGCGGGCGACGAACTCCCGGCGCAGCGGCTCGCTTTCGAGCAGGTCGTGGACCACCGCGTCGCTGGAAAGCGTCGCCGCGCCAAGTCGGCCGAACGCCGCGAGCGCCTCCGACTTCCCCGCGGCGATGCCGCCAGTCAGCCCGATCGTCAGCGGCGCCACACGGCCCCGCCGCTCAGACCTGCTCGGGCTCGCTGCTGTCGCTATCGCCGCCGGCAGCGGCCTCGTCGGCGCTGTCGGGGGACTCTGGACCCGCGGCGGCTGCCGGGGTGCCCTCCTGGGCCTCGCCTGCATCGCCCTCGCCATTGCCCTCAGAACCCGCCTCGACGGCGGACGACTCGGCGGCCGGTGCCTCGGCGACGGGAGCGGGCTCGGAAGTTGCGGGCTCGGCCGGGGCCTCGGGCACGGCTGCCTCCGGCGCGGGCGGCTCGACCTCCGGGGCCTCGACCGCAGCGTCCTCGGCGAGCTCGACCGCGGCCTCTTCGGCACCGCTCGCGTTGGCGGCGTTGGCGGCGGCGATCTGCGCGCTCAGGTCCTGCATCGGCATGTTCTGGCCCTCGACCCGCTTGATCGAGAGCGAGAGGCGGCGCCGGTCTTCATCGATCTCGAGGATCTTGACGTTCAGCTTGGCACCCGGCTCGACCACTTCGGAGGGGTTCTCGACGTGGTGGTCGGCAAGCTCGGAGATGTGGACCAGACCCTCGACGCCCGGCAGGATTTCGACGAAGGCGCCGAAGGCGACGACCTTGGTCACGGTTCCCTCGAGCACGTCGCCGGGGCGGTGCGTCGAGATCACCCGCTGCCACGGGTCCTCCTGGGTCTGCTTCAGACCGAGGCTGATGCGCTGGCGGTCGCGGTCGATGTCGAGGACTTTGATCCGCACCGTGTCGCCGATCGCCACCACTTCGGACGGGTGGTTGACGTGGCTCCAGGAAAGCTCGGAGATGTGGATGAGGCCGTCGATCCCGTCGAGGTCGACGAAGGCGCCGAAGTCGACGATGTTCGAGATCTTGCCTTCGACCACCTGGCCCGGCTCGAGCCGGCCGAGGATCTGCTCGCGGACCTCCTTGCGCTCCTCCTCCAGCACCGCGCGGCGCGAGAGGACGACGTTGTTGCGGGAGCGGTTGAGCTCGATGACTTTGCACTCGAGCGTCTGGCCCATGAACTCATCAAGATTGTGGACACGACGGATGTCGACCAGCGAGGCGGGCAGGAAGCCGCGGACGCCGAGGTCGAGGATCAGGCCGCCCTTGACGACCTCGATGACGCTGCCTTCCACCGGTTCGCCGGAGTCGGCGGCGACCTCGATGCGGCGCCAGGCTTTCTCGAAGCGGGCACGCTTCTTGGAGAGGATCAGGCGGCCCTCGGAGTCCTCCTTGGTGAGGACCAGGGCGTCGACCTCCTCGCCAAGCTCGACCTCTTCCGCCGGGTTGACCGACTTGCGGATCGAGAGCTCGTTGCTCGGGATGACCCCCTCGGCCTTGTAGCCGATATCGACAAGGACCTCGTCCTTGTCGATGCGGACTACTTTTCCGTTGACGACGTCGCCCTCGTCGAACGACACCATCGTCGCCGCGTAGTTCGGGACGATCTTGCCGTCGATGTTGAGCAGAAGCCCACCGCTCCCCTCCACGGGGATGGCGCTGGGCGCAGGGGTCATGGTCTCGGTCGCAGCCATCGGGTTGGGCATTGTGGCAGAAACGAGACGCCGACCGAGCCCCGCCGGTACCCTGCGCCCCGATGCCTAAGCGAGCGACCAAAACAGGGGATGAACGGACCCCTCTCACAGGGACCCATGACGTACTGATCTGCGGTGCCAGTTTCGCCGGCCTGGCGGTGGCCCGGGAGCTGGCCGGGAGCGGCGCCAACGTGCTGATCGTCGACCGCTACGAGATCGGCGAGCGCCAGACCTCCGCCTGTGGGATCCCCACGCAGTGGCTCGAGAACCTCGGACTGATGGGGGCCGAGCGCCAGCGCTTCGACACGCTGGTGATCCACACCCCCCACGGCGACTCGCGCTACAAGCTGCCCTGGACCTTCTCCACCTTCGACTACCGGACGCTCTGCGCGCTGATGTGGGACGGCTGTGATGCCCGCTTCGAGACCGCCAAGGTCGAGGGGTTGGTCGGCGCCGCGACCAACGGCACCGACGCGATCGCGGTCGAGACCGACCGTGGTGTCATCTCCTCTCCGCTCGTCGTCGACGCGCTCGGCTGGCGCCGCGTGCTGGCCGGGGCGGCGGGCTACCAGCCGCCGGACGCGCCGCTCTCGCGCGGGCTCGAGGTGCACCCGGAGGGAGGCGCCGAGGACCTCGAGATCTGGATCGACCGGCGCTACGTCCCGGCGGGCTACGGCTGGAGCTTCCCGGCGGGCGAGGAGACGCGGATCGGCGTCGGCTCCTTCGATCCCCGCTTCCACGTCCGCGCCACGACCGAGCTGCTGGCCGAGGACCTCGGGCGCGACCGGGTCCGCTACCAGGGCAACTGGATCCCCCACAAGCTTCGCGCGGCGACCGGGCGCGGCGTCTTCTTCACCGGCGACTCGGCCGGGCACTGCCTGCCGCTGACCGCCGAGGGGATCCGCACCGCGCTCTACTTCGGCATGGCCCTGGGACGCGAGCTGCGCGGGGTGGTCGAGGGGCGCCAGACCCGCGAGCAGGCCGCCGCGCGCTACGCCGAGTTCAGCAACTCGCACGAGTGGAAGTTCCGCTGGATGCTGCGGACGCAGAAGGTCGTGCCGCGGGTGCCGCCGCGGGTGCTCGGGCCACTGATCCGCCTGCTCGGCGTGAAGCGCTTTGTCGACTGGTCCTTCCGCCACTACCTGAACATCGCCCCGCCCGAGTTCGCCGAGGCACCGCCGGAGCGCGCCAAGCCCGAGGTCCCGACCGCGGCCTGAGGCGCTACTTGGCGCCTAGCCAGTCGGAGCCGACGCCGGCGTCGACCTCGAGCTTCGGGTCGAGGTCGTAGGCGAGGGTCATCTCCCGCGTCACCAGCTCGAGCGCCGCGTCCATCTCCTCCGGCGGGCCCTCGAAGAGGAGCTCGTCGTGGATCTGCAGGACCAGGCGGGTCGCCATCCGCTCCTCCCGCAGGCGCGCCCAGCAGTTGACCATGGCCACCTTGATGATGTCGGCGGCAGTGCCTTGGATGACGGTGTTGACGGCGAGGCGCTCGCCGAGACGGCGCGTGTTGGGATTGGAGGAGCGCAGCTCGGGGATCGGCCGGCGACGTCCCATCAGGGTCGTCACGAAGCCCTCCTCCTGGGCCCGTTCGATCACCTCCTCGCGGAAGCGGCGCACCGCCGGGAAGCGTTCGAGATAACGGGCGACGAACTCCTCGCCCTCCTTGCGCGGGATGTTGAGGCGATCGGCGAGCCCGAAGCCGGTCAGCCCGTAGACGATCCCGAAGTTGACCATTTTCGCTTTCGAGCGCCGGCCGACGTCGATCTCCTCCGGCGGGACGTCGAAGACCTCGGCGGCGGTCGCGGTGTGGACGTCCTCGCCGGCGTGGAAGACGTCCTTCAGCACCTGCTCGTCGGCGACGTGGGCGAGCACGCGGAGCTCGACCTGGCTGTAGTCGGCGGAGAGCAGGCGCGCGCCCTCCTCGGCGACGAAGCAGGCGCGGACGGGGCGGCCGATCTCGGTGCGGATCGGGATGTTCTGCAGGTTCGGGTTGGTGCTGGAGAGGCGGCCGGTGGTCGTCGCCGCCTGGTTGAAGGTGGTGTGGACGCGGCCGGTCTGCGGATCGATCAGGTCGGGCAGCGAGTCGAGATAGGTGTTCTTCAGCTTGGTCAGCTCGCGCCAGGACTCGATCTTCTCGACGATCGGATGCTCGTCCCGGATCTGGGCGAGGACCCTGGCGTCGGTCGAGTAGCCCGTCTTGCCGCGCCGCTTCTTCGTCAGCTCGAGCTTCTCGAAGAGGACGCGGCCGACCTGCTGCGGGGAGCCGATCGTGAACTCCTCGTCGGCGAGCTCGTAGATCTCGGACTCCAGCTGGTCGATGCGCTCGCCGAAGCCGGCGCCGACCTCGGCGAGCCGCTCCGCGTCGAGCTTCAGCCCCTCGCGTTCCATCGCCGCGAGCACGGCGATCAGCGGCAGCTCGACCTCGCGCATCAGCGTCTCCAGGCCGAGCGCCTGGACCCGCGGCAGCTGGTCCTCGGCAAGGGCGGCGACGAGGCGTGCCTCCTCGGCGGGGTCGAGGCCGGCCTCGGGCTCCTCGCCGAGCGACAGCTGACCGTCGTCCTCCTTGGCGTCTTTGGCGGCCGCAGCGGCGGCGATGCCGATCCCCGCGTCGGCGGCGAGCTCGGTCAGCTCGTAGGTGCGGCGCTGCGGCTCGAGCAGGTAGGCGGCGAGCATCGTGTCGTGCTCGAGGCCCAGCTCGACCCCCTCGCGGGCGGCGGCGGCGAGCAGCCCGTGGCGGCCGCCGCCGAGGGACTTGAGGTCGTGGCCGGCCAGCGGCTTGTCGCCGAGGGCGACGGCGAGCTCGTCTTGGGACGCGGTGCCGGTGAGGATGCGCTCGCCTTCGGCGGCGGCCCAGCGCTCGCCGTCGATCGCCACCGCGATGCGCGGTGCGTCGCCGATGTCGGCCGGCGCTCCTTCGACGGTCTCGACCTCGAGCTCCTGCTCGACCTTGCGCCCGGGGACCGCGTCGCCCTCGGGGAGCGCTTCTTCGAGGCGCTCGAGCACGGCGCGCAGCTCGAACTCGCGCATGAAGTCACGGAGCGCGCCGCGGTCCGGCTCGGTCTCCATCGCGGCCGCCAGGTCCACCCCGGTGTCGATGTCGTACTGCAGGGTCGCCAGCTCGCGCGACATCCGCGCGTCCTCGGCGTGGTTCGTGAGGTTTTCCTTGCGTTTCGCACCGGAGATCTCGTCGACGCTTTCCAGCACCTTGTCCAGCGAACCGAATTTCTGCAGCAGTTGGGTGGCGGTTTTCTCGCCGATCCCGGGGACGCCGGGGATGTTGTCGGAGGTGTCGCCGCGCAGGCCCATCAGGTCGGTGATCAGCGTCGGCGGGACGCCATAACGCTCCTCGACGGCGGCGGTGTCGTAGATCTTCGTCTCGGTGATGCCGCGCGAGGTGCTCATCACGCGGATCCCGTCGCCGACGAGCTGGTAGGCGTCGCGGTCGCCGGTCACCACCATCACCTCGATCCCCTGCTGGCGCGCCTGCCTGGCGAGCGAGGCGATCACGTCGTCGGCCTCGAAGCCTTCCACCTTGACGTTGGTGTAGCCGAAGGCCTCGACCAGGGGCATCAGGTGCGGCCACTGCTCGCGCAGGAGGTCGGGGCGCGGTTTGCGCTGCGCCTTGTAGAGGTCGTAGGTCTTCTCGCGCCCGCTCCAGCCCGCGTCCCAGGCGACGATGACCCCCTGTGGGTGGTGCTCGTCGATGATTTTCACCAGCATCGAGGCGAGCCCGAAGATCGCGTTGGTCGGCCGCCCGTCGCTGGTCCCGATCGACTCGGGCAGGGCGAAGAAGGCCCGGTAGGCGAGGCTGTTGCCGTCGATCAGGAAGAGCTCAGGTGCGTCGGCCATCGCGCCAACTCTACGAGTCCGCGCCGAGGACCTGCTTCAGGTCGGCGGCGACCGCCTGCGGCGCGACTTCCAACTGGTCGCCGGTATAGCGGCGAGTCGTGATCCCGTGGGCACGCAGCTCGAGATCACGCTCGTGATCGTCGGCAAAGGCCACCGAGCCGCGGTGGTACTCCCAGCTGTCGGTCTCCACCGCGAGCCTCGCGTCAGGCCAGAAGAAGTCGACCCGGTACCCGTGGAGGCGGTGGTTGACGAGCGGTCCTGGCAGGTCGTACTCGTCGCAGAAGGAGAGGAAGAGGAGCTCGAGGTCCGAGCGCGTCCGCTTGACGCGCTCGATGTGCGGCACGCGGTACCCGGCGAGCTCCGCCTGGCGCAGCGCGCGGCGGAAGAGGTACGGCGTGACTTCGCCACGAATGTCGTTCACGGTCCGGGCGGGAGTGGTGACCGCGATGCCGTGGCGCCGCGTGACGTCCCCGGGAGCCAGCGTGCGCGAGCGGTGGATGCGCACGCCCGGTCGTCGCGCCCGATGCACTGCGGCGCCGACGGTGACGTGCACGTCCCCGGACATCGGCCGCAGGAACTGCCACAGCGCCGCGGCGCTCGAGTGGCTCAACACCGACCCGTCCCCGGCGCCGAGCACCGCCGCCAACCATCGTCCCCGCCAACTGAGGCTCCGATGGCCCACCGCGTACACACTGCGATGCAGCCGATGGAGCCTCCCCGCCGCGACCCGACGGCGCACCGCGGCCTCGTCGAGCCCCGCTTCCCGCAACTGCTCCACCGTGACCACACCGTGTTGCCGACCCGCGACCACCCCGATTCGAGCGTCGCCTGTGGTGGATTGCCGTCGCATGGCGACGGTAAGTCACCACGGCCCTCCGCCTCTCCCCCGCGCGACCGCGGTCAGCGGTGGGATTCGGTGCGCTTTGCGTGGATTATCAACGGGCCACGGGGAGAATCCGGCCGGCGCGGCGGCGCCGAGCCGGCCGCGTCGCGTCATCTCCGGGGGCTTTCGCCTGCCAGGGAACCGGAGTAGAAGACCGCTCCGAAGGGATCGCCCGCCATCGGCACACCGGCGACGTCGGGAAAGCGCACGGCCAGATCGCCGAGCCAGCTTCCGTGCGCACCGTTGAGGCGCTCGAAGGTCGCCGAGCCCGTGAACGGAGCGGGCGGTGCGATCGTCGCCGCGGCGAGGTCGCGCGGAGCGGTGAGCGTCCGCGGGTTGCCGTAGGTCCAGGCTGTGCGCTCGACCTCGACCCGCCCCACCAGTTCACGGTCGTACGCCTCGTACTCCACCTTGGTCCCGGGCTTGGGCTGGTAGGCGTAGAACCGGACCTTGGGATCACGATGTCCGATGGCGGCCTCGAGGATCCTCCCTGCCCCCGGAATGACTTCGCTCCCTCCGCGATGACACGTGGTGTGGCCGTCGTACCACGAGGGACGCCACTCGATCCGATGCGCGCGGACGGCGGTGAATCCGTCACCACCGCGAAATCTCAGCGTGCCGACGTAGGCGCCGCGATCGAACAGGAAGTGCCGTCGCACCCCGTGGCCGTGGCAGGCAAGATCGACTTCCCCGATTCGGCCGTCCGGCACCCAGCGCAGGTCGATTCGACCGAAGCGGCCGAGGCTCGCGCGGATCCCTTCCCCGACAAGGTTCGCGGGCGCGGTGTAGCGAACCAGGTCGTGCGGCCGAAAGGCAGAGACGACGACCCGCGCGCGCCGACCCGGGGTGGCCCGATGCGCGTCGATTGCCACCTCGAAGCCATGCGACCCGTGAAGGAGAATCCCCTGCGGTGAGGGGATCACGTCTTCGCTCACCCCGGGCGTGGCGGTGGCCGGTGCCGCCACGGACATCACCGCCGCGACCACCAATCCGAACATCGCCGCGCCGCTCACCAAGCCCTTGAACACTCGGCGGACCCTAGGGCAAACGCCCACACAGGATGCTCGCGGCGGGAATCTGATTCGATTCCGGGCATGGCGGTCAGCGCGCAATACAGCGTCACCATCCGGGTCGAGCTCGACGCGCGGCAGGAGCCGCTCGGGAAATTGACCGCGGCGATCGCCGAGGCGGGCGGGCAGTTGCAGGGCGTCGATCTCGTTCCGGGTGCCGGGCCGGAGGGCAAGCGGGTCCGCGAGTTCACGATCGACGCCTCCGACCGCGATCACTGGGAGCGCATCCTGCGGGCGATCGGCTCGACCCGTGGCGCCCGGGTGTTGGATTACGTCGACCGCACGATGCAGATGCACCGCGGCGGCAAGATCGACGTGCACAACAAGTACCCGGTGAAAACGCGCGACGACCTCTCGATGGCCTACACGCCCGGCGTCGCCCGCGTCTGCATGGACATCCACGCCGATCGCGCCAAAGCCTTCGAGTACACGATCAAGAAGAACACCGTGGCGGTCGTCTCCGACGGCTCCGCGGTGCTCGGACTCGGCAACATCGGCCCCGAGGCCGCGATGCCGGTGATGGAGGGCAAGTGCATGCTCTTCAAAGAGTTCGCCGGGGTCGACGCCTTCCCGATCTGCCTCGACACCCAGGACGCTGACGAGATCGTCCGCGCCGTGGAACTGATGGCGCCCACCTTCGGCGGCGTCAACCTCGAGGACATCTCCGCCCCACGTTGCTTCGAGATCGAGGAGCGGCTCAAGGCGAAGCTCGATATCCCGGTCTTCCACGATGACCAGCACGGCACCGCGGTGGTGACGATGGCGGCGCTCTTCAACGCGCTGAAGATCACCGGCAAACCGATCGAGGACGTCCGCGCCCTCGTCGTCGGCCTCGGCGCGGCCGGCGTCGCGGTGACGAAAATGATGCTCGAGGCGGGCATCACCCAGATCATCGGCGCCGACCGCAAAGGCGCGCTCTCGACCGAGCGCGAGGACTATGCCTCCGGCGCGATGAACTCGACCAAGCGGTGGTACGCCGAGCACTCCAACCCGGGGCACATCCACGGGCAGCCCGACGACGTGATCGAGGGCATGGACCTCTTCATCGGCCTCTCCGGCCCGGGCATCATCCAGGCCGACTCGCTGGCCAAGATGAACGACGACGCGATCGTCTTCGCGATGGCCAACCCGACCCCCGAGGTGATGCCCGAGGACGCCGCCCCGCACGTGCGAATCATGGCCACCGGCCGCTCCGACTACCCGAACCAGATCAACAACGTCCTCGCCTTCCCCGGCATCTTCCGCGGCGCCCTCGACGCGGGCGCCCCGCAGATCACCGAGGCGATGAAGCTCGCCGCCGCAAAGGGAATCGCCGCCGCGGTCGCCGACGACGACCTCGCCGAGGACTACATCATCCCCAGCGTCTTCAACCGCGAAGTCGCCCCGAAGGTCGCCGAGGCGGTCATCGAGGAGGCCCAGCGCGACGGGCTCGCCCGGCGCAGCGAAGAGACCGGGACCTTCACTCCAGTCGAGACGACCTGATGCGAGCCCTCGTCACGGGCGCCAGCGGCAGGATCGGCAAGGCGCTCTGTGACGAGCTTCTGAAGCGCGGCGACGAGGTCGTCGGCCTCACCCGCAGCCCCGACAAGGCGCGCGCGGCGCAGCCGCGGGTGACCTGGCACGCCTGGGAGCCGACGCTCGAACGGCCGACCGAGGCCGCCTTCGAGGGTGTCGACGGGGTCGTCAACCTGCTCGGCGAGCGGATCGACCAGCGCTGGTCGAGCGCGGCGAAGCGCAAGATCATGGACTCGCGCCGGATCGGGACCCACAACCTGGTCGGGACGATCGGCGGCCTGACGCGGAAGCCGACGGTGCTGGTCAGCCAGTCGGCGGTCGGTTATTACGGCGATCGCGGCGACGAGGTGCTGGACGAGTCGAGCGCGCCCGGCGAGGGCTTCGACAGCGCGGTCTGCGTCGAGTGGGAGAAGGCCGCGCGCGAGGTCGAGGCCGCGGGCGTACGCCTGGCGATCGTCCGCACCGGTCAGGTGATGGAGATCGGCGGCGGCCTCCTCGGCCAGCTTCTCCTTCCCTTCAAGCTCGGGCTCGGCGGGCCGCTGGCCGGCGGTCGGCAGTGGCTTCCGTGGGTCCACCTCGCCGACGAGCTCGGGATCCTGACGTGGGCGCTCGACACCACCGCGGTGAGCGACGTGGTGAACGGCGTCGCGCCGAACCCGGTCACGAACAAGGAGTGGTCGAAGGCCCTCGGCCGGGCCGTGGGACGACCGGCGGTGCTGCCGATCCCGGGCTTCGCGGTCGAGGTGAAATTCGGGCGCGAGTTCGGCAAGGTGGCCCAGGGCGGGCAACGGGTGCTGCCGAAAAGGACCGAGGAGTTCGGCTACGGGTTCAAGTTCCCCGAGATCGACGGGGCGCTGCGGGACCTGGTCGGGTAGCGCGCCCTAGGTCGGTTCCAGGGATTCGCGGACGGACTCGCGGACGCCGGAGGAGCCCGCACCTTCGATCGCGGAGAAGATCCGCTTCATGCCGTTCTCGGCTGACCCCGAGGTGACGAGGGGGATTTCCGCGGATTCGAGGATCGCGCGGGTGAACTCGGTGGCCGGGCCGGGCGGTTCGAGCATGGCAACCGCACTGGAGTCCGCGGTGGCGCGGCGCGAGTTCTTGCCGTCGGCAGCAAGATCGACGCCTCCCCCCGCCCGTTCGCTCGGCGCCAGACAACGGACGGCCACGGTGAAGTGCCCCGCGATCGGCCCGTGCGAACCGAGCTCCGCCTTCGCCCCTCCACAGAGCGGCGCCGCGACGTAGACGCTCACCGTCGCCCCCGCCGCATCGCCACCTCCGCAGCCGGCGACGGCGAAAGCGAGCAGCGCCGACGCCAACGCGGCCGCCGGCGGCCGCCGGCCGTTCCTTTTCACCAGCATTCCGGCAGAAGGAACAGCTGGAGGAGGGGGATCACCCGAAGAACACCTCGGATTCGGCATAGAACGACTCCGGCACGGTCTTCAGCTCGGCCGTCGCCTCGGTCAGCGCCACCAGCTTGATCTCGGTGCCCCGCAGGGCCGCCATCGTGCCCCAGCGGCCGGTGTGCGCGGCGTCGATCGCGTGCAGTCCGAAGCGGGTGGCGAGGACCCGGTCGAAGGCGGTGGGCGTGCCGCCGCGCTGGACGTGGCCGAGCACGGTGGCACGGGTCTCTTTGCCGGTGCGCCGCTCGATCTCGCCCTCCAGCCAGTGGCCGATCCCGCCGAGCCGCACGTGGCCGAAGGCATCGGTCGGCGCCTCGCCCGCAGCGGGCATCCCGCCGACCGGCCGGGCCCCCTCGGCGACGACGAGGATCGGGGCGAACCGACCGGCAAAACGACGCGCCACCAGATCGCAGACCGCGTCGACGTCGAACTCGCGCTCCGGGATCAGGATCGCGTTGGCGCCCCCGGCGAGGCCCGCGTGGACCGCGATCCAGCCCGCGTGGCGTCCCATCACCTCGGCGATCAGCACCCGGTGGTGGCTGTCGGCGGTGGTGTGGAGGCGGTCGATCGCCTCCATCGCGATGTTGACCGCGGTGTCGAAGCCGAAGGTGTAGTCGGTCGCCGAGAGGTCGTTGTCGATCGTCTTCGGCACGCCGACCACGTTCAGCCCGTGCTCGGTATGGAGCCGGGAGGCCGCGCCGAGCGTGTCCTCGCCACCGATCGCGATCAACCCGTCGACGCGGGCGGTCGCCAGGTTGGCGACGATGCGCTCGGGGCCACCGTCGGCGGCGAAAGGGTTGGTCCGCGAGGAGCCGAGGATGGTGCCGCCGCGAGGCAGGATCCCGCGCACCTCGGGCACGCCCAGAGGCCTGCGGTCGTCCTCCAACGGGCCCCGCCAGCCGTCGCGATAGCCGACGAACTCGTGCCCGTGCACCCCGGCCCCCTTGCGGACCACTGCACGGATCACGGCGTTCAGCCCGGGACAGTCCCCGCCACCGGTAAGTACGCCGATTCGCATTCGGTTAGCTTAGACAGCGATGCCCGACGCTCCGGACTTCGCCGCGCTCACCTCCGCGCAACAGCGGGCCTGGTCGGAGGGTGACTTCTCGATGGTCGGATCGCTGGTCGTCAATGCCTCCGAGAGCCTGGTGGAAGCGCTGGAGATCCTGCCTGACGAACGCATCCTGGACGTCGCCTGCGGCAGTGGCAACGGGGCGATCGCGGCCGCCCGCCGCGCCTGGGGCAACACGGTGGGAGCCGACTTCGTCCCGGCGCTGCTCGACCGGGCACGCGAACGGGCCGCGGCCGAGCGACTCGAGATCGAGTTCGTCGAGGCCGACGCGCAGGAGCTTCCCTTCGAGAGCGCGAGCTTCGACGTCGCGCTGTCCATCTTCGGCGCGATGTTCGCGCCCGACCAGGAGCGCACCGCCGCGGAGCTGCTGCGGGTGGTGAGGTCGGGGGGCCGGATCGGGATGGCGAACTGGACCCCCGACGGCGCCCTCACGGACTTTTTCGCGATCCTCATGCGGCACACCGGCGGGCCTCCCCCGGGCACCGTGCCACCCGTCCTCTGGGGCGGCGAGGAGCGGGTGCGCGAGCTGTTCGGCGACGGGATCACCGAGCTGCGGGTCGAGCGACGGGTCTCCCGCCAGGCGTTCCGGTCGGCCGACCACTACCTCGAGTTCTTCCGCGCCTACTTCGGTCCGCTGCGAACCGCGTTCGAGAAAGTCGGGCCGGCGGGCGCCCCGGCGCTGGAGGCCGATCTGCGCGCCTACCTCGAGGGGGCGAGCACCGATCCGCGCGCGCTGGTCCTCGAGCCGGAGTACCTGCAGGTAGTCGCGACCCGCGCCTAGGGCGCGGCGGGGCGCAACCGCTTGCGCCCGGCGGGCGGCGGAGCGGCGCTCAGCCCTGCAGGCGCTCGCCGTCGGGATTCGACGGCGCGAGCGCGCCGAACACCATCTTGAGGATGACCGCCACCAGCATGATCCCGAAGAAGATCAGGCCGGCGACGCCGCCACCCTGGCCGAGCCAGGCGTAGACGACCATCGTGATGGCGAGCGCGATAAAGGTCCAGACGGCGATGAACATGCGTCGCGCATCCTATCCGGCGAGGGCGACGCGTGCCTCGGCGAGGAACTCGGCTACCGAATCGGCGGCCGCGGCGGGGCTCCCGCCTTCGCCCGCGGCACGGACCAGGCGGCTGCCGACGATGACCCCGTCGGCGACCTTCCCGACCTCGGCGGCCTGCGCCGGGGTGCCGATCCCGAAGCCGACCGCGACCGGGGTCTCCCCCGCGTCGGCCTTGGTCGCGGCGACCAGCGCGGCAAGCTCCGGCGGCAGCTCGCCGCGCTCCCCGGTGGTCCCCACCGTGGAGACGAGGTAGATGAAGCCCTTGGCGACGGCGCAGATCCGGCGACGCCGCTCGTCCGGCGTGGTCGGCGCCACCAGCGGCACCATCGCCAGGCCCGCGGCGCCAAAAGCGTCCCGGATCCCCTCGTCCTCGCCCAGCGGCAGGTCGGGGACGATCACCCCCGCGGCGCCCGCGGCCCGGGCCAGCTTCGCGAACTCCTCCCCGCCGCCGTGGGCGAGCACCATGTTCGTGTAGATCATCAGCACCACCGGCACCTTGTCGGCGATCGCTTCGCAGGCCTCCAGCGCGGTCCGCAACGTCGCCCCTTCGGCCAGTGCCCGGGTGGCGGCCGCATGGTTCGTGGGACCGTCGGCCAGCGGGTCGGAGTACGGGACCCCCAGCTCGACCAGGTCCGCCCCGGCGTCCGCGTAGGCGGCGGCCACCGCCAGGCCCGACTCGCGGTCGGGGAAGCCGGCCATCATGTACGGCATAAGCGCGGCGCGTCCCTCCGCCCGGGCGGCGTCGAAGGCGGCGCGGATCCGCTGCTCGCCCGCGATCACGACACCTCGCCCGTCCGGCGCACGTACTCGGCCAGGTCCTTGTCGCCCCGCCCGGAGAGGCAGAGCACGTCGAAGCCCTCCCCCGCGAGCGGGTTCTCCAGCAGCCAGGCCACCGCGTGGGAGCTCTCCAACGCCGGGATGATCCCCTCCAGCCGCGAAAGCTCACGCAGCGCGGCGAGCGCGCCCGCGTCGGTCACCGGGAAGTACGCGGCGCGCCCGGTGTCGCGCAGGTAGGCGTGCTGGGGGCCGGTGCCCGGATAGTCGAGCCCGGCCGAGACCGAGTGCGCTTCGAGGATCTGCCCGTCCTCGTCGGCGACGATCGCCGAGAGCGAGCCGTGCAGGACACCGGTCGTCCCCGCGTTCAGCGAGGCGCCGTGGCGGCCGGTCTCGATCCCGTCGCCGCCCGCCTCGACCCCGATCAGCGCCACCTCGGCGTCGTCGAGGAACGGGGCGAAGATACCGATCGCGTTGGAGCCGCCGCCGATGCAGGCGATCACCCGCCGCGGCAGGACGCCCTCGGCGGCGAGCGCCTGCTCGCGTGCCTCCTCGCCGATCACCCGCTGTAGGTCCCGGACCAGCACCGGGTAGGGCGCCGGCCCGACCGCCGAGCCGATCACATAGTGCGTCGTCTCCACGTTCGCCACCCAGTCGCGGATCGCCGCCGAGGTCGCCTCCTTCAGCGTCCGCGCGCCGGCGTCGACCGCCGCCACCTCGGCGCCGAGGAGCTTCATCCGCTCGACGTTCGGCGCCTGGCGGCGGATGTCCTCGGTGCCCATGTAGACGATGCATTCGAGGCCCAGCAGCGCGCAGGCGGTCGCCGTGGCGACGCCGTGCTGCCCGGCCCCGGTCTCGGCGATGATCCGCGCCTTGCCCATCCGCTGCGCGAGCAGCGCCTGGCCGAGCGCGTTGTTGATCTTGTGGGCGCCGGTGTGGGCGAGGTCCTCGCGCTTCAGATAGACCCGCGAGCCGACCCGCTCCGACAGCCGTTCGGCGAGGTAGAGCGGCGTCGGGCGACCGATGTAGTCACGGCGGAGACCGCCCAGGCGGGCCAGGTACTCGGGGTCCTCGCGGGTCGCTTCCCAGGCCGCGGTCAGCTCGTCGAGCGCCGCGATCAGCGTCTCAGGGACGTACCGGCCTCCGTAAGGGCCGAAGCGCTGCTCGATCGCGCTCATCAGGTGGCGGCGCCGACCGAGTTCGCCGCCTCGAAGAAGGCGGCCATCTTGGCGTGGTCCTTGCGGCCCGGCTCGGCCTCGACGCCACTGGCGACGTCGACCGCGTAGGGACGGACGATCTCGACTGCGGTGGCGACGTTGTCGGGGCGCAGGCCGCCGGCCAGGATCGCCGGGACCTCGGAGCGGTGGTCGCGCAGCAGCTCCCAGTCGAAGCTCTCGCCGGTCCCGCCGGGCAGGTTCCTGGCGCGGCGGTCGAACAGGTGGTAATCGACCCAGCGATAGGCCTCGGCGGCGTGGACGTCGGCGGCGGAGGCGACGTGGATCGCCTTGACCACCTTGACGCCGGTGCGACGCCCGACCTCGGCGCAGAAGGAGGCGCCCTCCGCGCCGTTCAGCTGCACCATCGAGAGCTGCTCGTTCTCGACCGCCCGGGTGACCTCGGAAAGGGTCGGGTTGACGAACACGCCGACGATCTCGGCCTTGCGCCGGAAGGCGGAGGCGATTTCCGCCGCCACGGCGGGGTCGACGTCGCGGGGCGACGGGGCCCAGTGGATCATCCCGATCGCCCAGGCGCCGAGGCGCACCGCCTCGGCGGCATCGTCGATGTCGGTTATCCCGCAGAACTTGACGCGCATGCATCCAGCCTACGGGACCGGCCCGCGACGCTTGTCCTCCATGCGCGGGCGAGCCGCGGACAAGCGTCGAGAAGTGAGAAAACCGCCCGAGGGGCCGGACTCCCCCCGGGCGGCGGTGTGCTTCCCTCAGCCTTGCGGCGAGGCTTCTTCGACCTTCGCGGGCCGGGTGCCCAGCGTCACGGTCGCAGTCTTTTCCTTGCCGTCACGCAGGTACTTCAGCGTGACTTCGTCACCCGGTTTCTTCTGGCTGACGAGTTCGATGATCTGTTCCATGTTCGTGATCTTCTTGCCGTCGGCTTCGGTGACGATGTCACCGCCGACCAGCACTTCGGATCCTTCGATCGTGACCGTGGTGGTGCCGCCCTGGAGGCCGGCCTTGGCCGACGGGCCGCCCGGTTCGACCGCCTGGATCAGGACGCCTTCCTTGACCGGGAGGTTGAAGGTCTTGGCCAGCTCGGCCGTGATCGTGCCGCCGGTGATTCCCAGGTACGCGCGTTCGACCTTGCCATTGGTTTCCAGTTCCTGGATCACTTCCTTGGCGGTGTTGATCGGGATCGCGAAACCGATGCCGACGTTGCCGTCGTTGCCCCCGCCGGTCTCGATCTGCGAGTTGATGCCGATCACTTCGCCCGCCGAGTTGATCAGCGGGCCGCCCGAGTTACCCGGGTTGATCGCCGCGTCGGTCTGGATCACGTTGTCGATCGAGAAGCCGTTCGGCGCCTTGATCTGCCGCTGCAGCGCCGAGACGATGCCGCTGGTGACGGTCCGATCGAGCCCGAACGGGTTGCCGATCGCCACCACCGGATCACCGACTTCCATCTTCGAGGAGTCGCCCAGGGTCAGCGGGTCGAGTTCCTGCGCGGGTGCATCGACCTTGAGCAGCGCCAGGTCGGATGACGGGTCGGCGCCGACCACTTCCGCCGTGTACTGGTGGTCGGATTCGCCGATTTTGACCTCGATCTTGTTGGCGCCTTCGATCACGTGGTTGTTGGTGAGGATGTGGCCCTTGTCGTCGACGACGATGCCGGAACCGGTGGCGGTGCCGCCGCTTTTCGATTCCGGTTCGATGAAGGGGTTGAAGCTTTCCGCCGATTCTTCGGCCGGGATCGTCGATTCGATGAAGGCGACCCCGTTGCCATCGCGCTTGTAGATCTGGTCGACGGTGTTGCCGCCGCCTTCCCCTTCGCCGGAGGACTGGGAGGCGATCGGCGCGCTCATCGTCTGTTCGATCGTGGTGGTGCCGCCGCCCTGTGACTTGACGACACCGGTGAGGAGGAGCACCGTGCCGATCACGGCGACGACCAGCCCTCCCAGCAGCGCCGCGCCGAACGACGAGCGGAAGAAGCCGCCCTTTTCCTTCTTCTGTGGTTGCTCGTCCATGGGCGGTCAGGATGCCTCGCACCTTTGACGCGGCGCTAAAGCAAGTCGAAAAGTTTTCTAAAGGCCGCCCGGAAGCTCAGTAAAGATGTTCGCGGGTCTCGTCGGCGCCGGTCAGCTCGCGCGTCTTGCGCTCCGGATCGGGCGCGACCATCAGCGCGCCGCCGATCAGCACCGCATCGACGCCCACCCGGTCGAGCTCCATCAGCTCCTCCCGCCCGGAGATGCCGCTCTCGGCGACCACGGTCTTCCCGGCGGGCACGTCGGGCATCAGCTCGAAGGTCTTCTGGATGTCGACCCGCTGCTCGTCGAGATCGCGGTTGTTGATCCCGATCACCTCGGCGTCGACCTCGAGCGCCCGCTCCAGCTCGTCGGCATCATGGACCTCGACCAGGCAGTCGAGGTCGAGTGCCCGCGCCTCCTCGTACAGGGAGCGGAGTTCGCGGTCGTCGAGGGCGCGGACGATGAGCAGCACCGCGTCGGCGCCGTTCACCGCCGCCTCGTAGAGCTGGTAGGGGTCGACGATGAAGTCCTTGCGGATGATCGGCAGGCTGGCGGCGTTGCGGGCGGCGCGCAGGTCCTCCAGCGAGCCGCCGAAGTGGCGCTCGTCGGTGAGCACCGAGAGGGCGGCCGCGCCGCCGCGCTCGTAGGCGGAGACCTGGGCGACGATGTCGGCGTCGGGGGCGAGGTCGCCGCGGCTCGGCGAGCGGCGCTTGAACTCGGCGATCAGCGAGAGGCCCGGGCGCGTCAGCGCCTCCTGGAACGGACGATCCTCGCCGCGCGCCGAGAGCTGTGCCTCCAGCTCGGCCTGCGGCAGCTCGCGCTTGCGTCCACGCACCCCCTCCCGGGCGCCCTCGATCAGCTGCTCGATAATTCCCACCAGAACCAGAGGAGATTAGCCGGCCGCGGAGACCGTTGCCGCGACCAGCCGCTCCAGCACGTTCGCTGCCGCGCCCGAGTCGATCGCGGCGGCCGCCTTGACGACCCCCTCCTCGAGGTCGGCCGCGAGTCCGCCGACGTAGATCGCGGCGGCGGCGTTCAACACGACGATGTCGCGGTGCGGGCCGGCCTCGCCGCTCAGCACGGCGCGGGTGACGGCGGCGTTCTCCGCCGGCGTGCCCCCGGCGATCTGCGCCAGCTCGAGCGGCGCCAGGCCGTACTGCCCGGGCTCGACGAACCACTCGGCGGTGCGGCCCTCGAAGACCTCGATCACCCGGGTCGGCGCCGAGAGCGCCAGCTCGTCGACGCCGTCTTCGGCGCTCACCACCAGCGCCCGCTCGACCCCGAGCCCGATCAGCGCCTCGGCGATCGTCTCCTGGTAGTGGCGGTCGGCGACCCCCACCAGCTGCCGGGTGGCCCCCGCCGGGTTGGTCAGCGGCCCGAGGAAGTTGAAGACGGTGCGCACGCCGAGCCCCTCGCGGGCCGGGCGGACGTGGGACGTGGCCGAGTGGTGGCGCGGGGCGAACATGAAGCCGAACCCGACCTCGTCGATGCACCGGGCGACGTCCTCAGGGTCAAGCTCGATTTCCACGCCGAGCGCCTCCAGCACGTCGGCGGAGCCCGACTTCGAGGTGGCGGAGCGGTTGCCGTGCTTGGCGATCGCGCAGCCCGCCCCGGCGGCGACCAGCGCCGCGCTGGTCGAGACGTTGAAGGTCGTCGGCCCGCCGCCGGTGCCGGCCGTGTCGACGAGGTCGGTGCGGTTGGCGTGCACCGAGGCGGCGAGCGAGCGCATCGTCCGCGCCAGCCCGACCAGCTCGGAGACGGTCTCCCCCTTGGCCCGCAGGGCGATCAGGAAGGCGGCGGTCTGGATCGGCTCGGTGCGGCCTTCCATGATCTCGGCGAGCACGGTCGCGGAGTGGTCGACGGTCAGGTTCTCCCCGGCACAGACCGCGTCGATCGCGCGACTGACGACATCGTTAGGCACTGGCTTCTCCCTTCCCCAGGAAGTTGGCGAGCAGGTGCTTCCCGTGCGGGGTGAGGACCGACTCGGGGTGGAACTGGACGCCCTCGGCGGGCAGCTCGCGGTGGCGGGCGCCCATCACGACGTCGCCGAGGTGGGCGGTCAGCTCAAGCTCGTCGGGGAGGTCGGGATCGGCGACGAGCGAGTGATAGCGGCCCGCGACCATCGGTGTGGGCAGCCCCGCGAAGATGGTGCGGCCGTCGTGCTCGATCTCGGCGTCCTTACCGTGGATCGGCTCGCCCTGGACGACCTTGCCACCGAAGGCGGCGACCATCGCCTGGTGGCCGAGGCAGACGCCGAGCGTCGGCGTCCCCGCCTCGGCGAAGGCGCGGATCGCGGCGCCGGAGATCCCGGCCTCGGCGGGCGTGCAGGGCCCGGGCGAGACGACGAGCCGTTCGGCGCCGCGCTCCAGGAGCTCGGCGACCTCGGCCTTGTCGTTGCGCACCACTTCCAGCTCGGCACCGAGCTCACCCAGGTACTGGACCAGGTTGTAGGTGAAGGAGTCGTAGTTGTCGATCACGAGGACGCGCATGGTGTCTTGCCTGTGGGTCCCTCAGGCCCAGTCCGGCTGGGCGCAGGCGACCTCGACCGCGCGGAAGACCGCGCGCGCCTTGTTCACCGACTCGTTCCACTCATAGTTCGGCTGGGCGTCGACCACCGTGCCGCCGCCGGCCTGGACGTGCAGGCGGCCGTCCTTGACCACGACCGTGCGGATGTGGATCGCGGTGTCGAGGTCACCGTTCCAGGAGAGATAACCGATCGCACCGCCATAGGAGCCGCGCTTGACCGGCTCGAGCTCGTCGATGATCTGCATCGCGCGCACCTTGGGGGCGCCGGAGAGCGTCCCGGCCGGGAGCGCCGAGCGCAGCACGTCCATCGCGGTCACACCCTCGCGCAGCTTTCCTGACACCTGGGACACGATGTGGAGAACGTGCGAGTAGGTCTCGATCACCATCAGCTCGTCGACCGAGACCGAGCCGTACTCGCAGACGCGACCGAGGTCGTTGCGGCCGAGATCGACCAGCATCACGTGCTCGGCCCGCTCCTTCGGGTCGTTGATCAGGCGCTCGGCGAGGCGCCGGTCCTCGTCGGCCGAGCGGCCGCGCGGGGAGGTTCCGGCGATCGGCCGCGTCTCGACGATCCCGTCGTGGACTTTGACCAGCGGCTCGGGCGAGGCGCCGGCAATCTGGAAGTCGCCGAACTCGAGGTAGTACATGTAGGGCGACGGGTTGACCGCGCGCAGGCCGCGGTAGAGCGAGAAGGCCTCGACCGGGGCGGGGGCGCTGAAGCGTTGCGATGGGACCACCTGGAAGGCGTCGCCGGCGCGCACGTACTCGATGATCCGCGAGACCGCGGCTTCGAAGTCGGCGCGCTCGAAGTTGGAGGTGAACTCGGGCGGCTCGGTGATGCGCGGCGCGGCGGGCTGCGGGACGGCACCACGGAGGCGCTCGCGCATCTCGGCGATCGTCGCGGCGGCGCGGGCGTATTCGGCGTCGAGGCCGTCCTCGCCCTCCGTGTACACGCAGGCGAGGATCGTCAGCTCGTGGCGGAGGTGGTCGAAGACCAGCATCACGTCGGTGACCATCAGGGCCAGGTCGGGGAGGCCGAGCTCGTCGGGGTTGGGCTCACCGAGCGGCTCGACCGTGCGCACGAGGTCGTAACCGAAGAAGCCGACGGCGCCACCTGTGAAGGGCGGTAGATCGGCGACCGGCGCGGGCTTGAAGGCGGCGAAGCGGGCGGCGACGGCACCGTAGGGATCAGCCTCGGGCTCGACCTTGGTCGGCTCGCCACCGTGGGTCGCGGCGCGGCCGCTCCACTCGGAGAGCTGTCCGTCCGACCAGCGCAACACCGCGCGGGGGCGCAGGCCGACGAAGGAGTAACGACCCACCTGGCCCTGCTCGGCGGACTCGAGCAGGAAGCAGGGCGCGCCCTCGGGCTCGCCGGCGCGCAGCTTGAGGAAGGCCGAGACGGGGGTCTCGGTGTCCTCGACGAAGCGGGCACGGACCGGGACGACGTTGCCGTCGCGAGCCAGCTCGCGCGCCTCCTCCAGGGTCGGCGTGAGCCGCAGGTCGGACCCCGCCGCGACGGTCATCGCGTCCCCCCCGCCACCGGCTCAGCGACTGCGGGCATTCAGCTCCTCCATCACCGCTGATTGCGGGACCCCGCGCGAGGCCAGCAGCACGGCGAGGTGGTAGATCACGTCGGCGGCCTCTTCGGCGACCCGCTCGTCGGTCTCTTCGCGGGCGGCGCGGACCACCTCCTCGGCCTCCTCCTCGACCTTTTCGCCGATCAGGGTCGGGTTGTCGAGCAGCTCGACCGTGTAGCTGCCCGCAGGGCGCTCGGCGGCGCGGTCCTTGAGCGTGCGCTCGAGCGCCGGCAGCGCCTCGTGGACGACGCGGCGCGGCTCGCCGGGCGCGGGGGGCGCGTCCTTCGCGGGCGAGGCGGAGCCGTCGACCTCGCGATAGAAGCAGGTCCGCTCGCCGGTATGGCAGGCGTGGTCGGTGGGCGCGACGATCGCGAGGACGGCGTCGCCATCGCAGTCATAACGGAGCTGGCGCACCGCCATCGTCGCCCCGGAGGTTTCGCCTTTGCGCCAGATCTCGTCGCGGGAGCGACTGTAGAAGTGCATCTCGCCGGTGGCGACGGTCAGCTCCAGCGCCTTCGCGTTGGCGTAGGCGAGCATCAGGACCTCGCCGGATGCCTCGTCCTGCACCACGCACGGCACCAGGCCGCGCTCGTCGAAGGTGATTTCGTCAAACACGAGAGGGATCGTAGACGGGGCCCGCTACTCGATGCCCAGGCGGTCGAGCATGTCTTCGTCGCGGCGCCAGTTGCGCCGCACCCGCACCTGGAGGTCGAGGTGGACCTGGGCACCGAGCTCGCGCTCCAGCGAGTGGCGGGCGGCGGTGCCGATCTCACCGATCTTGGCCCCGCCGCGGCCGATCAGGATCCCCTTCTGGGACTCCGTCTCCGCCCAGATCTCGGCGATGACGGTGACGAGGCCATCGTCGCGCGGCTCCACCGACTGCACCTTGACCTCGACCGAGTGCGGGATCTCCTGGCGGGTCCGGTTCAGCACCTGCTCGCGGATCAGCTCGGCGAGGAGCAGCTCCGAGGACTGGTCCGAGGAGTCCTCCGGCGGGTACATGTAGGGGCCCTCGGGGACGAGCTCGCCGAGCCGGTGCAGGAGCTCGCCGAGGCCGGTGCCGGCGCGGGCGCTGACCGGGAAGACCTCGTCGACGCCGGGGAGCCCCGCGGCGTCGGAGAGCGCCTTGACCGTGCCCCCGCGGGCGAGCCGGTCGCACTTGTTGACGGCGCAGATCACCGGGATGTCGGTGCGCGCCGCCTTCAGCAGGCCGGCGATGAAGCGGTCGCCCGGCCCCACCCCCTCCTCGCCGTTGATGACCAGGAGCGCCACGTCGGAATCGGCCAGCTCGCGCTCGACCCGTTGCTGCATCCGTTTGGTGAGCGCATCACGGGGGCGCTGGACGCCGGGCAGGTCGACGAGGACCAGCTGTCGTTCGGCCTCGAGGTCGGTGGCGACGCCACGGATTGCACGGCGGGTCGTCTGCGGGCGCATCGAGACGATCGCGACGTGGTGGCCGACCAGGGCGTTGACCAGGGTCGACTTGCCGACGTTGGGTCGACCGGCGAGCCCGATGAAGCCGGAGCGGGTGGTCATCGGCGCAGCCTCCTCACCTGACCGAGGCCAGGACCTGCGCCTGGAGGGCGAGCATCTCGCCGTCGTCGGTCTCGTGGTCGTAGCCGCAGAGGTGGAGGACCCCGTGGACGACGGTCTCGGCCAGTGTCATGTCGACACAGAGGTCGGGGCAGATGACGACGTCACCGAGCTCGCGCGGGCCGGCGGCGGGGCCGAGCTCGTCGATCGGGAAGGAAAGCACGTCGGTGGCGGCGTCCTTGCCGCGGTGATCACGGTTCAGCTCCTGGATGCGTGCGGGGTCGACGATCTCGACGGCGAGGTGGCCGTCGTCGACCCCGACCGCGGCAAGGGCGGCCGCGACCGGCTCGCGCAGGTCGGCGGGGACGTCAGACAGATCGACCGGCACCGTGTCGGTCGTAGGCGGCGACGATCCGCTGGACGAGTTTGTGCCGGACGACGTCCTCGCCGCCGAACTCGATGAAGGAGATGTCCTTCACCTCTTGCAGGATGTCCCGGACGGCGACCAGGCCGGAGCGCTGATCGGTGGGCAGGTCGATCTGGGTCACGTCCCCGGTGACCACCATCCGCGAGTTGAACCCGAGCCGGGTGAGGAACATCTTCATCTGCTCCGGCGTGGTGTTCTGCGCCTCGTCGAGGATCACAAAAGAATCATTAAGCGTTCTTCCCCGCATGAACGCCAGGGGCGCCACCTCGATCACGTCGCGCTCGAAATAGCCGTTGACGCGGTCCGGATCGATCATGTCGTAGAGCGCGTCGAAGAGCGGACGCAGGTAGGGGTCGACCTTGGCCTGGATGTCACCGGGCAGGAAGCCGAGGCGCTCGCCCGCCTCGACCGCGGGGCGGGTGAGGATGATCCGCTGGACCTTGCGTTCGGTCAGCGCCGCGGCCGCCATCGCGACGGCCAGGAAGGTCTTGCCGGTGCCGGCCGGGCCGATGCCGAAGGTGATCGTGGTCTTGCGGATCGCGTCGACATAGCGTTTCTGGTTGAGCGTTTTGGGGGCGACTTTGGTGTTGCGGTGGCGCCAGACGACGTCGTCCAGGATCGCCGCCGGGCTCTCTTCGGCATCGAGGGCCCCGGCGACCGCTTCCACCGTCCCCGGCGCGACCTCGTGGCCCTGCTCGATCAGCTCGACCATCTCGTCGACCACGGTCGCGGCCTCTTGCAGGTCCCCCGGATCGCCGTCGAGGGTCAACACGTTGCCGCGCAGGTGGATTTCCACCGGCAGCCGGTCGCGCAGCCCGCGCAGCACCGAGTCCTCGGAGCCGGCGAGCTCGGCGGCGACGTCGTTGTCGAGGGTCAGCTGGCGGCGGGCCAAGCTCAGCTACCCAGCTTCTTGCGCACCGCGGCGCTCACCCGCTTGCCGTCCGCCCGGCCCGCGACCTTCGGCATCACCGCCGACATCACCTGGCCCATCTGCTTCTGCTCGGTGGCGCCGGTCTCGGCGACCGCCTCGGCAACGAGGCCATCGAGCTCCTCGTCGGAGAGCTGCGCGGGCAGGTAGCGCTCGATCAGCTCCGCCTCGAAGCGCTCGGCCGCGGCCTGCTCGGCCCGACCCGCGCCCTCGTAGGCCTCGGCCGCCTCGACCCGTTTCTTCCGTTCCCGCTGCAGCACCGCGACCTCGTCGCCCTTGCCCAGCTTGGCATCCTGTTGCAGCGCGTCGACGACCAGGCGCAGCGCCGAGGCCTTGTCGCGTTCGCGCGCTTTCATCGCGCTTCTCACGTCGTCTTGCACCTGCTCCAGAACGCTCATGGCAACAAGGTTAGACGGCGGCGTCGGGCGTGATCGCGAGGCCCCGCGAGACGAGGTCCTCGACGTCGGTGCTGACCAGCTGCCAGTCGTAGCGCCTCGCGACCGCCACGTAGGCGGCGTCGTAGGCGGTGAGCCCGTGCTCGACGCTCAGCTCGGCGGTCACCTCGATCAGCCCCGGCTCGACCCGCACGAGGTTCTTGCGGCAGCGCAGCTCGATCGACCGACACGCCTTCGCCGCCCCGACGGCGTCGCGGCGGCGACCACCGATCGCGTTGGCCACCTCGTAGAGCGTCAGGTCCAGCGCCGCGGCGCGCCGGCGCGTGTCGACGACCAGTTCTCGCGCCGCCTCGGCGAACTGCTCCTCCGGACTCCAGGAGGCGACCCAGACGCTGGCATCGAGGAGCAGGCCCTCGCCGACCGCCTTCATCTCTGCCCCCGCCTCCATCTCCGTCGCGGGCGCGATCACCGGTGGTCTCGGCCCCAGCGGACCAACTCGGCCGCGGAATTTCCACCCAGATCGACCGTGTGACTGTCGAAGAGCTCCTCCAGTTCCTTGCGGAGCTGGGCGTTGCTCTCGACGATCTCGTGTTCGGCGATCCGCTGGATGAAGCCGCTGCGGGTTTCCCCACGGGTCTGGGCGGCTTCGTCGACCTGCGTCAGCAGGTCTTCCGGCATCGAGATGAGAACCTTGGGCACGTCTTCAGGATATACGGTATGTCCGGCGGAAAGAATTGGCATGGGCAGACCGTGGCAGGGAAATGCGCGCGCGTGGCGCGCACAACGTAAATTCTTTGTGCCAATCGGGGCTAGATGATCGATTCCAGGGACCGGCCACGGAGCCGGGGCCCGGGGAAGGGATGAGACCTCTTCGAGCTAGCACCCGGGAAGGGATGGGCCGTCTCGAGCTGGCGCCCGCTGAAGGGTTTTGGTCGTCATGGGACCAAAACCCTGCAGCCGTGGGTTTCGGGAAGGGATGCGGCCGTCTCGAGCTGTCGCCCGTGGGGAGGCCCCTTCCCCCTCGGGCTGCCGCCCGCGGGGAAAGGCACGCGGCCGCATGAAGCTGTCGCCCGAGAGGAAAGGGATGCGGCCGTCTCGTCCACGGCCCTGGCAGGCTGTGGCCGTGGCCGAGACGGCCGGGGGTGCGGGGAGCGGCCGGGGGAGGCACGGAAGGCCCCCGCGGGAGGGTGCGGGCGGTCAGGCCGATCCTCACGCGAGGGACACGGCGCTCCCACGGATCCGGGACGCGCGTCCCACGGACCCTCCCGATCCCGGCGTCCG
>JAFDWO010000127.1 GCA_018268415.1 Actinomycetota bacterium | reverse complement strand
GGGTCGAGAAGATGTTGCAGGAGGCCCAGCGCACCTCGGCGCCGAGCGCGACCAGCGTCTCGATCAGCACCGCGGTCTGCACGGTCATGTGGAGCGAGCCGGTGATCCGCGCGCCCGCCAGAGGTTTCTGCGCCCCGAACTCCTCCCGGGTCTGCATCAGGCCCGGCATCTCGACCTCGGCGAGGGAGATCTCCTTGCGGCCGAACTCGGCGAGGCCGATGTCGGCGACCTTGTAGTCCTGGGTGGGGGTGACGGTCATCTGAGTGATTTGGCTCCTGGTCGTGTTTCGAGGCGCATCGTGCGAAAGGCGATCCCATTTCGAGACGCGATTGTTGAGGGTAGCCGAATAGAGTCGCGATTACGTGAGCCTCGACGATGAGAAGCGACTCGCGGCCGAAGCGGCCGCCGAGCTGGTCGAGAGCGGCATGACCGTCGGCCTCGGCACCGGTTCGACCGTGGCCCACCTCCTCCCGGCCGTCGCCCGCCGCGGCCTCACCGACCTGCGCTGCGTGGCGACCTCCCCGGCGACCGAGGCCCAGGCGCACTCGCTCGGCATCCCGGTCGAGGAGTTCAACGCCCTGCAACGCCTCGATATCGCGATCGACGGCACCGACGAGGTGACCCCCGACGGCTGGCTGATCAAGGGCGGCGGCGGCGCCCACCTGCGGGAGAAGATCGTCG
The DNA here is from genome assembly GCA_018268415.1 of Actinomycetota bacterium. Classification (GTDB taxonomy): domain Bacteria; phylum Actinomycetota; class Thermoleophilia; order Solirubrobacterales; family 70-9; genus VAYN01. The sequence continues at coordinate 17,059 of JAFDWO010000127.1, read as the reverse complement.
CCGCGGCGGCCGATCGCTTCGTCGTCATCGCCGACTCGACCAAGCCGGTGGAGCGCTTCACCTGGCCGGTGCCGCTGGAGCTCTTCGCCTTCGGCCTTGCTTCCACCCTCGCGCGGCTGGGCGAGGACGTCACCCTGCGACCCGAGACGCCACCCAGCCCCGACGGCGGGCTGATCGCCGATTATCGCGGCCCCGGCCGCGACGATCCGGCGGCGCTGGCGGCACGCTTCGAGGCCGATCCCGGCATCGCCGCCCAGGGCCTCTTCCCGCCGACCCTCGTCAGCGAGATCATCGTCGCCCGTGGTAGCGAGGTCGAGAGGACGACCATCGGATAGCTGATGGACCTGGTCGAGCGCGAGGACGATCTGGGCGCCCTCGCCGAGCTCCTCGATGGTCTCGTCGACGGCCGCTCCCGGGCGGTGCTGATCGAGGGTCCCGCCGGGATCGGCAAGAGCCGCCTTCTGGGCGCACTGCGCGACGGCGCCGCGGCGCGCGGCATCCGGGCCCTCACCGCGCGCGGCTCCGAGCTCGAGCGGGAGTTCTCCTTCGGCGTCGTCCGGCAGCTGTTCGAACCGGTACTCGCCGAGGTCGGCCGTGATGCCGCCTTCGAGGGCGCCGCCTCCTCCGCCCGCGCGGTCTTCGCGGGCGAGGCCGACGAGGGGGCGACCTTCGCCGTCCTCCACGGCCTCTACTGGCTGACCCTGAACGTCGGCGCCGAGCGGCCGCTGGTCCTCTCGGTCGACGACCTGCACTGGTGCGACCGCCCCTCGCTGCGCTTCCTTGCCTACCTGACCCCGCGGCTCGAGGGCGCGCCGTTGCTCCTCGGCGCGACGCTGCGGAGCGCCGAGCCGGGGACCGACCCGGTGCTGCTCGGCGAGATCGCCCGCGACCCACTGACGACCTCGATGCGGCCACAACCGCTGAGCGTAGGCGGGGTCGGGACGCTGCTCGGGCCGGATGCGGCTCCCGCCTTCGTCGCCGCCTGCCGCGACGCGACCGGCGGCAACCCGCTGCTGCTGCGCGAGCTCCTCGGCATGCTGCTCGGCGAAGGCGTCGCCCCGACCGCCGCCAACGTCGGCGCGGTGAAGGCGATCGGGCCGAGCGCGGTCGCGCGCAGTGTGATGTTCCGCCTCTCGCGCCTGGCGCCCGAGGAGATCGAGGTGGCGAAGGCGGCGGCGGTGCTCGCCGAGGGCGCCTCGGTCGCCGACATCGCGGCGCTGACCGGGCTTGACGAGGCGACCGTCGCCCGCGCCACCGGCGAGCTCGCCCGGGTCGAGATCCTGCGCCGCGAGCCGCCGCTCGGCTTCGTCCACCCGCTCGTGCGCGAGGTCGTGTACCGGGAGCAGCCCGCCGGCGAGCGCCAGCTCGCCCACGCGCGCGCGGCGGCGGTGCTGCGGGGCCGCGGGGCGAGCGACGAGGAGGTCGCGACGCACCTGCTGGCGACGGCGCCGGCGGGCGACCCCGAGGTGGTCGAGACGCTGCGCGAAGCGGGCCGCTCGGCCGCGCGCAAAGGCGCCGCCGACAGCGCCATGACCTACCTGCGACGCGCCCGCGAGGAGCCGCCGCCCCCGGAGGCGCGGGTCGACGTGCTGCGCGAACTCGGCCTCGCCGAGTCGCTCACCGAGGGCCCGGTGGCGGCCCGGCACCTGCGGACGGTCTACGCCGCGACCGAGGACCCGGCGATGCGCGCCGTCGTCGCCCACGTGCTCCTGCGCGTGGCCCTCTTCACCGAGGGCCCGGCCGAGGCGCTGGCCCTCGCCCGCCGCTTCCGCGCCGAGCTGCCGGCGGAGATGGAGGACGCGCGGACCGGGCTCGAGGCCTTCGAGATCACGATGACCCTGTTCGGCGCCCTCGACCCGGCCGAGGCGACCCGGCTGAAGCGCTTCCGGGACCCGGCCTTCGGCGACGGTCCGGGGGCGAAGATGGCGATGGCGATCGCCTCCGTCCTCTGGTCGCAGCTCGACGGGTCGGCGGCGGACTGCGCGCGCCTCTCCCTGGCGGCACTCGAGGGCGGCGGGCTGCTCGGCGCCGATCCCGGCTTCCTCGGCATCGGACCGATCACGGTGCTGGCCTGGGCCGACCGTCCCGAGATGACCGCGGCCGTCGACGAGGCACTCGCCAACGCCCACCGCCACGGCTCCCTCTTCGCGATCTCCGGCCTGCACATGTGGCATGGCGCGGCGCTGCTCCGGACCGGCGACCTGGAGGAGGCCGAGTCGCGACTGACCGAGGCTCGCCGCGAGGTCAAGGTTTGGAGCTTCGGCGCCAACACCGAGATCTACCTGTCCGGGTTCCGCGCGCTCGTCCAGGTCGAGCGCGGCGACCTCGAGGCGGCGCGGACGACGATCGCGGCGATCGCGGACGAGGCGTCCGACGACGACGCCGACGGCACCCGCTACTTCGACAACGCCAGGCTGGCGCTGGCGGCCGCCGACGGGACCGCGCCCGAGCGGCTGATCGAGCTGGCCGACATCCACGCGGCGCGGCACCGCCGCGTGCCGAACCCGGCGTACAACCCGTGGCGCGAGTACAAGGTCGAGGCGCTGGCGCGGCTCGGTCGGCGCGCCGAGGCGCAGGAGCTGGCGGCGGAGAACCTGGCGTTGGCGCGGCACTGGGGGGCGCCGGGGACGGTCGGGCCCGCGCTGCGGGCGATGGCGGCGGCGTGCGAGGGAGAGGACGCCCTCCCCCACCTCGAAGAGGCGGTCGCGGTGCTGGAGGGCTCGACCGCGCGGCTCGAGCAGGCGAAGGCCCTGACCGCACTCGGTCGCGGGCTCCGCGCGACGCGGCGGCCCAGCGAGGCGCGCGAGCCGCTGCAACGGGCGATCGAGCTGGCCGCCGTCTGCGAGGCCGGGCGGGTCGGCGCCGAGGCGCGCGGGGAGCTGGCGGCGGCGGGCGCGCGGCCGCGCCGCACGGCCCTCTCCGGCATCGCCGCCCTCACCCCGAGCGAGGAACGCGTCGCCCGCCTCGCCGCCGACGGGATGACCAACCGCGAGGTCGCCCAACAGCTCTTCGTCACCCCGAAGACGGTCGAGGTCCACCTCTCCAACGCCTACCGCAAGCTGGAGATCCGCTCCCGCCGCCAACTGGCCGGCGCCCTCGAACCCAGATGACGATCTCGATGGACGGGGTGTTGATGGGCCGAAAACTCAAGCAGAGCTTGAGTTTTCGGCCCATCAACACGGGCGTGTGACGGAAGGTGCACGGAGCGTCGACTCTCCTGCCTTCCGTGACTCTCCGGCGCCTTCGTGCGTGTTCCGTCACGGGCCGATTCCTCGCCCGCTGAGTTGAGGGCGCCCTGGCGCCCTCAACTCAGCGGGCGTCCGGGGCCCCCGGGTCCCGGACGGGGGTGCGTCCCTCCTCCCCGCCCCCGTGCCGCGGATGCCGGGCCGGCCCATGGCCGCCGGACCCGGGGTCGGGAGGGCATCCGCATGCCGCGGCGCCCTGCGTCCCTTACCTCGGACGTCGACCACCTACGTCCCCTAGATCCCAAAGCTTGGGGGTCCGGCTTGGGGATCGCCCTGATGTGCGGATCGCTCTCGGATTGGAAGGTGGCGGCATCGACCACGCCTGATCCATTGGAGAGACGATGAGCACCAACGACATCCTGCAAACCCGACGGGCCCCCGCCGCACTCCGCGCCGAGATCGGCGGCGCCGTCCACTGTCCCGGCGATCCCGGCTACGACGCCGCGCGCAGCGGGTTCAACCTCGCGATCGACCAGCGGCCGGCCGCGGTGGCCGTCCCCCGCCACCCGAAGGAAGTGGCCGCGGTGATGCGGTTCGCGCGCCGCGAAGGACTGCGGGTGGCACCCCAGCGCACCGGCCACAACATGGGGCCGCTGGGGTACCTCGGGGACTCGATCCTCCTGCGGACCGACGCGATGGACCGGGTCGAGATCGACGCCACGACGCGCCGCGCCCGCGTCGGCGCCGGTGCGCGCTGGGAGGACGTCCTCCCCGCCGCCTCGGAGCTCGGCCTCGCCGGCCTGCACGGCTCGACCCCCGACGTCAGCATCGCCGGTTACAGCCTCGGCGGCGGCATGGGTTGGTACGCCCGCAAGCACGGGCTCGCCGCCAACCGGGTGACCGCGCTCGAGGTAGTCACCCCCGACGGCGAGATCCGCTGTGCGACTCCGGAGCGTGATGTCGAGCTCTTCTGGGCCCTGCGCGGGGGCGGCGGCAACTTCGGCGTCGTCACCGCGCTGGAGTTCGAGCTCGTCCCGATCGAGTCGGTTTACGCGGGCATCCTCTTCTTCCCGGTCGAGCGGGCGGGCGAGGTCCTGCACGCCTGGCACGAGTGGACTGCGACGGCACCCGAGGACGTCACCTCGATCGGCCGCATCCTTCAGTTCCCGCCCCTGCCGGAGGTCCCCGAGCCGATGCGCGGCAAGTCGTTCGCGCTGGTCGAGGCGGTCTTCCTCTGCGGCGAGGAGGAGGCGACGCGCCTGCTGGAGCCGCTCCGTGGGCTCGGCCCGGCGATGGACACCTTCGCGACCCAGCCGCCCGCCGGGATCGCCGAGCTCCACATGGACCCGCGCGACCCGGTCCCCTCCGACTCCGCCCACGCGATGCTGGGTGAGCTCGACGCAACTGCGATCGAGGCGCTGGTCGCCGCCGCCGGGGCGGGCTCCGGCTCGACCTTGATCTCGGTCGAGATTCGGCACGCCGGCGGCGCCCTCTCCCGCGCCGACGACGGCGCCGGCGCCCTCGCCACCCTGCCGGGCTCCTACGTCTTCTTCGCGGTCGGCATCGCCGACCCGGCCCTGGCGGAGAAGACCGACGCCGACCTCGACCGCGTGGCGAGCGCGCTGCGCCCCTACGAGGTGGGCCGTTACCTCAACTTCGTCGAGGAGCGGGTCGACACGGCGGGCTTCTTCCCACCCGCGGCGGCGGCGCGGCTGGAGGCGGCGCGGGAGACCTACGACCCCGACCGCCTGATGCACGCCAACCACGAGATCGGCGCCCGCTGAGCGCGGCGCCGGACAGGAGCGAGACGATGAAGAGGACCGACAAGGCGATCGCCCTGGCGCTGTTGCTCGGCGTGATCACCGCGGCGATCGCGGCGCTCGGCGCCGGCCCGGCGGGCGCCGCCGAATACACGACCGGCTTCAAGACCGCCAAATTCAAGGTCGAGGTAAAGGGCACCCAGGACTCGGAGCTGCACCTCTCCCGGGAAGCCGAAGGACCGTGCGGGGTGAGCGACTTCTCGATCGGCCGCGAGCACCTCACTTTCCACACCACGAAGCCCGTGGTGATCACCGCCATCGACACCCCGGGCGGCGGCTTCAATCCCGAATTCTTCGCCGGTCGCCGACTGGCGATCCCGACCGCCGCGACCGTCGACCGGAGCTTCACCCCGGTCATCTCCGCCCCCCATGACCCCGAATGCGGCGAAAACGGCGGCGCCGACCCGGGCAGCGAACCGACCCGACCCGACTGCGGCCGGCGGAAGGTCAAGTTCCCGGTCAACCTGCAGTACGGGCGGAACAACCACGACGGTCTCCTGCTCAGCTCAGGACTGACCGACGAACGGTTCTACAACGAGTGCCCGTCGCCCGCCTCGATCGAAAGCTTCCCCTGGCTGCTGGTGGAAGACACGGCGGGCAAGTACATCTACGCCCAGCTCACCCAGAAGGAGCTGTTCGATCCCAACTACCGCAAGTGGATCTCGATCGCCCGCGGCTCGCGCAAAGTGACGTCGAGCAACGAATGGCGCAAGACGACGATCCGCTGGGAGGTGTCGTTCACCCGCCTCGGCAAGTAGCCGAGGCGGTCCTCAGGACTGCGGCGGGGCTCCCACGGCGTGGGCCCCGCCGTCGACGTGGAGGATTTCGCCGGTCGTCGCCCGGCTCAGGTCGCTGAGGAGGAAGAGCGCCGCGTCGGCGACCTGGGTCGCGTCGTGGGGGTCCCAGCCGAGCGGCGCGGCGTCTCCCCACAGCCCCTCGAGGTCGCTGAAGCCGCTGATCCCCGAGGCCGCCGCGGTGTGGACCGGGCCCGCGGAGACCAGGTTGACGCGGATCCGCTGCTCCCCGAGGTCACGCGCCAGGTAACGGTTCACCGACTCGAGCGCCGCCTTCGCCACGCCCATCCAGTTGTAGGTCGGCCAGGCGACCGAGGCGTCGAAGTCGAGCCCGACCAGTGCCCCGCCACCGCTCATCAGCGGCGCCACCGCCTCGGCGAGCGCCTTGTAGCTGTAGGCGCTGGTCTCGAAGGCGACTTTGGCGCTCTCGCGCGGCGTGTCCATGAAGTTGCCGCCGATCGCGTCACCGGGCGCGAAGGCGATCGCGTGGACCGCCCCGTCGACCTTCCCCCAGCGCTCCCGCAACTCGTCGCGCAGGGCCGCCACGTCGGCGTCGGAGTTGACGTCGAGCTCCAGCACGTCGGGCGCCGGGTCGAGCCGCGCCGCCGAGCGCTCGGTCATCCGCTTCACCCGCCCGAAGCTGGTCAGGAGCACCTCCGCCCCCTGCGCCTGCGCCCGCTCGGCGATCGAGAAGGCGATGCTGTGGCGGTTGACGATGCCGGTGACCAGGATCTTCTTGCCCTCGAGAATCACGAGTTCCTACCCCTCCATGTCGAAGTCGATGCCGAAGTGCTCGCCGAGCACGATCGCCGATTCCCGCGCGACAGTCTGATGGCCGGCGGTCGACGGGTGCAGCCCGTCGGCCGAGAAGGTGGCGGGATCGCGCAGCGCCGGGTGCCCGGCGACCGGCAGGCAGAGGACGCCGTAACGCTCCGCCGCGGCCCGGGTGAGGCCGTTCAGATCCGTCGTCGCGTCGATCAGCCGCTTTTCGGTACGCGGGCGCAGGTCCATGAAGTGCCACCCCTCGGGCGCCGTCGCGGTCACCAGCATCGCCTCCGGCAGACCCTCGCGCAGGCGGCGCAGGATCGCGTCGATCCGCTCCTCATAACCCGCCACGTCGGGGCGCGTCGACAGCAGCACGTCGTTGGCACCGCAGATCACGGTGACGAAATCGGGTTCCAGCGCCAGCGCCGGCTCCACCTGCCCCTCCAGCACTTCGGCGCTGGTCGCACCGTCCACGGCCAGGTTCTCGTAGCGCAGCTCCGGGTTGACGCGCCGCATCCCGGCCGCGAGCAGGTCCGCCCAGCGCTCGGCGTCGATCGAGTCGCGGCCCGCGGTGAAGCTGTCGCCGAGCGCCGCGTAGGCGCGGACGACGCGACCGCTCAACGGCCCCTCAGGGACCGCAGTGCCCAGGCGAGGCTCTCGCGGCTGGCGTCGGGCTCGATGACCTCGTCGACCCAGCCGCTGGCAGCCGCCGCCGGGGCGGTGAGGTGCTCGGCCGCGTAGGCGTCGGCGAGCTCGTCGCGCGACAGCGACTCGTCTTCGCGCAGGCGCCGGCCGTGAACGATCCCGACCGCCTGGCGCGCGGCCATGATGCCGATCTGGGCGTCCGGCCAGGAGAAGACGACGTCGGCGCCGAGGTCTTTGGAGTTCATCGTGATCGCGGCGCCGCCGAAGGCCTTGCGCAGGACCAGCGTCACCTTCGGCACCCGGGCGCCGGCGAACGCGCGCAGCAGCGAGGCGCCGTGACGGATGACCCCGGCCTCCTCCTGGACGCGGCCCGGCATGAAGCCCGGCGTGTCGACGAAGACCAACAGCGGCAGGCCGAACCGATTGCAGTCGTCGACGAAGAGCGCCGCCTTCTCGGAGGCGGCAGCGTCGATCACGCCGCCGAGCTGGCGCGGCTGGTTGGCGATCAGGCCCACCGGGCGACCCTCGAGCCGGGCGAACGCGGTGACCATGTTCGGCGCCCAGCGCGGCGAGAGCTCCAGCATGCTGCCGCCGTCGAGGATCGCCTCGGCGACGTGGCGCACGTCGTAGACCTTGCGCTGCTCCGCCGGGACGATCGCCCCGGGATCCTCGCCGTCGGGGTCGATGACCAGGTGCGGGTGCGCCCCGCCGCCGATCGTCTGTGGCAGCAGGCTGAGCAGGTGCCGGGTCTGGAGGACGGCGGCGGCCGCGTCGTCGGCGATCACGTCGGCGACGCCGTTGCGGCCGTGCACCTTCGGCCCGCCGAGCGCCTCCATCGAGATCTCTTCGCCCATCGCCTCGGCGACGACTTTCGGCCCGGTCAGGAACATCCGCGAGTCCTTGGTCATCACCACGTAGTCGGTGAGTGCGGGCGAGTAGGCGCCGCCGCCGGCGGAGACGCCGGAGAGGATCGAGATCTGCGGCACCTTGCGGGAGAGCTCGACGCTGGCGCGGAAGATGCGCCCGTAGCCCGCGAGGGCGGCGTGGCCCTCCTGCAGGCGCGCCCCGCCGGAGCGGACGAAGCCGACCACCGGGGCGCCCGCGTCGCCCGCCATCCGCATCGTGCGCACGATCGTGTCGGCGTGGACCTCGCCGAGCGAGCCGCCGAGGAAGGCCGGGTCCTGCGCGTAACAGAAGACCGGCCGGCCGTCGACTTCACCGGCACCGGCGGCGACGCCGTCGCCGGGCATCGCCCGCTCGCCCAGCCGCAGGCTGGAGACGCCGCTGCGCAGCGGCCGGAAGGTGCCGGGATCGCAGAGCATCTGCAGCTGTCCGAGCGGGGTGTCGGCGGGGGCGGGAGGCGGGGCTTTGACGGCGGTGGCCATGGGGGTCTGGGTCTGTGGGTGAGGGGGTTCGGTTACTTAGTCGGCGCTGAGGACGAGGACGGCGTTGTGGCCGCCGAAGCCGAACGAGTTGGAGATCGCGACGAGCGGACCGTCTCCGTTGACTATGGGTTTAGCTGACCCTTCCACGTAGTCAAGGTCAAGTCCCGCTTCCGGCTCTTCATACCCGACGGTCGGGGGAGCTTCGCGACGCCTGAGCGCCTCGATCGTGGCGATCGCCTCGACCGCCCCGGCGGCGCCGAGCAGGTGCCCGATCGCCGACTTGGTCGAGCTGACCGGGATGTCGGCGGCGCGCTCACCGAGAGCCGCCTTGATTGCCTTCGTCTCCGCCGCGTCGTTCAATGGGGTCGAGGTGCCGTGAGCGTTCACATAGTCGACGTCGACCGCGGTGATGCCGGCGTCGGCGAGCGCGAACTGGATCGCCTTCGTCGCCGCCTCGCCCTCCGGCTGCGGCGCGGTCAGGTGGTAGGCATCGGCGGTGACGCCGTAACCGGTGACCTCCCCCAGGATCGGCACGCCGCGCTGTTCCGCCGCCTCCTTCTCCTCCAGCACCAGAACTCCTGCCCCCTCGCCCATCACGAAGCCGTCACGGCGGGCGTCGAAGGGGCGCGAGATGCCGGACGCCGAGGTCGCTTCCATCGCCGCGAAGGCGGAGGTGGCGACGCCGGTGATGCAGGCCTCGGCACCGCCGGTGACCATCGCGTCGGCGTCGCCCGCCTGGATGATCCGGACCGCGTCGCCGATCCCGTTGTTCCCGGCCGCGCAGGCCGAGGAGACCGCGTAGGTGTGACCCTGCAGGCCGTGGCGCATCGAGACCGCGGCGGCCGCCGCGTTGCCCATCATCAGCGGCACCGCCAGCGGCGACACCGCTTTCGGGCCTTTGGTGATCAGCTTCTCCTGCTCGCGCTCGAGCGAGACGAGGCCGCCGATCCCGGTCGCGATCACGCACCCGACCCGATAACGGTCATAGGGCAGCTCGACCTCCTCGCCGAAGGCCTGCCTGACCGCTTCGTCGCCGGCCACCATCGCCATCTGGGTGAAGCGATCGGCCCGTCGCACTTCCTTCTTCGAGAGGAAGTCGGTCGGCTCGAAGTCGAGGCACCGGCCGAAGCCGTCCGCGATCCCCGATTCGCCCGCGATCCAGCGGTCGATCAGGGTGTCGCTGCCGATCCCCAGCGGGGTGACGGCACCGACACCCGTTATGACGACGCGCCGCGTCATCCGGCTTTCGCCACCACCAGGTCGATGACCTCGCCGACGGTCTTCACGTCCTTGACGTCGTCGCCTTTGAGCTCAACCCCGTACTCGTCCTCGACGATCTGGGCAAGCTCGACCAGGTCGAGCGAGTCGACGTCGAGGCTCTCCAGGGTGGCCTCACGCGAGAGGTCGTCCCGCTCCGTGCCGAGCTCGACGAGACCGTCGTAGATCGTCTTCTCGACGTTCTCGCTGCTCACTTGCGTTGCCAATTGGTTCTCCTTTTTCTTGCTAGGCGCTGAGGCCGCCGTCCACGGTCAGCGTCGTTCCGGTCACATATGAAGCTTCTGGGGAGGCGAGGAAGCGGATGCAGGCCGCGACCTCCTCCGGGGTGCCGACGCGGCGGGCCGGGATCGCCTTCGCCATGTCGCCCTCGAGTACGTCCTCGGTGAAGGCGGTCTCGATCAGACCGGGGGCGACGGCGTTGACGGTGACGCCGCGCCGCGCGACCTCCGCCGCGACGGTCTTGGTGAAGCCGATGACCCCCGCCTTCGAGGCGGAGTAGTTGGCCTGGCCGGGGTTGGCGCGGATGCCCGCGACCGAGGCCAGGTTGATCACGCGGCCGAAGCGGGCGCGCATCATCTTCGGCAGCGCCGCCCGGGTGGCGCGGAAGGTCGCGGTGAGGTTGGTGTCGATCACCGTCTGCCACTGCTCGTCGTCGAGCTGCGGCGAGAGGCCGTCCATGCGCACGCCGGCGTTGTTGACGAGGACCAGGACCGGGCCGTCGTCGCCGGGCTCGACCAGCCGCTCGATGTCGCCCGCCGCGGCGACGTCGCCCTGCCAGAGCGTGGCGGTGCCGCCCGCGTCGGCGATCTTCGCGACGACCTCCTCGGCCCCCGCCCGGTCGGAGCGGTAGTTGACGCGCACGTGCCAGCCGTCCCCGGCCAGCGCCAGCGCGGTCGCCGCGCCGATCCCGCGCGAGGAGCCGGTCACCAGGGCGCAGCCCTCCGGCCTGGCGGTCGCCTCAGACACCGACGCTCACCGCCCCGCCCCACTCGATCACGGTGGCGCCCCAGCTGAGGCCGGCGCCGAAGGCGCCGAGCAGGACCCGCGAGCCCTCCCGCAGCTGCCCCGCGCGCTTGGCCTGGGCCAACGCCAGCGGGATCGTCGCCGCCGAGGTGTTGCCGAGCTTGGCGATGCAGTCGACCACCCGGTCGCCGGCGATGCCGAGCCGTTCGCCGACCGCGCGCAGGATCCGCGCGTTGGCCTGGTGGTAGACGAAGAGGTCGACGTCGGCGAGCTCGAGCCCGGCCATCTCCACGGCTTCGGACGTCGACGTCGACATCATGTCCACCGCGTACTTGAAGGTCTCGTGGCCCTGCATGCGGATGATCAGGTCCTCGCGGGCGATCTTGATCAGGTCGGCACGGGTGCCGTCGGAGCGCAGGACGATCGGGCCGACGCGGCTCTCCAGGGTGCCGCGCATGAGGACGGCGCCGGCCCCGTCGGCGAAGACGGCGGCGGTGGCGCGATCATCGGGATCGGTGAGGGGCATCATCAGGTCGGCGCCGATCACCAGAACGTTAACCGCGCGCCCAGATTCGATCTGCCCGCAGGCGACCGAGACGGCGCTGAGGAAGCCGGTGCAGGCGGCGTTGAGGTCGTAGCAGGCGGCGTTGGTGGCGCCGAGGGCGGCGGCGACGCGGGGCGCGGCGGCGGGCATCAGCTCCTCGTTGGAGGTGGTCGCGAGGACGATCAGGTCGACGTCGCTCGCCTCGACCCCCGCTTCGGCGAGCGCCTCGGCCCCGGCCGCGGCGGCGAACTCGAAGAGGCGCTCGCCCGGCTGGGCCGAGCGGCGCTCTTCGATCCCGGTGCGTTTGACGATCCATTCGGCGTCGATGCCGAGGCGCTCGCTGATCACCGCGTTGGGGACCACCGTCGCCGGCAGCGCGGTGCCGACGCCGATCATCGAGGCGCCCGAGCGCACCAGCGGCGACGCGGCGAAGGCGACGGGGGTGAGCGGCTCGGTCTCAGGCACCGGCTACCTCCTTGGCATCGTCGAGGGTGCGGCTCTCGACCTCCTCGCCGAGGGTGCGACGGGAGAGGCCGGTGAGGATGTCGCCGGGGCCGGTCTCGAGGAAGGCGCGGGCGCCGGCGACCTGGATCGCGGCGAGCGTGTCGCGCCAGCGGACCGGCTCGGTGAGGGCGCTCAACAGGTCGGCGCGGACATCATCGAAGGGGGCGGCGGTGATGCAGGAGAAGGCGCCCGGGGCCGCGGTGAACTCGGTCGCCTCGAGGATCTCCCGGTAGCCGGGGACGGCGGGCTCCATCAGCGGCGAGTGGAAGGCGCCGGCCACCGGCAGGCGGATCGCCTTGGCCCCTTCGGCGCGCAGCGCCTTGCGCGCCTCGCCGACCTTCTCGGAGTCACCCGAGAGGACCATCTGGCCGGGCGCGTTGTCGTTGGCGAGGGTAAGGTCGAATTCCGCCGCGACCTTGCGGACCACCTCGTCGGAGCCGCCCAGCGCCGCGACCATGCCGCCGGGACGGACCGCCGAAGCCTCCTCCATGAGCCGCCCGCGGACGACCGCGAGGCGCAGGCCGGCGCTCGGCTCGAGCGCGCCCGCCGCGACCAGGGCCGGGAGCTCGCCGAGCGAGTGGCCGGCGTAGAACGCGGCGTCGGGCTCACCGGCCGCCTTCCAGTGGGCGAGGCCGGCGATGAAGAGCGCGGGCTGGGCGAAGTGGGTGCCGGCCGAGATCCCCTCGAAGGGGTCCTCGCCGAGTTCTCCCGCGGCCTGCTCGACCAGGTCCGGGAGCTGGGCCGCGGCGACCGCCGCCATCGTCGAGGTCTGGCTCCCCTGACCGGGGAACAGCAAGGCGGTATCTGCGCTGGAGTTCGGCACTTGTTAGGAGTATTGGTCCGGCCGGGGACGCCGGTGACGCGGGTACTTGCCGAGTCCCGACATTCGGGGGGCGGTCCCGGCGACGGCTCTCAGACGAGGATCTTCAGCCGCTGCGCCTGGCGGGTGGCCTCCGCCCGGTTCCGCACGCCGAGCTTACGGTAGATGGCACTGGTGTGCTCCTTCACGGTGTGCGGGGAGAGGTGGAGCTGCCCGGCGATCTCTTTGTTCGTCGACCCGGTCGCGATCAGCGAGAGGACCTCCTGCTCGCGCTCCGACAGCGGCGAGTCGAGCGGCGCTTCGGCGAAGACCTCATGGCCCTGGGAGACGCGGCGGACCGCCCGCACCACGTCGACCGCCGACCAGTCCTTGGAGATGAAGCCGGCGGCGCCCGCGGTGCGCGCCACGTTCGGCGAGATCACCCCGGCGCCGGAGATCAAGAGGACCCGCGTGTCGGGGCTGACCTGGTGAATCTCCTCGCAGACCTCGGCCCCCGATTCGCTGCCCAGCAGCATGTCGACGAGGGCGACTTCGGGCCGCACCTTGCGGCAGACCTCGACCGCCTCGGCCCCCGACGACGCCGCGAGGCAGCGCTCGACCCAGCTCTGGCGCTCCAGCAGCAGGCGGAAGCCCCACTGCACCACGTCGTGATCGTCGACGACGAGGACCCGCAGGCCTCGTTGCTCGGTGCTCACGAACACCCCATCGGGACGACCAGGCGGACGCGCCAGCGGTCCTCGCCGGTGGCGCCGAACTCGACCAGGCCCTCGTAACGGAGGGCCTCCAGGGCGGCGAGCCGCAGCCCGATGCCCCCGCCGCGCGTGGCCCGACCGTCACCGGAGCCGTCGTTTTCCACCGCCAGGCTGAAGGTCTCGCGGTCGGCGGCGATCCGCACCACGACCTCACTCGGACGGGCGTGGCGGTCGGCGTTGCGCAGCGCCTCGTTCAGCACCAGCTGGGCGACCGGCTCGAGGTCGGCCGGCACCTCGACCCCGTCGGCCCAGTCGACGCGCAGCTCGGGACGCCGCTCGGTCAGGCGCTCGAGCAGTTCGCCGAGGCAGGCCTTGGTCGGGCGCTCGGGGCTGTCCAGCGGGCGGGTGAGCGCGCGACGCAGGTCGGCGACGACCGAACGCAGCTCCTCCTGACAACGGCGCCGCTCCTGTGTGGTCAGCTCCTCGTCGGAGCCGAGCGCCATCGCGACGCCGAACAGCCGCTGGATCGCGTTCTCGTGCAGGTCCCGGGTCAGCTCGACCCGTTCGGCGAGGCGCCGCTCGCTTTCACGCTGCTCGGTCGAGTGCTCGACGCTGGCGGTCAGGGCGGCGAGCCGCCCGAGCGTCATCATCGTCTCGCTCTCGCCGTCGTCGAGCGGAAAGTCGTCGCCTTCGCGGTCGGCGAAGATCACCCCGAGCCAGCGCCGCGCGGCGCTGATCGGCGTGCAGGTGAGGTAGGAGCTCTCGGGCAGCTCGGCGTAACGGGCGGGGAGGTGCTCGGCGAGGTCGCCGTCGCCCCCGTGCACGCCCACCTCGACCACCCGGTCCTCCTCCAGCGCAATCTGCGCGATCGGCGTCTCGTCCAAGGTTCCGCCGATCCGCTTCAGCCGCTCCGGGTCGAAGCCGCAGCTCCCCACCGGGATCACCGACCGATAGGTCTCGTCGTGCAGCAGCAGCACCGCGCGCCGCATCGTCGTCAGCGAAACCAGCGCCTGGCACACCCGGTCGTAGAAGACCCCCGATTCGGTCGCCTCCTCGAGTTCCGCCAGCAGCCCGACCAACACCTCGACCGTCCCCGCACGCGGTGCCGGTGCAGCGGTCGTCGTGGTCGTCGTCGCCCAGGTGCTCATCTGCGCCTCACAGGTTACGACTCAGAGAAGTTCTTCTTTCGTCCGGCCCAAGGACGCAGGCTGAGCCTGCCCGCGAGGCGGGACCGCTGAGGTCCACCCGCCTGTGGTGGGTTACCGACGCATAGCGCCGGTAACCCACCACACCGAGGCGCGGGAACGGCTACTCGGGGGCCGCGGACCGGTCGGCGACGATCGTGATCGCGTCGTTGCGGACGCGGCCCGCGGGGATCGCCGGGTCGGCGGCGATGACCTGTTGGAGCGGGGCGCGCTTCTCCTCGCCGGTGACGAGGAAGAGGACCTGGCGGGCCTCGGCGAGGGCGGGATAGGTGAGGGTCATGCGGCGGTGGCCCTGGTAGGGATCGGCGGTGATGGCGACGCGGCGATCGTCGACCTCGAGGACCGGGTCCCCGGGGACGAGGGAGGCCGTGTGCCCGTCCGGACCGAGGCCCAGGTGGACGAGGTCGAGGCGCTCGGGCAGCGAGGTTTCGTATTCGTGCGCGGCCGCGTCGAGATCACGCTGGGTGACCGGCATCGGGCGCAGGGTCGACTGGTGGTCCATCGAGAGGCCGAGGACCATGTGGGTGAGGTTGCGCTCCTCGGAGCCCGGCGAGGCCACCCGCTCGTCGACCTGGAAGAGCTCGGTCTGGCACCAGGGCATCTCCTCGAGGTCGCCGAGGATCGCCAGCATCGACCAGGGCGAGCGCCCGCCGCTCATCGCGAAGGCGAAGGTGCCGTGGTCGGCGACGGCGGCGGCGCCCGCGGCGGCGATCAACTCGGCGGCGCGGCGGGCGGCGGCCTTGTCGTCGGCGGTTACCTCGAGGTCCAGGGCCATCGTCGGCTCCCCTAGTTGTCCCGCTCTTTGTGGCCGCCGAACTGGTAGCGCATCGCCGACAGGACCTTGTCGCCGAAGTCACCCAGGTCACGCGAGTAGAAGCGCTCGTGCAGGGCGGTGGTGAGGACCGGCGTCGGCACTCCCTCCTCGATCGCCGCGATCGAGGTCCAGCGCCCCTCGCCCGAGTCGGAGACGCGGCCGCTGAATTCGGAGAGCTGTGGGCTCTCGGCGAGCGCCGCGGCGGTCAGGTCGAGCAGCCAGGAGCCAACCACGGAACCGCGCCGCCAGACCTCGGCGATGGCCGCGATGTCGAGGTCGAATTCGTAGAACTCGGGCTGGTCGAGCGGCGCCGTCTCGGCATCGTCGAGGCGTTTGGTCTTGCCCGCGTCGGCGTTCTCGAGGACGTTCAGCCCCTCGGCGTAGGCGGCCATGATCCCGTACTCGATCCCGTTGTGGACCATCTTCACGAAGTGGCCGGCGCCGTTCGGGCCGCAGTGGAGGTAGCCCTCCTCGGCGGCGCTAGGCTCGCCGCCGCGCCCCGGCGTGCGAGGCGCCGACTCGACTCCCGGCGCCAGCGTGCGGAAGATCGGGTCGAGCCGCTCCACCGCCGCGTCCGGCCCGCCGATCATCAGGCAGTAGCCGCGCTCCAGCCCGAAGACGCCGCCGCTCGTCCCGCAGTCGATGTAGTCGATGCCCTTCTCGGCGGCCCGCTTGGCCCGCCGCATGTCGTCGCGGTAGTAGGAGTTGCCGCCATCGATGATCGCGTCGCCGGACTCCAGCACCCCTTCCAGCCCCTGCACCGTCTCCTCGGTGATGTTCCCGGCGGGCACCATCACCCACACCGACCGCGGCGCGGTCAGCTTGGCGGCCAGGTCCGCAGGCGAGGAGGCACCGGTCGCACCCTCCGCCACGAGCCCCTCGACAGCGTCGGCGTTGACGTCGTAGGCGACGATCGTGTGACCGTCCTTCATCAACCGACGGGCCATATTGGCCCCCATACGGCCGAGGCCGACGATTCCGAGCTCCATCTCCATCCCTCCTGGTCGGCACTGCTTCCGGGGCGCTCCGCAGCATAGGCGCTGAGAGGTCTATTTCGGGGCTCCGCGGAGACGGATGGGACCCCTCCGCCCCGCCTCCGTCCCCTCGCCAGACCGGTGCGGCCCGGGTCAGGGCCGGAGCCTGGCGCCGCCGAGGTGCCAGGATGCGGCCGTCCCGTCCACGGCCCGGGCAGGCTGTGGCCGTGGCCGGGACGGCCGGGTATGAAAGGCGTGGCGAGAGGCTCACCGGAGGCTCGCGGGAGTGCCACGGCTCCGTCACCGAGGGCCGACCTCGTGACGGAGACGTGGGAACTCCACGCTTCCTCCCGTGTTGTCCAACAGTCACCGACGCGCTGCATGAGTTGACCGTGCCAGGGCACGGTCAACTCATGCAGCGGCCCGGAGCCCTGCGTGGATCACCCGGCCCATGGCACGGGTGATCCACGCAGGGCGTCTCCCGGCCCTCGTCTCCGGCCCCCGGCCCTGGTCCCCGGCCCCCGCCCGCGTAGGGGGCCCGCCCCACCGGTCGGGATCTCCCCGGTTGGTCACCTGCGCATGGCCGAAGTTTCCGACCACGCAGATCCCCGACCCTCCGGATCGCGGCCTCTCCCACACCAGACCTTCACGGGAGTCCGACCTTCCTCACG
>JAFDWO010000126.1 GCA_018268415.1 Actinomycetota bacterium | reverse complement strand
GGCCAGCCGGGGTCGCGTCCGTCCCATCTCGACGGCCCGTCGCTTCCGCTGTTCCTTATGGTCCCCTGGGGACCATAAGGAACAGCGGAGCGGTCCCGGGGAGGGTGGGGCGGCACCGCGCCGCACCTCGGAGGGCGGCGACCGCCCGGACCACGTCCGTCTTCCGTCACCCGCCCGGCTGCCTCGGCCTGAGTCGGGACGCAGCTCGGACGGCCGCGTCCCCCGGCCCGTCCTCACGCGCGGTCGTCCCTGCCCGCGCGATCGAAAACGACGCCTACCTGGCGGCCCAGGAATCGGGCTCGGCGGCGAGGGCCGCCACCGTGGCGGGAAGCTCGCCGGCCACCAGATCGGCGAGGGTCACCTGCTCGAGGATCGAGCGGATGTTGGCGCGGACGGCGATCCAGACCTCACGGAGGCTTTCGGCGTTGCCGGCGTATTCGATCGTCTCGGGGGGCATCGACTGGACGTTCGCGATCGGGCCCTCGACCGCGCGGACGACGTCGGCGACGGTCACCTCGGCGGCGGGCCGGGCGAGCCAGTAGCCGCCTTTGGCGCCACGCCGGGCGCGGACCAGGCCCTGGTGCTTCAGCTCCAGCAGGATGTGCTCGAGGAACTGGAGGGGGATGTCCTGGGAGGTCGCGAGACGCTCTCCCTTGACCGGCTCCCCTTCGCCGGCGGCGGCCAGCTCGATGGCGGCGCGCACGGCGTAATCGGCCTTGGCTGAGACACGCATGTGACGAATTAAAACAACCGGCCGGACGCCGGGCGGACCGGGGACGCGGGCTGGGTGGCACGGCCCGAGGACACCGGACCGGGTCAACCGACGGGCTGGGAGGCCTCCGCCGCCGCGCCCGCCCGCTCTTTTTCGCGTCGATAGCGCTTGTTCAGGTAGTGCGGCGCGTAGAGGACGGCACCCAGCAGCACGGCCGCGACGCCCGCCGCGATCGGCCAGACGGTCGAGTCCCCCTTCTGGATCGTGACGATGCCCGATGCCATCAGGACGATGCCGAGGGCGACCCGGATGAAACCCTGCGGGGCCTTGTCGGAGAGCGCGGCGCCGATGATCACGCCCGGGATCGAGCCGACCAGGATGTTCCCGGCGAGGCCGAAATCGACGTTGCCGGCGACGATGTGAGCGGCGCCCGCCGCGGTCAGCAGCACCGCGGCGTGGACGATGTCGGTGCCGACGACGCGCTTCGGCGCCAGGCGATAGACGGCGATCAGAAGGATCGCGATCACGGTCCCGGAGCCCGCCGAGGTGATGCCGATGACGAAGCCGGTGGTGGCGCCGATGACGACTGCCGCGACCTTGTGGCGAGCCTCGACCTCGAAGCGCTCGCGCTCGTCGATCAGGCCGCGCAGGATCAGCGCCCGGGTCAACGTCACCACGCCGACCATCAGCAGGGTGCCGCCGAGCACCGCGTAGACCAGCGAGTTCAGGCGGTCCTCGGAGATGTGCTGCTCGAGCACAGAGACCAAGGCGACACCCGCGACCGCGGCCGGGACGCTGCCGAAGGAGAGCCACTTGACCAGCTCCAGGTTGACCGTGCCCATGCGCAGGTGGCGCCAGCTGCCGACCATCTTGGTGATCGCCGAGTAGACGATGTCGGTGCCGATCGCGGTCGTCGGCGAGGTGCCGAAGATCAGGATCAGCAGCGGGGTCATGAGGGAACCACCGCCCATGCCCGTCATCCCGACGAGCACGCCGATACAGAGTCCGAATAGGACGATTGCCGGGTCCATTGATCCTCTTCAGTGCCTGGGGTCGCACTCCCTTCCCGACTTTCTCGACTTTTTAGGTCGGGAGTGCCAAGTGCGGAAGGATAACAGCGTGAGCGTCGCTGCGCGAGGCCTTTCCCACTCCTACGGCGAGCTGCAATCGCTCGACCGGATCGACCTTGCGGCCGCCGACGGCGAGGTCGTGGCGCTGGTCGGGCCCTCCGGTTGCGGCAAGTCGACCCTGCTGGAAATCGTCTGCGGGCTGCGCGATCCGAGCGCGGGCGCGATCGAGGTCGGCGGCGCGGCCGACGCGGCCGGGCGACTCGCCCACTGCGCCTACATGCCGCAGCGCGACCTCCTCCTCCCCTGGTTCTCGGCCCTCGACAACGCGGCCCTGGCGCTGCGCAACCGGGGGGCCGGCAAGGGGGAGGCGCGGCGCGAGGCGGGCGCCCTCTTCGACCGCTTCGGCCTGGCCGGCTTCGAGGCGGCCCGGCCGGCGGAGCTCTCCGGCGGGATGCGCCAACGGGTCGCCTTCCTGCGCACGCTGGTCGCCGGCAAGCCGGTGCTGGCCCTCGACGAGCCCTTCGCCTCGCTCGACGCGATCAGCCGCGCCGAGATGCAGGGCTGGCTCGCGGGCGCCCTGCGCGCGGAGGCACGCACCGCCGTGCTGGTCAGCCACGACATCGAGGAGGCCCTTTACCTCGCCGATCGGGTGGTGGTGCTGTCGTCGCGCCCGGCGCGGATCGTGGCCGAGCTGCGGGCGCCCGACCCGCGCGCGCCCGACCGCGACGCCGCGGTGACCGATCCGGCGTTCGTCGCCGCGCGCGAGGCGGCCCTGCGCGCGCTCCACGCGGGCGCGAGCGCCGACCCCGCCCACCCAGCTGTTCCTTTTGCGCCTACGAGGCGCAAAAGGAACAGCTGGAGGAGGGGCGCCCGGTGAGGGCCGTCCTCCGCATCGTCCTCCCCGTGGCGCTGATCGCGGCGCTGATCGGGCTCTGGCAGATCGCCGCGTCGACCGGGTGGATCGCCGAAGCGCTCAACCTCGAACCATTCCTCGTCCCCTCCCCGGCCGAAGTCGGCGACGCGATCTGGCACAACCGCACCCTGCTCTGGGAAAACACCTGGGTGACGCTGCGTGAGATCCTGATCGGGCTCCTCGCCGGCATCGTGGTCGGCCTCGCCCTGGCGGTGGCGATGCGCTTCTCGCGGATCCTCCGTGACGCGGTCTTCCCGCTCACCGTCGCCATCCAGTCGGTCCCGGTGGTGGTGATCGCGCCGATCCTGGTCGTCTGGTTCGGCTATGGGATCACGGTCAAGGTGATCGTCGTCGCCCTCGCCGTCTTCTTCCCGATCGTCGTCAACACCCTCGACGGCCTGCGCTCGGTCGACCCCGAGGCGGTGAAGATGATGCGCACGCTGGATGCCTCGCGCTGGGCGATCTTCCGCCGGGTCGAAGCCCCGACCGCCCTCCCCGCCTTCTTCAGCGGCGCCAAGGTCGCCGTGGCGGTGGCCCCGATCGTCGCCCTCTTCGCCGAGCTCGCCGGCTCCAGCTCGGGGCTGATGCGCCTGATCATCCAGGACAACGCCAACCTCGAAATCGCGCGGATGTTCGGATCGGTCGTGATCCTGGCCGTGATCGGGGTCCTCCTGGTCGGCCTGACCGCCCTCGCACAGCGCCTCGTCATCACTTGGCGGTAAAACCTCTCCGATGAAGCCCTCTTCCCCCCGGGCGGCCGCGGTCGTCCTCGCCCTGCTGATCCTCGCCGTCGGCCTCGCCGCCTGCGGCTCCAAGTCCGAGAACACGAAGGGCGAACCGGAAAAGCTGACGCTCGATCTCGACTTCTACCCCAACCCCGACCACGCCGGGATCTACATGGCCCAGGAAGAAGGGTTCTTCAAGGAAGCGGGGCTGGACGTGACGATCAACTCGCCATCGGACCCGGCGGCGCCGCTGAAGGAGGTCGCGGCGGGGCGCGCCGACCTGGCGATCACCTACGAGCCCGAGGTCATGCTCGCCCACGAGAAGGGCCTCGACGTGGTGGCCGTCGCAGCGCTGGTCAACCGGCCGCTGACCTCGCTGATGTGGCTGAAGAAATCGGGGATCAAACGCGTCGCCGACCTCAAGGGCAAGACCGTCTCCTACGCCGGCATCCCCTATCAGGAAGCCTTCCTGAAGACGATCCTCACGCGGGCGAAAGTGCCCGTCTCCTCGGTCAAAGCGGTGAACGTCGGCTTCGGCCTGTTGCCCTCGCTGATCAGCGGCTCGGCCCAGGCGATGCTGGGCGGCTACTCGAACGTCGAGGGCGTCGACCTGCGCGAGCGCGGCAAAGAACCGGTGATCACGCCGGTCGACCAGCTCGGCGTGCCGACCTACGACGAGCTGGTGATCGTCGCCCGCCGCTCCACCCTGGAAGAAGACGGCGAACGGATCCGCCTCTTCATCAGCGCGCTGCGGCGTGGCACCGAAGCCGCGGCGGCCAACCCGAAAGCGGCGACCGAAGCGATCCTCGCCGCCAACACCGACCTCCAACCGAAACTCGCCGAAGCGCAGGTGAAAGCGACGCTGCCGCTGCTGAATGCCCGCACCGCGGGCAAGCCCTACGGCTGGATGAACCCGCAAGAGTGGGAAACGTTCTCCGGCTGGATGCGCGACGAAGAACTGATCACCGGGCAGCCGAAGCCCGCGGAACTGCTCTCGAACGCCTACCTGGTCGACGAAATCCCGGAATAGTCGAGCGAGCCGGCTTCGATCAGCCGGCTGATCTCCTCCGGCCGCAGCGCCTCGTGGAAGAGGTGGCCCTGGCCGTAGTCGCACTCGAGCCGGCGCAGCTCGGCGAGCTGCACGTCGTTCTCGATCCCCTCGGCGATCACGTCGAGGGAGAGCGCCCGGGCCATCCCGATCACCGCCTCGACGATCGCCGTCCCCTCCTGTTCGACGCCGAGGGTCTCGACGAAGGAGCGGTCGATCTTCAGCGCGTGGAAGGGGTAACGGTGGAGGTACGCCAGCGATGAATAACCGGTGCCGAAGTCGTCGAGGACGAGGCGGACGCCGAGCTCGTTCAGCGCCTCCAGCGAGGCGATCGCCGAGGCCGACTCGTCGACCAGGACCGTCTCGGTGATCTCCAGCCGCAGGTGGACCGGGTCGAGGCCGGTGCGGGCGAGGATCTCGGCGACGCCGGAGGCGAGGCCGCGGTGGGCGACCTGCCGGGCGGAGAGGTTGACGGCGACGTCCAGCGGGCGGTCGTCGGGGCGCAGCTCGTGCCATTCGAGGATCTGGAGGGCGGCACGTTCCTGCACCCAGCGGCCGATCGGCTCGATCAGGCCGCTGTCCTCGGCGATCGAGATGAAGTCGACCGGGTCGAGCAGGCCGCGCTCGCGATGGCGCCAGCGGAGCAGGGCCTCGAGCCCGGTCACCTCGCCGCTGCGCAGGTTGACGATCGGCTGGTAGCGCAGCTCCAGCTCGTCGCGGTCGATCGCGCTGCGCAGCTCGCGTTCCGTCTCCAGGCGGCGCGCTGCGGTCGCCCGCATTTCGGCGTCGAAGAGCACCGAGCGGTTGCGCCCGCTCTCCTTCGCCCGGTACATCGCCGCGTCGGCATCGCGGATCATCAGCTCGGCGTTGGTCGACTGGCCGGAGGCGGGACGGGCGACGGCGATCCCGATCGAGGAGTTGACGAAGTGGTCGACGCCCTGCATCGAGAAGGGCTGGGCGAAGGCGGCGGCGACCCGCTCGGCGATCGCGACCGCCTCGGAGTCGTCGGCGAGCCGGTCGATCAGGATCCCGAACTCGTCGCCGCCGAAGCGCGCGACGATGTCGCCGGGACGCAGGTGGGAGCGCAGCCGCGGCGCCACCGCGCGCAGCAGAGCGTCGCCGGCGTGGTGGCCGAGGCTGTCGTTGATGAGCTTGAAGTGGTCGAGATCGAGGAAGAGGACCCCGACCGGCGTGCCGGAGATCGAGGCGCGGCCGAGCGCGTCGTCGAGCGAGTCGACGAAGCTGAGGCGGTTCGGCAGGCCGGTGAGGGCGTCGTGGAGGACGCGATGACGGAGCGCCCGGTCGGCGGCGTGGCGCTCGAACGCGTCGGCGAGCACGTTGGCCGCGGCTTCGAGGAAGGGGACGTCCTTGGGGCCGAAGCGGTGCGATTCGGCCGAGTGGACGTCGAGGACGCCGAAGGGGCGGTCTTTGCCTTCGATCACCACCGCCATCGAGCTCGAGGCGCCGAGCGCGCGGACCGCCGGGGGCATCGTGAAGTGGTCTTCCTCGGCCCAGTCGACGACGATGATCGGCACGCCCGAGTCGAACGCCGCGCCGGCGTGGGACGCGCGCCCGGCCGAGACGCGCCGGCCCGAGGCGAGCGAGCCGGCGTCGAGGCCCGCCCGCAGGTTGAGCCGGCGGCCGTCACGCCCGACCTCCCAGATGCAGGCGAAGGCGACGCCGTCGAGTTCACCGATCAGGGAGACCGCATCGCGCATCAGCGCCTCCGGGTCACCGTTTTTCAGCGCCCGTTCGCCGAGCCGCGCGACCACCGCCTGCTGGGCGAGGGAACGCTGCAGGTCGACCTCGGCCGTCTTGCGCTCACTGATGTCGTAGAGCACGCCGTGCCAGACCGGGACGCCTTTGGCGTCGGCCTCGAGCACCGCCTCGTCCAGCATCCAGACGATCCGCCCCGCCTTCGTGTACATGCGGTACTCGACCGGGCGGGTGTCGCGATTGCCGAGCGCATCCCGGCTTTCCACGGCCAGCGCCCGCATGCGGTCGTCGGGGTGGACGAGGCGCACCCAGAGGCTCGGGTCGGAGAGGAACTCCTGGGGTCCATAACCGAGGATCTCCTCGACCTGCGGGCTGACGTAGCGCCAGCGCCCGTTCTCCCCCAGCTCCGAGGCATAGACGATCACCGGCAGGCGATCGACGATGCGCCAGTCGGGCCAGTTCTGTTCCGTGCTGTCCGTCATTTCCGTCTCTCTATCGACAGCCGAGCGTCGCACTTGACCCGGCCGGCACGAAATCGTCGCTAAATCTTCGGCGGCGGCTGCCGATGACCGGGCCGAAAGCCCCGCGATGAGCATCCTCGACCCGATCCAACTCACGCTGATGCGCGCCATCTCCGGCGCGACCCTGCGCAACACGGTGCTGTCGAACAACATCGCGAACGCGGACACGCCCGGTTTCCAGCCCTCCGACGTCAACTTCCACGCCGCGCTCCGCGACGCGATCGCGGGCGGGCCGGAAGCGATCGAGGCGGTCGACTTCGCGCCCGAACAACTCAACTCGGGGATCGTGCAGGCCGACGGGAACGGCGTCAACAGCGAAGCCGAAGCGGCAAAGCTCGCCGAAAACGGGCTTGAAATCCAGGCGTTGGAGCAGGTCGCCGGCTCGCGGCTCCAGATCATGCGCACGGCGCTGGGGATGAACGGCTGATGGGCCTCTTCGACGCGCTGAACATCTCCGCCAGCGGGCTGACCGCCCAGCGGCTGCGGATGGACGTCAGCTCGGCGAACCTCGCCAACGCACAATCGACGCGCACCCCGGCGGGCGGGCCGTACCGGCGCCAGGACGTGGTGCTACAGGAGGCCGCGGGCAACGGCAGCTTCGCCGGCGCGCTGCGCGGCGCGCTCGGCGCGGGCGCCGAACCGGCGGGCGTCGAAGTCGCGGCGATCGTCCCCGACACCACCCCGCTACGCCAGGTCTACGAACCGGGCAACCCGGCAGCCAACGCGCGCGGGTACGTCGAAATGCCGAACGTCAACCCGGTCGAAGAGATGACCGACCTGATCGACGCCTCGCGCTCCTACCAGGCCAACGTGACCGCGATGCAGACGACCAAGCAGGTCTTCGCGAAAACGATCGAACTGCTCTGATGACCCTTCCCGTCAGCGCCATCAGCAAAGCCGCCGAGCAGTTCGCCGCGCCGCAGGCACAGGGCCCCGAGTGGTCGATCGGGGGCGAACCGGCGGTGCGCGGGGCGGCGGCGACGAGCGACCCGGCGGGGAGCTTCGGCTCGATGCTGAGCAACGCGATCGGCGACCTGCAGAAGACCCAGGACGCGGCGGCGGCCCAGTCGCAGGCACTTGCCACGGGACAGACGCAGGACCTCAGCTCGGTGGTGACCGCGGTCCAGGAAGCACAGCTCTCGATGCAGTTCGCCGCTCAGGTCCGCAACAAAGCGGTCGAAGCCTACAGCGAAATCTTCCACACCCAGATCTGACGTGGCCCAGATCAAAACCGTCCTCTCCCGGCTCTCGACTCGCGGCAAAGTCGCTCTGGGGGGCGCCGCGCTGGCGCTGATCATCCTCGCCTTCGTCCTCTTCCAGATGGCGACGAAGCAGAGCTACACGACGCTGGCGACCGGGATCGAACCGGCGGAAACCGGGCAGGTCACCGAAACGCTCGCCGCGAAGGGCATCCCCTACCAGTTGCAGAGCAGCGGCACCGCGGTCGCCGTGCCCAGCGCCGACGTCTCCGAAGCGCGGATCGCGCTGGCCGAAAGCGACGTGCTCGGCGGCAGCAAGCCGGGCTTCGAACTCTTCGACTCGCAGCAGTTCGGGGCGTCGGACTTCCAGCAGAAGGTCACCTACCAGCGGGCGCTGGAGGGCGAACTGGAACGAACCATCAACCAAGTCGAAGGGGTGAGGAGCTCCAACGTCCAGCTGACCCTCCCCGAAGAACAGCTCTTCTCCGAAGAATCGGTGAAACCGACGGCCGCGGTGCTGATCGCGAGCGACTCGGGCGGGCGGCTCGGTGCCGGGCCGGTGCGGGGGATCGCCCACCTGGTCGCGGCCAGCGTCGAAGGGCTGGACGCGAGCAACGTGACGATCACCGACGGCAGCGGCGCCACGCTGTGGCCCGTGGGCGAAGGTGGGACGCTGGGCGGCGGCGTCTCCAAACAGGCGATCGAGGCGCGCTACGACCAGAGCATGGAAACGCGGCTCGACGGCCTGCTGGCGCGGACGATCGGTCCCGAAAAAGGGCGCGTGCAGGTGCAGGCCGAAATCAACGCCGACCACACCACGCAGAGCAAGCTCACCTACGCCAAGAAAGGCACGCCGCTGACGCGGCAGGCCGAACACGAGTCGCTGAAAGGCGCCGGGGCGACCGCGGCGGGCGGCGCCGCGGGGACGGCCGGGAACATCCCCAGCTACGCGGCCGGGGCGGGCACCACCGGCGGTCCCTCCAACTACAAACGGGCCAACGAAGAAACCCAGTACGGGGTCGACAAGACCGTCACCCACACCCAGGTCGCGCCGGGCACGGTGAACCGTCAGAACGTCGCACTGATCGTCGACAAATCGGTGCCGGCAGCGGAAGTCGTGCAGCTCGAAAAAGCGATCGAAGGCGCCGCCGGGATCGAAAAAAAACGCGGTGACACGCTGACCGTGAGCCGCATCGCGTTCGCCAAGCCGCCGGAAGTGGCGACGCCGGCCGGGCCCGGCGTCACCGACTACGTCAAGTACGGGCTGCTCGGGCTGGCGGGGGTCGCCTTCCTCGTCTTCGCCGCCCGCCACCTGCGGCGCAAACAGGACGAAGTGCTGGCCGAACCGGTCTGGCTGAAAGAACTGAACGCACCGACCTCGCTGGCGGAGCTGGAAGTGCACCGGCGCGACGACGACTTCGACGAGGACCCGACGCTGGTGAACAACGCCGACGAGGTTGCCGCGTTGGACTCCGACAAAGTCGCCCAGCAGCTGCGGGCCTGGATGAAGGAGGGCTAGCGTGGGCCCTTCGCGGAGGCCCTGATGGTCGCGCCAAACGAGCTCGTGCCGCTGGAGCGCTCCGGCGACGCGATCTCGCTGATTCGCTCCGGCGGGCAGGGCGACCCGCCGCCGCTGCGGGGGCGGCGCAAGGCCGCGGTGCTGCTGGTGGCGCTGGGGCCGGCCAAGGCCGCCGAGGTCTTCGGTCACCTCTCCGAGGCGGAGATCGAGGAGCTCTCCCTGGAGATGGCGAAGGCCGGGGACATCCCCAGGGAGCAGATCGAGGAAGTGCTGGAGGAGGTCTCGGAGAACTCGCTGGCGCTGAGCTCGATCGCCGCCGGCGGGGTCGATTACGCGCGGGAGGTGCTGGAGCGCGCGCTCGGGCCCGAGCGGGCGGCGGAAATCACCGGCCGCCTCTCGGCGGTGATCGAAATGCGTCCCTTCGAGTTCCTCGCGCGGACGCCGCCCGAGCAGATCGTCGCCTTCCTGCGCAACGAGGCGCCACAGACCAAGGCGCTGATCATCTCCAGCCTCTACACCACCCTCGCCGCCGAGACGCTGGCGCTGCTGGACACGGAGGAACAGGCCGAGGTGTCGCTGCGGATCGCGCGCATGCACGAGACCAGTCCGGCGGTGATCCGCGAGGTCGAGACGGTGATGCGGGGCAAGCTCTCGAACGTGCTCGCCGAGGAGTACGCGAGCTCGGGCGGAGTGCAGTCGCTCGCCGACATCCTGAACCACGCCGACCGACCGACCGAGCGCAACGTGCTGGAGACGCTCGCCCAATCCGACGAGGAGCTGGCGGAGGAGATCCGGGCGCTGCTCTTCACCTTCGAGGACATCGTCAAGCTGGAAGACCGGGCACTGCAGTCGGTGCTGAAAGGGGTCGAGGACGCCGACCTCACGCTGGCCCTGCGCGGGGTGCCCGACGAAGTACGCGAGAAAGTGTTGGCGAACGTGTCCGAACGGCGGTCCGAGCTGCTGGTCGAGGAGATGGAGTACCAGCCGCCGCAACGCAAATCGGTGGTCGAGGAAGCGCAGAGCCGGGTGGTCGCCGAGGTGCGCCGCCTCGAGGAGGAAGGCGAGCTGACCGTCGGTAACCGGGGCGGCGATGAACTCGTCGTTTGAGTTTCCCGAGCTGGCCGTACCGCGGCCCGCGGAGGAGCGGCTGGCGGCGGCGGAAGCCGAACGCGAGGAGGAGCTGGCGACGGCGCGCGCCGAGGCCTACGACGAGGGCGTGGCGGCCGGGCGCGCCGAGGTGAGCGCGGCGGCGCGGGCGCTGGCGGGAGCGGCGGCAGAGCTGGGCGAGGCGAGCGCCGCCGCGGCCGCGGCGGCCGAACCGGTCGCGGTGGAGCTGGCGCTGCGGATCGCCGAGAAGGTGCTGGGCGGGGAGCTGGAGGCGCGGCCGGAGCGGGTCCTCGACGTGGTGCGCGGGGCGCTCCGCCGGCTGACCGAGCCCCTCCCCGCGACCTTGCTGGTCAACCCGGCGGACGCCGAGCTGGTGCGGGCGTCGATCGCCGACTTCAGCACCGAGCACGGCGGCGAGCTGAGCGTCCGCGAGGAGCGCCGGGTGGAGCGCGGCGGCTGCGTGGTGCGCACCCAGGCGGGTGAGGTCGACGCCCAGATCAAGGTGCAGCTGGAGCGCGCCGCGAAGGTCGTGACTCGAGGGACGGAGGCGGCGTGACGCTCTCCGGGGGCGCCTTCGGCGCTGAGTGTCCGGAGAGGGTCACGCCGCCTCGGTCGACCGGCGCTTTGCGGGCGGCCGAGAGGGCGATCGACCAAGCCGACCTGATGCTGCGGCGGGGGCGGGTCCGCGACGTGATCGGGTTGATCATCGAGGCAAGCGGCCTGGAGGCCGAGGTCGGCGAGGTCTGCCTGATCGAGACCGGCCGCGATCGACCGCCGGTCCCCGCCGAGGTGGTCGGCTTCCGCGATTCGCGCACGCTCCTGATGCCGCTCGGCGAGATGAGCGGGATCGGTCCCGGCAAGCCGGTGGCCGCCGAGGGAGAGGCCTTCCGCGTGCCGGTCGGCGAGGCGCTCCTCGGCCAGGTGGTCGACGCCTTCGGCAGGCCGCTCGACGGGTCGGCGCTCGTCGCCGGCGGCACCCGCTCGGCGTCCGCCGACCCGCCCGAGCCGCTCGGCCGGCCGCGGATCGAGAAGCGGCTGGCGCTCGGGGTGCGGGCGCTCGACGCCTTCGTCCCCTGCGGCCAGGGCCAGCGGCTCGGCATCTTCGCCGGGTCGGGCGTCGGCAAGTCCTCCCTGCTGGGGATGATCGCCCGCTCGACCTCCGCCGACGTCAACGTGATCGCCCTGGTCGGCGAGCGCGGCCGCGAGGTGCGCGAGTTCGTCGAGCGGGATCTGGGCGCGGCGCTGGAGCGCAGCGTGGTCGTCGTCGCCACCTCCGACCAGCCGGCGCTGGTGCGGATCAAGGCCGCCTTCGCGGCGACCGCGATCGCCGAGCACTTCCGCGACCAGGGAGCGGACGTGCTGCTGATGATGGACTCGGTGACGCGGTTCGCGATGGCCCAGCGCGAGGTCGGCCTGGCGATCGGCGAGCCGCCCGCGACGCGCGGTTATACGCCGAGCGTCTTCGCCCTCCTCCCCCGCCTCCTGGAGCGCGCCGGCACCAGCCCGGAGGGCTCGATCACCGGCCTCTACACCGTCCTCGTCGACGGCGACGACATGAACGAGCCGATCGCCGACGCGGTGCGCTCGATCCTCGACGGCCACGTCGTCCTCAGCCGTGATCTCGCCCACGCCAACCACTACCCGGCGATCGACGTCCTCGCGAGCGTCTCCCGCCTGACCACCGAGATCCAGCCGCCGGAGTCGATCGCCGCCGCCGCCGAGCTGCGTCGCCTGATGGCCGCCTACCGCGACAAGGAGGACCTGATCGCGATCGGCGCCTACCAGGCCGGCGGCGACCCGACCGTCGACACCGCGATCTCCCTCCGCCCCGACCTCGACGCCCTTCTCCGCCAACGCCCCGACGAGCGCTCCGACCTCGCCGAGGCCGACGCCCGCCTAGCCGACCTAATCCGCGCCACACTTCCTCCCGACCTCGATGTTGATGGGCCTAAAACTCAAGACATAGTTGAGTTTTCGGCCCACCAACACGAGGGTGCTGGGTAAGGGTCACAAGGCTTTCAGGCCGGCGCCTGGGAAGGGATGGGGTCTCGGGAAGCTGCCGCCCGTGGGGAAAGGGCCCCGACCCCCCAGGCTGCCGCCCGGAAAGGGCCTCGGCCCCCTCGAGCTGTCGCCCGCAGGGAAAGGGATGCGGCCGTCTCGTCCACGGCCCTGGCAGGCTGTGGCCGTGGCCGAGACGGCCGGGGGTGCGGGGAGCGGCCGGGGGAAGCACGGAGGACCCCCGCGGGAGGGTGAGGCGGATCCCTCACGCGAGGGACACGGCGCTCCCACGGTCCCTCCCGATCCCGGCCCCGGGGGCCGGAGGGTGCGACCGATCCGTC